>CAMBPV010000015.1 GCA_945869695.1 Prosthecobacter debontii
TTCACCAGATCCACGGCACGGCTGATTGAGCTGTCTTTTTTTCGACGGACGGCGTCGAGTCCTGAGTCCGACATCTCGACGACTTGCATCGCGGAGAGGATTTCAAGTTTGGTGCTGACCACTTTTTGCAACTCCAGCTCGCGCTCGATGATCTCAGGAACACCCACCAAAAAGAGGCGCTCGATCTGGGGTAGCTCCTGGAGAGCGAGGCGGATTCCGCCCACTGGGTTTTGCGGGGCGAAGTCACCGCCCATCACATCAATTGCGATCTTCATTCTACGTTCTCAACAGGCTGCCTCGGGGCAGGCTCGCATCTAAACCCGGCGATGAAGGATTTCAAACTCCAAGATCTAGAAACGAGAATCCCCACCGGCCGCGAGGCTCAGTGGGGATTGTCTGAAAGGTGAGCGAGGTCAGCTATTCGGCTGCTGGCACACTGAGAACTTGGCGGCCTTTGTAGTAGCCGCAGGAAGGGCAGGCGACATGGCCAGGGATCGTGGTCCCGCATTCGGGGCAGGATTTGAGGACGGGAGCTTTCCAGCGCGTTGCGCCGCGGCGCATTTTCTGTCTGCTCTTGGATTGTCTGCGCTTAGGATTGGCCATGGGATAGGGTAGTTATCAGTTCAATTGGTCGAGTGCGTCCCAGGTACCTGCTTTACTCGGCGGCGGCGCTTCGATGGAGGGTGTATTCTCCGGTTCGAATTTGCCTTCGGCCGGGCATTTGCGCGGAGTGATGTTGCCATCTTCGCAGCGCGGGTAGCTCGGAAGGGAAAGGAGTATGTCCTCCCTCAGCGGCTCCGTCAAGTCAATCATCGCTTCGTTTTCAATCGGCACTTCGAGAACAAAATCGGGGATTTCCAGCCGAAAGGGGAAGCGCTGGCAGCAGCGGCCACATTCCAGCTCAAAATCAGCAGAAACGGTGCCGATGGCGACCAGTTCATCTTCGTCTTTCTGAATATCCAAAGAGTAGATAACCGGTGAAATGGGCCGGACGGGATCGTCCGATGATAGGTCAAGAACGGCAACCGGCAGTTTTCCTTCACGATGAAGGCCTTCTTCGGGTAGGTGTCTCAGTTCGATGCTCAGGGCGCTCATGGTTTTAGGCGGGATCGGGTTCGGTGAGTTGGGCACTGGCGAGCTTGGATCGTAGGGCCACGGCCACGTTCGGTGGGACGAAAAGGTCGATATTGCCCCCGAGTCGACAGATTTCCTTCACCAGACGGGAACTGATATAAGTGAGCTCCTCCCTCGGCATGAGAAAGATCGTCTCAAGGTTGGGTTCGAGTTTCCGGTTCATCAAAGCGAGTTGGAACTCAAACTCAAAGTCAGACACCGCGCGGAGCCCCCGGACAAGGGCGACCGCTTTTTCTTTTTTGGCAAAATCGACCAACAAGCCTTCGAACGGTTTCACCACAACGTGGGGGATGTGCTGAGTCGCCTCCTGAATCAGATTCACCCGTTCTGCGAGGGAAAAGAGAGTCTTCTTGGTGCTGTCTTTGGCCACGCCGACGACCAATTCATCAAAAATGCCGACAGCTCGACTGAGCACGTCAAGGTGACCATTGGTGATGGGATCGAAGCTTCCGGGATAAATGACCTTGCGCATGAGGTGCGGAGATTTTGAAAGGGACTCTATCTTGCATCGTCCAAGTAGAAAGCAGAATCACCAGTGTTATAAGTGGAGACCTTCATGCCAGCTCTTGCTCCCGCCGTCATCCTCAACGCTTACAGCCAGGGAATGTTTCCCATGGGGGATTCGAGTGGAGAGATCAATTGGTATAGGCCTCGTTTTCGTGGCATCCTGCCGGTGAAAGAGTTTCATGTGCCCGCCCGATTTGAGCGTTACCTAGCCAAGCAATGTCCCTTTGAACTCCGTTGGAGTACGGCCTTTGCTGATGTGATGCGGGGGTGTGCCGACCGTGAGGAAACATGGATCAATGACGAAATCCTGGATGGTTACCAGGCGCTGCACGAGCTCGGTTACGCGCACTCCGCTGAGGTGTGGCGTGAGGGCCGATTGGTGGGGGGCGTTTATGGCGTGGCGATCGGTGGTGCCTTTTTTGGAGAGTCCATGTTTAGCCGTGAGACGCAGGCCTCCAAAGTGGCACTCGTTGGTCTTCAGCGTCGACTTCTGGCTCGTGGATTTCTTCTGCACGATACCCAGTGGACGACTCCTCATTTGGCGCAGTTTGGCGGCCACGAGATCCACTGTTCCGATTATTTGGCCCTTCTGGACAAAGCGATGCGGGTCAAAGCGACGTTTTTAGACTAGTCGCGTGTATCTTTTGCCTGGCAGTGGACGGATGAGGCGCTTCATTTCAAGTCGCATCAGGGTGGAGGAAACGGTGGCGGGAGTCAGGCCGGAGCGCTCAGTTAAATCATTGATATGGGTCTCATCAGTCCCGAGCGCTTTGAAGAGAATTTCTTCTTCCAAAGTTAGCGATACACTCGGACGAGACTCTTCGACTTTCGGCGCTTGAGGGGCGGTTGGAAAAAGAGTCATCAAATCATCGAGAATATCCCCGCCATCCATGACCAGTTTGGCTCCTTGTTGGATGAGTCGGTTGCAGCCCGCCGACGATGGCCGGTCAATGTTTCCCGGAACGGCGTAAACCGTTCTCCCTTGTTCAACAGCCTGCTGGGCCGTGATGAGGGAGCCGCTTCTCGTCGGGGCCTCAACGACCAATAGCCCGCTGCTCCATCCCGCGACGATGCGGTTTCGATAGGGAAAGGTTTGTTTGTCAGCGATCCGATCCACCGGATACTCACTGATCACCGCCCCATTTTGGGCCATGCGCTCCGCGAGAGCCAGGTTTTCGGGAGGATAAAGCTTGCCGATCCCAGAGCCAATCACTCCGACGGTGCGGCCTTTCGCCGCGAGAGCAGCTTCATGTGCCGTCGTGTCAATCCCACGGGCCAATCCGCTGATCACGGTGTATCCCGAGTAGGCGATTTGGAAGGAGAGCTTCTTTGTCATCGACATGCCGTAGGCCGTAGCGCCTCGGGAGCCGACAACACCCACTGCGTGGTGATCCCGAGCCGTCAGGTTCCCCCAGACGTAAAGCAGGATTGGTGGATCGTGGATGCCTTTCAAAAGCGAGGGATACAGATCATCCTCCTGAGTGATGATTTTCAAATCCAAATCCCGGATGCGACTGAGTTCATGAGGGAGATCGCAATGATCCTCCCAGTGGGAAATGACCTCGGCGAGGTCTTGGCTAAAACCGCTCACTCGAGCGATCTCACCCGCGCTCATCATCAAGACTTTTTCCGGACTGCCGAAGGCTTCCAGCAAACGGCGCACTCGAACAGGACCGATCTTTGGTAGCAGATTGAGAGTGATGTAGGCCTCGGTTCTTGTCATCTGAATCGAATCAAGAATTCCGCAAGCCCCGCACCGCTTGACTGAGGTGATCGAGAGTCACCGCATCACTAACAAATGCATCCCCCGCCGCACGGAGAAGCACAAAGCGAATCCGACCAGCCTCGAATTTCTTGTCATGTCTCATGGCTGAGAGAATCTCTTCCTCACTAAGATCATCTGGTAACTCTGTTGGAAGATGGAAGAGTTTTAGCAGGCTGGTAATCCGGGTTACACTCTCTGCATTCAGGCCCGAGAGCTGCGCGGATAAACGCGCTGCTGCTACGAGCCCCAAACTAATGGCCTCGCCATGCAGGAGTCTGCCATAGCCAGCCGCATTCTCGATCGCATGGCCCAGCGTGTGTCCGAAATTCAGCAGGGCTCTCAGCCCTGTCGTTTCATGCTCGTCGGCTTCTACGATTCGTGCTTTGATCGCTATGTTTCGTGCGATGAGTGCGCCAATGTCTCCCTCGCGATTTGCGACCTTTTGAATCTCATCAAACATGTCGGCATCACGAATGGCGGCGTGCTTGATAATCTCAGCAAAGCCCTCACTCCACTCTTTATCGGGTAACGAAGTCAGCGTCCCCACGTCCGCAATCACAAGTGAAGGTTGATGAAAACATCCGACCATGTTTTTGGCCTCTGGCAGATTCACGCCTGTTTTTCCACCGACCGAGCTATCCACTTGCGAGAGCACCGTTGTCGGGATTTGAAGGTAGGGGATACCGCGCTGGTAGATGGCTGCGCAGTAACCCGCCAGATCACCGATGACACCGCCACCGAGTGCGATCACGAGACTTTTCCGGTCCAAGCCAACCCGGGTGAATCCAGAGCAGACTTCCTGAGCTCGACTCATCGCCTTGGACGCCTCACCGGCTGGAACGGTGATCAACTCGCACGAGATCCCGGTTCCTGAAAAACTCCCGAGGACCTCCTTTGAATAGATCGGACCCACATTTGAGTCTGTGACCACCACAACCTTTTTCAGGTTAGGAAAAAGAAGTTTGGCCTCGGCTCCAACGCCACTGAGGAGGTTGGTTCCCACTTTCACATCGTAACTGCGAGATCCGAGTTCGACGCGGATGGTCTGGCTGAAGGGGAGGGTCATTCTTGGAGTTCAGGGAAGAGTTCGAGGATCTGATCAACTGTCGATTCTGGGGTGGAATCCTCGGTGAGGCAAATCGTTTGGAGCCATTGCTCGCGGCGAAACCATGTGTTCTGCCTTTTGGCATATCGCCGTGTGGCGAGGGTGATCGCCTCGATCGCCTCCGCCTCGGTGCACTCTCCGGCGAGGAATCGTCGGACGTCACGTATGCCGATGGCTTTTTCAGCCGTGATGGACAGTTCACCCAAGCCGCGAATTTCTTCGATCAATCCAGCGGCCAGCATGCTTTGAACTCGAAGCCGGATTCGCTCGTAAAGCCGTTCCCGCTCCATGCTCAGCACCACTCCTTTGGCATCGGGTGCGATGGATGCAAAAGTTTGTCTCAGCTCTGATTGAGGCCGCCCCGTCAGCAAGCAGATCTCCAGAGCGCGCTCGACGTAACGTGGATTCGTCATCGGGACATTCTCGGGCGCAGCAGGGTCAAGGCTCAGTAACTGAGATGTCATTTCCTCAAGTGTGAGTTGTGATAATTGATGCCGAAGAGTCGGATCGCGCCCCGGGAGATTGGCAAGGCCATGAGTCAGCGCTTTGATGTAGAGCCCCGATCCACCCACGATAATCGGCGTTCGTCCCGCCTTAGCGATCCGATCAATCAAGGGTAGAGCTAGATCTCGCAGACGTTGAGCATCACAGTATTCACTGGGGTCCAGCACATCGAAAAGGTGGTGCGGAACCTTTTGCCGCTCACTCAATGAGGGCTTCGCAGAAACCACATCGAGTTTCCGATACAACTGATAGGCATCCGCATTCACGATTTCCCCGCCGACTCGGAGGGCCAGGGCCAGGGCGACTGCCGACTTTCCAGAAGCCGTCGGGCCGACGATGTAAAACGGGGTGCGCACTCGGCTACTCTTTTGAGTAGGCTTCGAAAGCTTCGGCGATCTTTCCTGTCTTCTCGTCCCCGCTGTGGAAGATAAAACGGTGACGCAGAAGCAGAGGTGTGCCGGGCTTCAGATCGAAGGCCCCATTTTCAGCCGCTTTGTCCAGGCTCTGAGTGCCGAATGGATTGGCGGTGAAAAGTCCGTAGGTGCGGACGTGCCAAGGTGTGGGAAAACGGAAACTGCTTGGGTGATTCAAAATAGCCACACCGATGTGTTCCCCTCCGACCGTACCATGGTAGTCGCACCACTTGGCGCGTTTCCCCCACGCATCGGCATCGGTCAGGCCCTCGCTGTTGATGATGTGACCGGTTCCGGGTTTATTCTTTTCAATCTCGACCGCCATCTCCGTGGGGACGCGGATGCTGAGTCCTGCGTCTTTTTTGTCTTCCACTTTGATGGTTTCACCCGTCGCCTTGAATGTCTGGTCCACATCGATTATGCGGGTAGATGAGGTTGCCCGGAAAGTGAAGGTCCTTTCTTCTTCGAATTGCTTTTTGCCATCCACATCGAGGTAGTCAATCACGACCGAAAGAATCGCTGAATCAGCGGAGGCCTCCATCTTCTTATACTCGCGGTGTTTCTGGCTTCCGAGGTGTTTCAGTCGTTCGGCATATTTGGCATTCTCGGCGAAGGTTGCCGCTTCCGCCCACGTGTCTGTTCCGCCCATGCCTTCATGCCCAAAATTAAGTCCCCTGTGGTGAGGGTGATCATGTTGCTCGCCCTCCACTTTTTTCATCGGGTAGTTGCGTGTCATTTGCTTTCCCGAAGGGCCAAACACGGGCGCAAGATAGGGTTTGTTGGCCTGGTCGACGATGTATTCAGCAAAGGTTTTTCCGTCGTGCAGAATGACGGCTCCTCCGCTGGGCGTCTTTTCAATCGTGATGGCAGCCCGGGCAAAAGAGGCCATCGAAACAAGCGATAAGGAGAGAATGAGAGAAATCTTCATGGTGGTCGAATCCAAACGCGAATGGCAATGCGGGTCTTACGTCGCGAGCCATCACAGACGCTTCTCAAAGCGGAGTGCGAGAAAAAGAGGGAATTCAGCCCGGGCTTTGTTTTCAGCCCTGGCTCGCGGGCCCGGCTCGCTTTCTTTGTGAGAAATGAGTTCCTCAAAGCCGGAGAGAATCAGCCCTGACTCAAAAGCGGGGCGGCAGAGATCTGAGATGCTGCGGTGGAAGGACACCGTGCTTTCACTATCCTTTTTTCCAGGGTGCATCACAATCGGCACGCTCATCTGGGAGGCGTAAGCATCAATACGGCGATACTGGATTTTGCGCTCTTCCTCAAACCCCCAACTCGACTGGCGAGGAATGCGGAAACTGGGGTGATTCAATACCCAGACCATTCGACCTCCGGGACGAAGGATGTGCGCGGCAGATTGACACACTTTCGCCAGGTGCTCCATGTTTTGAATGCAAAGAATGGCTGAGATCCCATCCACGGGTCCGAGATCGCGGATCTCCGCGGCATCGCGATCAAGGTATCGAATAGGCGTCTTCGATGGGTATTTCCGAGCTGTCGTGATCAGCGTGCGAGAGGCATCGACTCCCCTGACGCTGGCACCAGACTCAGCGATGGCGCGGGAGAAGACGCCCTGACCACAGCCGAGGTCCAAAATTCGCTCGCCTTTGATGGGGCGGAGAAGATCAAGAGCCGCGGGAATAACGACCGCCTGATAAAGGTCGGAGCCGCGCTCACCGATGATCTTATCATACCAATCGGCCGATTTTTCCCATGAAGTTCCCTGTGGCCATTTAGGGCCGCTTTCTCGAGCCGGGGCCGCGGTGCGCCGGACAGGTGAGGGGCCTCCCTCGGCTTTGTCTTTGGGGCGGAAGGGGCGTTTGCCGCGGTAGGGTTTGTGCATGGGAAGTGGAACATTGTTGCGTGGGCGAATGAATGTCAATGCTCACGCGGATTCTTCGAGACAGGATGCAAATGAATCGGTCGCAACTACGCTTTCATCGCCAAGTAGGATTTTCGGATCTCTTTGGGTAATTTTTCGAGGGCGTAGCGCAACAGGGTGCGCGGCATTTTTGGGGCATGTGTATCGAGAAAAGACAGCAGCGGTTTTACATCACGTTTGCCGACTTCGCGGAGCATCCAGCCGCAGGCTTTGTGCATGAGATCGTGGGGATGGGATAGAAAAAGGGCGCTGAGCCTCAGAGTATCGGCGAAGTCGCCGGCACGGGTGAAGGCCTGCGTGGCGAGAATGGCGATGCGCTGCTCCCAGAGGTTGGTGGAGGCAGCGAGTGTATTGAGCGGGGAGCGATCTCGCTGAAGCAGCCACGCACCGAGGATCTGCGGGGCGCTGCTATCCACGAGGTCCCAGTTGTTGATCCATGGGGTGTTGGCGAGGTAAAGCGTGACGATCTGCTGCTGAGTTGCGGCGTCCTTTTTTGCTCGGTCGAATCGACGCACGAGCACCAGCAGGGCGAGGAGGCGCTCCTCATGCCATTTGGAGTGCAGGAGGTCCAAAACGTCCGCTTCGCTGAGTTCATCGGTTTGGGGCAGCTCCGCACGTATTTGAGGCACTTTGAGCCCGAGAAAGCATTCGCCCTCGCCATACTCACCGGGTCCCGTTTTGAAAAAACGCCGGGCGATGACTGCTTGGGAAGGGGCAGCGGCTTTGCGGAGTTTTTGACGCAGAGCGGGAAGGTTCATCGAGGAGGATTGCGACTGAAGCGCAGCCAAAGCATTCCGATCAAGATCAACATGCCAAGGATGGCCGCAGCGATGAGGATCTTCATGGCGTCAGAGTCGAGCTGCGGAGGTTGGCGCTGGTTGGCTAGAAAAAGCTGTCGGTCGAAGAAGATGCCCCAGGTGATCAAGGCGGCGGCGAACCAACGCGACCAGTCACGCAGATGGTGGCAGGCGATTTTGAAGTGTGCAGGCTGTCGCCAGTCGTCGGCGTTCGGCACTTTGATGTCATGAGGCGAAAGCGTGTGCATTAAGCTCATTAACCCAACAACGAGCGCGGCTAGGCCCAGATGCATCGCCCAAGTCCCCAGCCCGAATGCACCGGTCGGGCGCATGCGAGTGACCTGACCGGCCATGTCAAAATGAGCAGCCACGCGTTCCGGCAGTTGTGGTGTCCAGTCGAGATGCAACTTGATCAGCACTCCTGCCGCCAGCAGGAGAACGGCCCAAGAGAGAAAGCCTCTTTTCATTCAACGACCCTTTCGCCAAATCAACCGATCAGCCAGAAAAACACCACGGCGACGGCGGTGGGCATCAGGGCGCCCAGGAAGAGGCCTAGTGGGCTGATGCCTTCCCCTTTGAAGGCTTCGCTGGACTGGAGAATGCCGATGCCAGCCGGGTTAGGAGCGTTTGCGATGACAGTCAGGCCGCCTCCCGTGACGGCTCCGGCGACGAGAGCGTATTTGAGTTCAGGTGTAATGCCTTCGACGAGGCTGCCGAGATAAGTGAGGGCTGCGTTGTCCGTGAGGGCAGTCAGTCCTGTCGTGCCGAAGAAGAGCATCGTTCCATCCAATCCTTCGATCAATGGTTTGAGCCACCAAGATTGCAGGGACCCCAAGGTGACGAGTCCCGCGAGGAAGAAACCAACGAGAAGACCTTCTTTGAGTTTAAGATTATCCTGGTATTCCCGGGTCGCGGTCACGAGACCTAAAAACATCATGAAAACACCGAAGAAAACATCGGGGTGATGGGCAAAGCCGACGACGGCGGCGAGGAAAAAGACATGCAGGGCGGTGAGCCAAGGCGGTATGGGCTGTGGCGGCTGAGCCTGCACTTGAACGGCGAGAAGCTCCTTCCGGAAGAACCAAGCCACGAGTGCCGTAGAAGCGATGCAACTGGCCGCGGCTCTCCAGCCGAAGGTGGTGAACATGAAAGACATGTCCCACTCCCACTTTGTGGCCACCATCAAAACGGGGGGCGCTGCGAACTGGGTGAGAGTGCCGCCGATGGAGACGTTTACGAAAAGTAGCCCGAGCGTTGCATAGGCCAAGCGGGTGCTGATCCCACGATCAAAGTAGCGACGCTTCAAGAGGATAGCGAGCAGAGTCATGGCTGCGGGCTCCGTGATGAAAGAGCCGAGAAGTGAGCCAAACGAGAGGGCGGCGATGTAAAAGGCCATGGTCTCACGGAAGGGCAGAATCTTCGCAATCATCGAAATCAGCGTTTCAGCGAGTCGCACGACTGGCCGAGTCGCCGCGACCACCATGACAACGAGCACAAATTTGGGTTCGGTGAAATTGAGACTCTCAATGTAGTGCACGGCCTCTGGCACGCTCCCCTCAAGGGCTGCGATGCCTGCGAACAAGGCGCCAGCCCAGAGTCCAAAGACAACCTCGGTTTCCGCGAGGAAGTGCAGCAGGTTCTCCTGAATGGAACCGCTGGGATACTTGTGAGCCCATCGTGCAAAATGCTTCACCGAAAAGGTGTGCAGAACGGCGAGAGCAAAAAAGGTGCTTGCCAGGATTTCAATAGGTGTCGCGGTCATCCCTCTACAGTTCACGATGAAAACAGTGAGGCAAGCGGCTTTGGTCTGGGGTGTTGCCCAGAAGCAAGCAGGCTGAGTGGGACCTCAACGCAGTCTGCGCAGATCCGCACGCAGTTGCTCAATCTCTTCCATTAGGCTCAAGATTAGCTTTAGGCCCGAGAGATTCACCTCACACGTCTCGCGCAGATGCTCGAATCGGCGGATGGAGCGTATGGTTTCATCGTCGTAGTCGGGGTTAATGAGCCCTTGCTCCTGATACTGAATCAGGGTGCGGGTGGAGATTCCTGTGACCTGCGCAAGAATCTCTAAAGTGTAAGGCTGTTTGGCGGGATCACTCATGAAATTAGGCGCGGGGGTTGAAGGTTGAACTGCTGCGAAGGCTCTCCCAATGGGTGCGTTCCTCATCACTGATTTGGGTGGGTAAGACAATTCGAAGGGTCACATAGAAGTCGCCCCTCTCACCTGTTTTGCCTCTGGGGAGTCCGCGGCCTTTGAGTCGTAGCTTTTGCCCATTCTCGCTCGCCTGAGGTATCTTCAGTTTGATCGATCCATCGAGAGTTGGGACAACGATCTCAGTGCCGAGAACCGCCTCCCATGGAGCGAGATCAATCTCGTGGAAAACATCGGACTCGAGGGTCGTGAATTCCGGGTGTGAAGCGTGCCTGACACGGAGGTAAAGATCACCAGATTCTCCACCGTTGATTCCGGGTTCCCCATGGCCCGGGACTCGAATCCTGCGTCCATCTGTGGCTCCCGGTGGAATGCGGACCTCAAAAGATTGTTTCTGTGCAACTCCCGTCTGCCGATTGATCGTCTCCAGTGATACGGGTCGCTGCGTGCCGTGCATGGCTTCTTCGAGCGTGACCAGAATATCGCCTTCGATATCGTGTCCCCTGCGTTTCTGTCCCGAACTTGCAGAGTTTCTGGGGATGCCTTCATCGTATCCTTGAGGGAAGCCGTAGCGGCTTCCTCCACTGAAATACTGCTCAAAAAAGTCACTGAATCCGGTTCCGCCAAAATGGAACTCTTCGTTTGCCCCACCCGATGCACCGGGTCCTGTATTGCCATGTGGAGGTGATTGAAAATTGCCTGGGTCATTCCAGTTTGAGCCGAGCAAATCATACTTCTTCCTCTTTTCGGGATCTCCGAGCACTTCGTTCGCTTCGTTGATCTCTTTGAATTTTTCTTCCGCCGTTTTTTTGTCCTTGGCTGTATCGGGGTGGTAGAGCCGAGCCAGTTTGCGAAATGCCCTCTTGATTTCGTCGGCGTCAGCGTCGCGCGTGACACCGAGAGTGGCGTAGTAATCTTTGAAAGGTGTGGGCATGGGGTGGGATCAGATTTCGCTGAACGCGAGCATGAAGCGTTGCGGCTTCTTTGTCACTCGCATTCGTTGTGCGTCTCTTGTGCTCCCTGAGGAGAGATGGCTGGCAGTCACTCCCTCACCACCAAAACACTGCATTTAGCCTGACGGACTACCTTCTCCGTGACACTGCCCAGCACGGCTTGCTTGATGCCGGTAAAGCCATGGGTCGCGATCAAAATCGCATCCGCCCCATGATCAATGGCTGCTTTGCAGATGGTCTCGGCCGCTTTCCCTGAGTGGACAAGGTGGGTGATGTTTTTTGCCGATGGAAAATGAAGAGCTGAAATTCGATGCAGGGAATCCAGTGCTTCCTGATCCATGCGATGATGGAGATCGCCCGTCTGAATGCGGAGTCCTCCGTGGGAGGGTTCAGTCACATGGAGCAAAATGATTTTCCCCTCGGTTTGGCGATGCCATTTGCTCGCAGCCCGAAGCCCAACCATGGAGAGTTCGGAAAAATCCGTTGGCACTAGCAGTCGGTTCCAAAAAGGCGGTGGCGACGCGTCACTCATGATGAGGGACGAAAGCTTGGATAGAGGCCCAGGGCAAGTGAATCTGAGGAAGGAGCAGGGAGAATGTTTTTGAAGACTTCCTTTGGGTTCCGACAGTTTTCGTTTTGCTTGCGGGCTGTTTTCGCTTTGTTGCGATCATGTCCAACCACTCCGCCGCAGGAACCTTCGAGAAAGTACCCACCCTGATCTTTTCATCCAGTGGAGAAGCAGCTTCGGTCTTGGCGGCCGAAGTAGCCGCCTTGATAAGAACGAAAAATGAGGCCGGAAAAAATGCGGTTCTTGGTCTTGCTACGGGATCAAGTCCCGTGCCGTTCTATCGGGAGCTCATTCGCTTGCATCGCGAAGAAGGATTGAGTTTTGCCAAGGTCATCACCTTTAACCTCGATGAATACTATGGTTTGCCCTCCGATCATCCGGAGAGCTACGCGTGCTTCATGCGGGAGCAGCTCTTTGATCATATCGACATTCCGGCATCAAACATTAATATCCCGAGTGGCACGGTCTCAAGTGATCAAGTTTTCAGTCACTGCCGCGATTATGAATCCAAGATTGATTCCGTTGGAGGCATCGATCTCCAGATTCTGGGCATTGGGCGCACCGGTCACATTGGTTTCAATGAGCCGGGTTCAAGTCGCGATTCGCTCACGCGACGCATCACGCTGGACCGAGTGACGCGGCAGGACGCGGCGAGTGACTTCAGAGGGGAAGAAAATGTTCCTCGGTTTGCCATCACCATGGGTGTGGGGACGATTCTTCGTGCGCGGAAATTGGCGCTCATGGCGTGGGGTGAAAACAAGGCCGAGGTGGTGGCCAGGGCGATCGAAGGTGCCGTCACCGAAGCCGTTTCCGCCTCGTTCTTGCAGGAACACGGAGACGCCAGATTTTTCATCGACGAAGGCGCCGCCAGCGAGCTCACGAAAATCAAGTTGCCTTGGTTAGTGGGTCCCGTGTCTTGGACGCCTCGGGAAACTCGTCGAGCCGTTGTTTGGCAGTCCTTCAAGGCAAAACGTCCTGTCCTCAAGCTCACGGATGAGGACTACAACGAGTTCGGCCTCTCGGATCTACTCTCAGAGCAGGGGCCGGCATATCAGCTGAACATTCGCATTTTCAACCAATTGCAGCACACCATTAGCGGTTGGCCTGGAGGGAAGCCGGATGCGGATGACACCTACCGCCCCGAGAGAGCCCGCCCTTATCCGAAGCGTGCACTGGTCTTCAGTCCAGAGCCTCAGGATGCCATCGTGGGTATGGGTGGCACCTTGGATCGGTTGGTCGAGCAAGGGCATGAAGTGCGATTGGTCTCCATGACCTCTGGCAGCCTACGCGTGGCGGATTCTGAGGCAGACAAATTTGCCAGCACCCTGCTGGAACTCGCATCGAACGCTGATGATCCCTCCGCATGGAGGCGTCAGACTGAGTATGCCCGAGAGGTGCTGCGGATCCTTGAGGAGAAAGGTGAGTTTGGCGAGGACCCTGCGCTGCTTCGGCATCTCAAAGGTCTGGTTCTGCGAGGTGAATTGCGAGATGCCGGTCATGCTCTGGGCATTCCCGCAGAGCAGGTCGTCATTCTCGATCTGCCCTTCTACGAGAAGGGTCGTTACCGCCGTTTTCAAGTCACGGATGAGGACGTGAAGGGAGTCACTCAGTTACTCAGAGATTTCAAGCCGCACCAGATCTACGCCACCGGTGATGCCGCAGATCCATCCAGTGTGTCTGCGCTCTGTTTCCGTCTGATCGGTGCCGCTCTAAAAGCCTGTGAGGGAGAAGACTGGGCCAGTGCGTGCAATCTCTGGCTTTACAGGGGTAAAGAAAAACCCATGGAGCCTCATGAGATCGACATGGCCGTGCCGATGAGCCCTGTGCAACTTGAGCGTAAATCACGAGCGCTCTCACGTTACGCAGCGCTCTCATCGCTCGAATCAAGCGCCTCTGAGGCCAATCGCCAAAATGCCCGACATTACGATGCTCTGGGCATGGCGGAATACGAGGCAATCGAAAGCTTTCATCGTTGGAAACGAGCCTGAGTGAGAGGAGCGTGCTTGACCTGAAAAGTGGGCAAGTTTGCGGCACTCCGGTTAACTCTGAGTTCCACGCGCGGAAGCGTGGGGAATCCATTCGGATGACTTTCTTGGTGAAAGGAAGGCCGGTGTGGTTAGGTTAAGGTATCGTGGCACCTACACCTGATTCCTCCCCCCTCGGTTTTGATCAAGAGCGCGAGACTGTCGAGAAGCTCCGAAGCGCGAAGCAACGAATCATTCAGGAGGTGGGAAAGGTGATCGTGGGACAGGAGCAGGTCATCGAAGAAATGCTCATCGGATTGCTGTCGGGCGGGCACTGCTTGATCACGGGTGCACCGGGTTTGGCAAAGACGCTGCTCGTTAAAACGGTAGCTCAGGTCTTCAGTTTGTCGTTCCACCGCATTCAGTTCACACCGGATCTCATGCCCTCTGACATCACGGGCACGGAGATTCTGGAGGAGACGGAGAATGGCCGAGAGTTGGTTTTTAACAAAGGTCCCATCTTCGCGAACATGATCCTGGCAGATGAAATCAATCGCACGCCGCCCAAGACGCAGGCTGCTCTGCTCGAGGCGATGCAGGAGCATCAAGTCACAGTTGCAGGCCACAGCCTGAGGCTTGAGGAGCCATTTTTCGTGCTCGCTACGCAGAATCCGATTGAGATGGAGGGCACTTATCCGCTGCCTGAGGCTCAACTCGACCGTTTCATGCTCAACATCGTGATCGACTATTTGAGTGAGGACGACGAAGTCAAAGTGGTCACCCGCACGACGTCTCGAGGTTCTGATCCCGTGGAGCAATTGTTTGATGGCGAGCAATTGAAATTATTCCAAGACGTGGTTCGCCGGGTGCCCATTGCCGAAGACGTTGCGCGTTTTGCTGTGCGACTCTCTGCGGCATCCAGACCGGGTCGCGCGGGTGTCCCAAGTTTCATCAATGAGTGGGTGAACTGGGGTGCCGGAACGCGGGCGAGTCAGTGCCTCGTTCTCGGTGCAAAAACCAGAGCGCTCCTTGCTGGTCGGGCGCACGTGACGTTTGATGACATTCGAGCCATGGCGAGGCCCGTGCTGCGCCACCGCATCCTCGTGAACTACAGGGCCGAGGCTGAGGGGATCAGTGTGGACAAGGTGATCGAGAAACTCATCGAGCACGTGAAATCGTAGGACCGAAAAGCATGTCTTCTTTTCTCCATCCCGCCGCTCTGATGCGAATTAAATCGCTGGAGTTACGTGCACGGGTTGTGGTGGAGGGGATGTGGAAAGGGATGCATCGAAGTCCCTACCACGGATTCTCAGTGGAGTTCAGTGAGTATCGAGCTTACGTGAAGGGGGATGATCCGCGGCACATTGATTGGAAGGTGCTGGCTCGGAGTGACCGGACTTACATAAAAAAGTTTGAGGATGAAACGAATCTGAGATGTCAGTTGGTGATCGATCACAGCCGATCGATGCAGTTTGGGCCCTCCGGCTACACCAAGTCTGAGTATGCCTCGACCCTGGCCGCGACGCTCGCTTGTTTTCTGATGAAGCAAGGGGACGCAGTTGGGCTGACGACTTTTGGTGAAAAACTCGAAGAGCACATCCCTGCGCGGAATCGGCCAGGTCATCTTCGGAGGCTGTTGACCGAGTTGGAGAAGCCTGCGGTGTCTGGCGGCACTTCCCTCGAGGTTCCGGTGAGGCAGCTTGCCGACCTGCTGACGAAGCGCGGATTGATCGTCTTCATTTCCGATCTGCTGGCTCCCCTCGAGCTGTTGGACCTGCAGTTGGGTTGGCTCGGCGCGATGGGGCATGATGTTGTTCTTTTCCAGATGATGGACCGTGCGGAGATTGATTTCAAATTTGATCGCGCCGCGCAGTTTCAGGACATGGAAAGTGGCGATGCGTGGTTTGTGAATCCTGACGAGGCTCGGGATGGATACCTTAAAAAATTTAATGCCCATCGCGACGCAGCCCAAAGCTCCTGCGAGCGCCACGGGGTCGAGTATCAGTGGCTACCCACCGACACGCCTCTGGAGCAGGCACTCTTTGATTTTCTCTCGGTGCGGAATCATCGCAAAGGAGGCGCGACTCGACGGGTAGCTTCTTCGGCTGGTATTTCATTATCCTCTGGCGCATGACTTGGCTCTTCCCGCTTTATCTGCTCGGTGCGGGTGCCATTGCGCTTCCGATCCTGCTCCATCTGCGTCGACGGGAACCAAAGGATAAGGTGGTCTTTAGTTCCCTGATGTTTTTGGAGCGCTCCCCGCAGTTGCTGACGCAGAGGAGTAAACTCGAGCGATTGCTGCTTTTAGCACTCCGCTGCCTTGCCTTGATTCTCCTCGCTCTCATGTTCTCGCGTCCGTTCCTGCCGCGGAGTCAAGAGAGCCTGTCGAGTGACTCGGGTGAGGCTGTGCTTCTGCTGGTGGATGGCAGTGCATCCATGCGCCGTGGCAATTTATGGCAGCAAGCGATTGAAGTCGTCGAAAAACGAATCGGCGCTGCTGCAACCAAAGACAAGTTTGCCTTGATGCGCTTTGATCGCGAGGTGCGGACGCTATGGAGTTTTGACCGCGACGAGAAAGAATCCGCTTCACGCAAAGCCCAACTCAGCGCGATCTTAAAAGGCGAAATGGCGGGTTGGGCAGCAACCGATCTTGGTCGGGCGCTTGTGGAGGCGGCGGGTGCCTTTGCATCAAGCGAAAGCCTAAGCCGCAGTTCCGCACCGCGGCGGATTGTCCTGATCAGTGATCTTCAAGAGGGAGCCAACATGGATGCACTTCGGGGTTATGCCTGGCCGGATGAGGTTGAAGTGGAGTTGGTTCAAGTCGTAACCCCAGATACCGATAACTTAACGCTAAGTCTCGCCGCCGCTGAAGCAGAGGTGGAGGGAGTGCCAGGAAAAAGCACTTCAACAAAACCAGATGGAGGTGTGCGAGTCCGTGTGAGTCATGTGAGAGATTCGGGATTGGATAAGTTCTCTCTGCACTGGGAGAAGAGTGCGGGCGATCCCGGCGAAGAATACCTGCCTTCAGGAGCGAGCCGTGTGCTTCGAACTCCGCCCGCACCGGGGCAACCCGGCGGTGACGTTCTTGTTCTGAAAGGAGACAAATGGGATTTTGATAACCGCATTTTTGTCGCTCCACCGCAACCTCGGAAAGTGCGTGTCGTTTATCGCGGACCTGAAAACGTCGCAGCTACAGAAGCTTCCACTCCGTTGTTTTACCTGAAGCGCGCCTTGCAGCCGACTGCATCGTTGATGCCCCTTTTGGAGCCGGGTGGTGATTGGGTGGGTGCCAGTCTGGCACTGATGCAGAGTGAGTCCTTGATGCCCGATGAAGTTCCGGTTTTGAAAAAGTGGATTCAAGAAGGTGGCCTCGGTGTCGTTGTCGCATCCAAAGGGTGTGATGCCAAGTTGATTCAGGAAATGGTAGGGGCGGGTTCACTTGTCATTGCTGAAGCCGCGGTGGACGAATACGCCATGCTGGGTGAGGTCGATGCGCAGCATCCTTTATTGAGTCCCTTTGCGGATGCTCGGCTTCGGGACTTCACCAAAATTCGATTTTGGCATCATCGCCAAGTGAGTTGGGGTAACGATGAGGCTCGCAAGCCTGAGGTGCTTGCTCGTTTTGACAGTGGGGACCCCGCGCTGCTTCTCTGGCCCGTGGGGAAGGGGCACCTGATTCTGATGGCTTCCGGTTGGCATCCTTTCGACAGTCAATTGGCCCTTTCGACTAAGTTTGTGCCTTTGCTTTTTGGTTGGTTGGAAGCCGCGGGTTTCTCGCATGAGGAGTCGCGCGCCTTGACCGTTGGAGATGAGGTGGCGTTATCTGGCTCCATGGATTCGATCAAAAAACCTGACGGGATTATCGTTGAGCGTCCGCAGGAGAAGTTTCGCCCGGACACGCCTGGCTTCTATCAGATCCGTCAAGGGGCCGAATCACGAGTTGTGTCAGTGAATCTTGCGCCTGAAGAGGGGCGCATTCATCCGATGGAGCCGCAAAAGCTGAGCGAGGCGGGTGTGAAACTTGCTTTGAAATCGGTGGAGAGTCGACATGCCGTGAATGCCGCCGATCAGAAAAGCCGGGACAATCAGGAGAATGAAGCACGACAGAAGGCGTGGTTTTGGGTGCTGCTCATTCTGCTGGGGGTCCTTGCTTGGGAGACTTGGCTGGCAGGTCGAAAGCTCCGAGTAGAAACCGTAAATGCTTAATGCCCTTATGATTCATCCTATCCTTGAACGAAAACTGCGGGAGATCACTGCGGCGCGACGTGAAGTCAGGTTGAACGCAGCGACTGCTATTTTGCTGATTGTTTGTGCGCTGCTGCTCTTGATTTGTTGGTTGTTGGGCGTGCAAGTCTCAGCCTTGCTCATGCTGGGGATTCTGGTGGCAGGTGCCCTGTTGGTCTATGCGTGGGCCGGAAAAGATGAGCCCAACCTGGTGCAGATCGCGCGGTCTATTGAACAGAAGCATCCAGAGTTGGATTCACTCATTCGGACCGCGATCGCAGTGGAGCCAGGTTCTGAAGGCTTGACTTATCTTCAAGAGCAGGTGCTCGGCGAGGCCACCCGTGCGGCAGTGAGACATGCTTGGGCGGATGAACTTACTGCGAGTCAGGCCCGGCGGGCCAAGGTGCTTTTGGGCTTCTCTCTCCTGGCATTCGTTTTTGCCGGAGCCAATTCGCTCCTTCGTCCTAAAAGTGATCACAATGTGATCGCAGACGAGGCGCGGGCTGTTGTTGAAAAGGAAAAAGTGAAGTCCTTCGAGCTATCCGTGACGCCGGGAGATGCGGAGGTGGAAAAGGGGTCGCGACTCATCGTTGAGGCAAAGTTTGCTCAAGATGTTCCTGAAAATGCCACGTTAGTGGTGACGGATGCGACAGGTGAGGATCGGCGGTTTCCAATGCGGTTGACCGTTGATCAAAAGGTCTTCGGCGGGATGATCACCCGCATTGAGCGTGACAGCCAGTATCGCATCGAGCACGGCGATGGAAAATCGGATAACTATCACATCACCACTTATGTCCTTCCGGCTCTCGAGAGAGCTGATGTGAAGATCACTCCTCCTGCCTACTCGGGGCAGCCCGTGAAAGAGATTCGAAACACACTTAAGGTCTCCGTTCTGGAGGGCTCGGAGGTGGCGTTTCAATTCAAGGTGAACAAGCCGATCGCTGAGGCGGAGTTGTTCGGCGAAGACAAGACCCTCATTCCGCTCAAGGCTAATCGGGATGATCCGACGATTTTGGAAGGGGCAATGAAGCCCGAGAAATCGCAACGCTACCGTCTTCACCTGGTGGATGAAAAAGACCGGAGCAACAAACAACCGCCGTGGATCACCGTGAACGTGCAGTCCAATCAGTTGGCGAAGATTGAAGTCGTTTTTCCAAAAAAGGATGTGCAGGTGTCATCGATTCAGGAAATGCCTGTCGAGGCAAAGGTGTCGGATGATTTGGGGGTGATGCGTTCAGGGGCGGTGTTCAGCCTCGCCGGGAAAAGCAGGGAGATCATGCTCAGCACAAAGCCTCTGGAAGCCGTGAAGAAACACGAGCTCAAAGCGCTCTATGACCTGGAGATCGAATCGGCGGAACCTCGGCAGTTGGTGTCCTATTATTTTTGGGCTGAGGACAACGGTCCCAAAGGAGAGGTCAGACGGGCCATGAGTGACATGTTCTTTGCCGATGTGCGGCATTTCGAGGACATCTTTCGTGAGGCGGAAGCTCCACCCAGTGAGCCCGGTCCGCCGAAGAAAGGTGAGTCAGACAAACTCATTGATCTTCAAAAACAGGTGGTGAATGCGAGCTGGAAGCTGGTGCGTGACACGCAGGCAGGAAGACCGATCGAAGAGGCAGTGGTAGATGTCGATGTGGTGCGTCAGTCTCAAGAGATCGCTCTGAATCAGGTTAAGGAGGCCATGGAGAAGGCTGAGGATGCCGAGATCAAGACGGCGCTCACGGAAGCTTGGAAAAGCATGAAGGATGCACTGACGCCACTGGAGCAAGTGATCGAGGAAAAGAAGCGTGGTCCGCTGACTCAAGCATTGTCCTTTGAGCAATCAGCCCTCGAGTGGCTCTACCGCACAGCAAGCCGGGAGCATCAGGTGATGCGTCAGGGGAAACCTCAGAAAGGCGCGGGTCAGCAAAAGAACGAGCAGCAGCTCATGAATCTGGAGCTCAAGCAGCAAGAACAGCGCTACGAGGAGGAGAAACAAGCGACCCCGGAACAAACGGCCGAACAGCAGGAGAACCTGATGGTCTTAAACCGGCTCAAAGAACTCGCTCGACGCCAGGAAGCTCTGGCGGAGAAGATGAAGGAATTGGAAAAGCAGATCGAAAAAGCAAAGTCTGAGGACGAGAAGCAGGAGTTGGCCGATCAACTCAAACGTCTCCAAGAAGAGCAGGAGCAATTGCTGCGGGATGTGGACGATTTGAAGGAGAAGATGGAGAACTCCGAAAATCAATCGACTCTAGCTGAGGCGAAAGAGGAATTGGAAAAGACCCGAGAGCAGGTTCTCGATGCAGCTGAAAAGTTAAAGGAGGATCAACTTGCCCAAGCAGCCAATTCCGCCACGCGAGCCCAGCGTGAACTGGAAAAGATGCAGGATGATTTTCGGAAGAAGACTTCTCGACGGTTCAGTGATGAGATGAAACAAATGAAGCAGCAGGCGGCGGAGGCAGCAGCTGAGCAAAAGAAGATTGCCGAGACGCTGGAGAATCAGAAGAGCAACGACATCCCAGGTGACGCATCAAACTCTCTGGAGCGTGTGTTGAACGGATCGGAGACTGCGAGGAAATTGGAGGAACAAGGAGAGCGCGTCGATAAGCTGATGGAAGAAATGAAGCGTGTCAGTGAGCAGGCCGAAGGCGCTGAGCCCTTGTTGTCTCAAAAGCTTTATGATGCGGTGCGTAAGGCTCACACCGGTGGGTTGGAGGAGAATCTGGACGAAACCCGACAGTATGCACGAATGGGAGAGCGATCGCTGGCGCAGGATGCCGAACGCAAGGCGACAAAAGCGGTAGAAGAACTGCAAAAGGGCGTTGATAAAGCGGCCGAAAGCGTCCTCGGAAGTGAGAGCGATGCTTTGAGAATGGCGAGAGCAGAACTCGACGCGCTGATCAACGAGATGAAGCCCGAAGCTGTGGTTGAGCCTGCTGAATCTGGTAAACCAGCGAAGTCAGGCCCGGGCGACTCCAAAGCCCAGCCGGAGGAAAAATCGGATCAGACAGTGAAGGCTGGCAAGCCGGGCGACAAACCGGGTGAAGAGGGTAAACCCAGCGATGAGGGTAAACCCGGTGAAGAGGGCAAGCTGGCAAAGGATTCACCCGAGGCGAATTCGAAAGGACAGGGAAAGGGTAAGGCGGAAGGCAAAGAAGCCCCAACAGCCGCAGTGGGTGAAGGGCAAGGGAAGCAGCTAGGTAAAGACTCCGGACAGTCGAAACAAGGCCAAAGGCAGCAAGCTGCTGGCACGCCACAGCAGGGAGGAAAGCCGGGTCAGCAGGTAGGTCAGCGAAATGCTTCCGGAGGTGGCGGTGGAGAGGGGGGGCTTTTTTTTGATGCGCCCGGGCAATCGGAGGATGAATCCGCCCTCACGGGCAAGGGTTATCAGCAATGGACGGATCGACTTCGTAATGTGGAAGAGCTTTTGAATCAGCCGGAACTTCGAAACGAAGCTGCCCGGGTGCTCGACAATGTACGTTCCTTGCGGATGGATGCCCAGCGAGGGGGTGAAACCCCTCAGGCTGGGCACGTGCAGGCCAGAATCACGAATCCGCTCGTGGAGCTGAGAGATCGAGTGGCTGAGGAATTGGCCAAGCGCGAGGGCGGTGACTCTCTTGCCCCCGTGGATCGGGATCCCGTGCCGCAGCAATACAGGGACTTGGTCCGGAAGTATTATCAGGAATTGGGGGAAGGTAAATAATCGCAGGTCACTCAATGGACTCCTTTTCTCTCAATCAGCCGGAGCGCTCATCGTTGGTGATTTTTTGCCTGGTCGGTGCGCTTTTTCTTGTCTGGCTGAGCTATCGACAGAGTCCATTGCGGGGTGCTAAAAGGATCTTAGCGATGGTGTGTAAATTCAGCGCGTTAAGTCTTCTCGCGCTGATGCTGCTCGATCCTCAATGGACTAGGATTTTACCGCGGAAGGGAGCCAACGAGGTCGTCATCGCAGCCGACAACGGCGCGCGAATGACCGTGGCTGAAAAAACGGGGGAGGCTGCAAGGGGCAGTGCGATGAAAGAGGCTCTCTCTGGAAGATGGAAGGATGAAATGGATGAATTGTTTCGGGTGAAGTCGATGGTGTTTGATGATCGACTTAAGAGCGTCAAAGACTTCTCGGGATTGAAATTTGATGGTCGAGGTTCGGCTCTCGTCTCCGCTTTGAAATCGATGGGAGATCGTTCGGGTGGTCGCGCAACGGCGGCGGTCGTTGTCTTCACCGATGGAGTCACGCCCGATGCGGCGAATTGGGAAAAAGTACGATCCAACCTCGCTCCGGTGTTTCCCGTGGTCATCGGGAAGGGGCCCGTGCGGCGGGATCTTTCCGTTGATGAAGTGCGCTCTGAGCAGAGTTCCTTCGAGGAATCGCCGGTCACACTGAGTGCCAAAGTGAAGGCATATGGATTCGAGCAAAAGGAGGCAGTGCTCGTGGTTTTGGATGAGGCGGGTAAGGTCGTTGGCATGGAGAAGCATCGCTTTGAGCGTGCCGATTCTGATCACGTTTTTCGCGCCCGAGTGGCACATGTGAAACAGGGGTTGGCTTTTTATCGACTGATGGTGATGGAGTCGGGGTTGGAGAAAAAGCTGGCAGCGGATGAATGGAGGAAGCTCTCGGTCGAAGCCAATATGGAGAACAATCAGCGGACGATCTCGGTGGACCGGGGATCGGGTCCCTACCGAGTTTTGTATGTCTCGGGTCGGCCCAATTGGGAATACAAGTTCATGCGCCGCGCCTTAGCGGGGGATGCGGACATTCAGTTGCCGAGTTTGATCCGCATTGCCAAAAGTGAGCCGAAATTTGAATGGAGGGGACGGGCGGGTGAGACTTCGAATCCACTCTTTCGTGGCTTCAAAGCTGAGGGCGGAGATGAAGCTCAACGCTATGATCAGCCTGTTTGGATTCGCCTCGGCACAAGGGACAAACGGGAGCTTTCGGATGGCTTTCCCAAGACCGAGGAAAATCTGTTCGGGGAATATCGAGCCATCATCATTGACGATCTTGAAGCCGCAGCCTTTACGACGGAACAGATGAATCTCATCGAGCGGTTTGTTTCCCAGCGCGGAGGTGCCGTTTTGATGTTGGGTGGGCAGGAAAGTTTCCGGGGCGGAGGCTATGATCACACGCCTATCGGTCGGATGCTGCCTGTTTACCTCGACCGCGCGGGTGATGGGGGATTTGTTCAAAATGTGCGGCTAGATCTTACCAAAGAGGGTTGGCTGGAGCCATGGACACGCCTCCGAGTGCGACAGGAAGACGACGAGACGCGACTCTCAGAGATGCCGCCATTCTTTGCATTGAATCCCGCTCTCTCCATCAAGCCGGGTGCTAGTGTCTTGGCGACGGCCTATGACGTGGATCAAAAACCACACCCTGCGTTGGTGGTGCAGCGATTTGGTGAGGGCAGGGTGGGTGCGTTGATGATCGGTGATCAATGGAGGTGGGGAATGGAGAGTCCTGAAAAGCGCGCCGACATGGAGAAGGCGTGGAGGCAAATGATGCGCTGGCTTGTCGTCGATGTGCCGGATCGATTGGTGCTGGAGCAATCTCGGGAATCAGTCAATGGACAGGAGCGGGTGCGGCTTCAGGTGCGGGTGAAGGACGGTGCCTTCCGGGCGGTGGATGATGCAACGATCAAATTGAAGATCCAGCAGCCGAATCAAACCTCCGTTGAACTTTTCTTGGAGCCAAGTCCGACTGAGCCCGGTGTTTTTGAGGTGGATTATTTTCCCCGGATGGATGGTGCCTACCGCGCAAAGGTCGACGTCAAAGACGGCAAAGGTGGCGTAATAGGCGAGCGAGAAACAGGTTGGGTTTATGAGCCTGTGGCCGAGGAGTTTCGCACTTTGAAGCCGAATCGCGAGTTCCTCCAGCGGATCGCCTCTGATACGGGTGGGCAGCTTATTGAATTGGATGACGTGAGTCGCTTGCCATCACTGTTGGCCGCTCTCGATGTGCCGATCCAAGAAACGGTCTCGAATCCCCTTTGGCACACGCCGTGGGTTTTTCTTCTGATTCTTGGACTGCTCGCAACCGAGTGGATCATCCGGCGTCGGTTTCTTTGATGGACACGGAATCGAATCTTGTGTCCAATTTGAATTCCCAACCGACTTGATCATACCCCAGCCATGAAAACACTCACCTTTTTTACACTCGTCGTCCTCACGGCCTCAGCCTCCGCTGCTGAATGGACCATCTCCACCTTTGCGGGCACCGGGAAGCAAGGTTTTTCCGGGGATGGTGGTCAGGCGACTTCTGCCCAGATTGACAATCCTTTTGGCCTCGTGCGCGGTCCTGATGGCGCGCTTTGGTTTTGTGAATACACGGGGCAGAGAATTCGGAAGGTGAATGCCGACGGCACGATCCAAACGATGGCTGGCAATGGGAAGAAAGGTTACAGCGGCGATGGGGGTCCCGCCCTCGAGGCCAGCTTCAATCTGCCTCATGAGATCCGCTTTGATAAAGACGGGAACTACTACATCGCTGACATGACCAACCATGCCATTCGTCGTGTCGATGGCAAAACGGGGGTGATCACGACACTGGCTGGCACGGGGCAGCCCGGATACTCCGGAGATGGAGGTCCAGCTAATCAAGCGCAGCTCAAGCAGCCCCACAGCATCCAATTGGGTCCGGAGGGTGATCTCTACATTTGTGACATCGGGAACAATGTCATCCGCCGTGTGAACCTAACCTCCGGAAAAATCGAGACATTTGCAGGCACGGGGAAACCGGGTGCGACACCTGATGGCGCGCCGATTCAGGGCACACCTCTGAAAGGACCACGGTCCCTCGATGTCGATCAATCTGGAAACCTTTGGCTGGCGACTCGTGAGGGTAATCAGGTTCTGAAATTCGATCTGAAGACCTCGACGATTCATCTCATTGCAGGCACGGGAGCGAAGGGCTTCACTGGAAATGGCGGTCCTGCCAAAGACGCCACACTATCGGGACCCAAAGGGATCGCGCTTGATGCCGAGGGTAACGTCTGGCTGGCCGACTGTGAGAGTCACTCGATCCGCATGGTGGATGCAAAGACGGGAAAACTGGAACTCATTTCTGGCACTGGCGAGAAAGGCGATGGTCAAGATGGCGACCCTCTGAAATGCCAAATGGCACGGCCGCACGGTGTTTTCATTGATTCGGATGGCGCTGTTTTCATCGGAGACAGCGAAGCTCATCGGGTGAGAGTGCTGAGGCGGAAATGAGTCATTTTGAGTTTTGGGAAACTCCTGTTTTGGTCGTGATTAGGGTCTGCCTTCACCGAGGATGCCGCGGGCTTTGTCGATGAGTTGGATGAACTCTCCGCGGTAGCCTTTGGTGTCTTGGCCTTTGGCTCCGAGAGCGAGCTGGCGGACTTGCTCCCAGGTGAGATCGCCCCGGTAGCTGGAGTTGCGCAAAAGGAGGCCGAAGCTGGCGACGGCGGTGGCGAAGCGGAATTCGGGTTCGCTGTCTCGGAGGTTTTTGTTTTCATCGCGCACGGGGAACTCGAGGAGATCACTCTTTTCACCCTCGGGTTTTTTGTAGCGGAGTTTGACGGTCATCATCTCGCCTGACTTGGCGGCATCGGAGGGCGCGGCGGTGGCTGCGCTCTGGTATTTAAGCGGATCAACGAGGGGTCTGCCATCTGGATGGGTGATGCCGACGGGGACGATCTCGTAGAGGGCAGTGACGGTGTGTCCGGCACCGATTTCACCGGCGTCTTTGGCATCGTTGTTGAAGTCCTCTTTCGCAAGGAGTCGGTTCTCGTAACCGATGAGGCGGTAGGACTGGACGATCGCAGGATTGAACTCGACCTGGATCTTCACGTCCTTGGCGACGGTGATGAGCGTGCCGCGCATTTGATCGACGAGCACTTTGCGCGCTTCGCTGAGGCTGTCGATGTAGGCATAGTTGCCGTTTCCTTTGTCGGCGAGGGTTTCCATGGTGCGGTCCTGGGTGTTGCCGGTGCCGTAACCGAGCACGCTGAGGAAAACGCCGCCCTTGGCTTTTTCGGTGATGAGTTTTTCCAATTCTTCCGGGCTGGTGGTGCCGACATTGAAATCGCCATCGGTGCAGAGGATGACGCGATTCACGCCTTCCTTGATGAAGTTCTTTTGCGCCTCTTCATAGGCCTGACGAATGCCGGCGCTGCCATGCGTGGAGCCGCCGGACTTCATTTGTCGGATGGCTTCGCGGATAACGTCTTTTTGATCTCCCGAAGTCGAGGACAGGGCGAGGCCGCTGTTTCCAGCGTAAACGACGATGGCAACGCGGTCTTCGGCGGTCAATTGATCCGTGAGAAGGCTCAGGCTTTGCTGCACGAGGGGGAGCTTATTGGGCTCGTCCATGGATCCGGAGACATCGACGAGGAAGACAAAATTACTTTGCCGGCGGTCCATCCCAACATCGCGGGCTTTGATAGCGATGCGTGCGAGGCGGTGGGTGGGCTGCCAGGGTGCTTCAGCGACGGCTGCCGCAACGGTGAAGGGTGCTTCTCCGCGCTGTGGGAACTCGTAATCGTAGGGGAAGTAATTGATGAGCTCTTCAATGCGCACCGCGTCAACGGGAGGGGCTGAGCCCGAGTTCAAGAAGCGGCGTACATTGGCATAGGCGGCGGTGTCTACGTCGATGGAGAAAGTGGACAGCGGTTGTTGGGTGGCTTGGGTCAGGGGATTTTCGGTGATAGGTGCGTAGGTCTCGCGAGAGGCTTCTTTTGATGGAGTGTGGATGGGGCCAGCCGGTGACTGCCTGCGGTCTGAGAAATCACGTTTGCTTCGATGGTCATCTGCTGTCTTCAATTGTCGACTAGCGGGTGCCGAGGCGGAGACTGCGGTTGTCCCTGTTGCCGTTGCTGAGGCACCTATATCGATCATTACTCCTCTTGTGAAAGTGGGGGCGTCGATCGCAACGGGTGCAGGTGGAATGAGTGCCATGCCACGCTTTGTGTCCGGGGTGTATGCCAGCATTTCTGGGCCATCCGATGTCTTCCTTTCGGCTTGAAGCGAACGGGAAGCACCCATCTCCGTGCTGTTGTCTGGTGAAATAGTTCCGCCACTGCCGAGAGCGACGTTATCTTGGTTCTTTGCGAAAGTTCCGCTCAATGTAAGGGAATCCAACTTTTGGCCTCGAATAGCGGGTTTTTCTAAACCTGAGCGATCATCGAGAAGAGGTTTCCAAGAGTCAGTCGAGGCCAACTGTTGAATCTTCGATTCAGCTGTGGGCTGTGAGATGGCGATGGGCAGTGTCGTGGGGACGGGTGCTGCTGGAGGCGGCGGGGCGACTTCTGAAAAGGAATCGGTGGTTGGTGCGGCTGCGACGAGTTGGGGTGTCGTGTTTTGGGGATTCCAAAATTGGGCTGCGAGTACAACGAGCGCGGCGGCTGCGCTGAGGGGAAGGATCCATGCAGGGGTTTTCCACCAAGACTGGGGTGCGGGTTTTGACCCAGCGGCTATCGTTTCTGGGCCGAGGCTCTCGGATTTGGTGTTCACGGGTCCCATGAGCTTTTGTCGTTGTTCGAGGGTGAGTGCGGATTTTTGATCTCTCACATGAGTAGAGATGAACTCACAGAAGTCTTTGAACTCATCTGCGGTGGCTTTGAGGTCGGGCTCTTGATTGAGTGTAGACTCGTAGGTGGCCCGCTCTTCAGCGCTCATTTGATCAAGCGCCCATGCGGTGAGGGAGGGATCGTTGGAAGGGTTCATAGGATGCGAATATAAAGGGGTTAAGTCAAAAAGGGCGGACTAGACGGGTTCGAGGGTTTTCCACTTGGTCCTCATGCCGACCACTCCGTGATGGATGAGGTAGCCGACGTTGCCGATGCTGGTCTCCATGATCTGGCTGATCTCCTGGTAGTTGAGATCGATGACAAATTTCAGCCACACGGCTTGTCGTTGTTTCGCCGGCAGTTCATTGATCATGCGGTGGAGCATGGCCGTGGTCTCACGGGCTTCCATGTTTTCACCGGGGCCCGTATTTGGGTCTGCTTCGAGGTCTAGGATTTCAGTGTCCATGGCGATGAGGCGGTGATATTTGCGGTGGTAGTCGAGCGCTCGGTTCTTGCAGGTGGTGAAGAGCCAGGCGGCGAGGCGTGAATGATCCAGGGTGTCGATGTTTTGGCTGAGTCTGAGAAACACGTCCTGCACGACATCTCGCGCGTCCTCCAACTCTCGGGTGTAGTTCTGCGCAAAACGGATGAGGGGCCGTTCGTAGCGCTCAAGGGCGTCGAGGAAGATGCGGTCTGCGTCTGACATTCGGTGTTCGGAGTGCATGACGGAGGGGCTTTGGGTTTCTTGGAAAATTTTTGCGAGAGCTGGCTTTGAGACGTATCTCCGTCACCCCAATTCGATTCACTATGGCAGAAGTTCCTTCGACCCGCACGCTACCTCTCGGTTCATCCGCACCGGAGTTTTCTTTGACTGATTTCGATGGGAGGACACTGACTTCGGCTGATGTGCGAGGCGAGAAGGGACTCGTCGTTGCCTTTGTGTGCAATCATTGTCCCTTTGTGGTTCATCTGGCCCGGGAGATCGGTGTGACGGCGAGCGTGTTGGGGAAGCTGGGTTTGGGATTTGTGGCGATCAATTCCAACGACATCGAGCGCTATCCGCAGGATGGGCCGGAGAAGATGGTTGAGTTTGCGAGGGCGAATGGTTGGACGTTTCCTTACTTGCTGGATGAAGATCAGAGCGTGGCGAAAAAGTATGATGCGGCGTGCACGCCTGACTTTTATGTTTTTGATGAAAAGCTGAAGTTGACGTATTGCGGACAGTTTGATGATTCGAGGCCGCGAAACGGCAAGCCTGTGACCGGGCGTGATCTGCGACGTGCAGCGGACGCTGTCATTCTAGGTCTTCCTCCGCTTTCTCCGCAACTGCCTAGCACGGGATGCAGCATCAAGTGGAAACCTGTGCCACTTTCCTAGGGTATGGATGTTGACTTTTGGGGCATCTGCGATGGAGTGACGGTCCCTCGCTCGCATGTCTGTTTCATCGCTTCTCCCTCTATCATCCGTCGCAACCGCAACAGCTGAACATGCCCAAGTGGGGCCGCCGGCCTGGCTGATAGCGCCGTTTGTGATCTTGCTGCTTTGCATTGCATTGATGCCTCTTTTTGCCGCGCATTTTTGGGAGCATCATTATCCGAAAGTGGCGGTGGGCCTGGGGATGATCACGGCGTGCTATTACGGATTCGTTTTGCATGACACTCATGCGCTGTGGCATGTGGCTTCTGAGTACATCAGCTTTATGGCACTGGTGGGGTCTCTTTTTGTGATCTCAGGAGGGATCAAGATCACGGTGAAAGGTGAGGCCACACCCCTGGCCAATACGCTCTTTCTCGCGGTCGGGGCCGTGTTGGCCAATCTCATCGGGACGACGGGGGCATCGATGCTATTGGTGCGCCCATGGATTCGGTCCAACAAGTATCGCATCACCGCGCATCATGTGGTCTTTTTCATCTTCGTGGTGAGCAATGTCGGTGGCTGTCTGACGCCCATTGGTGACCCGCCCTTGTTCATCGGCTTTTTGAGGGGGGTGCCTTTCATGTGGGTGCTTGAGCATTGCTGGCCTGCTTGGCTGCTGGCGCTGGGTTTGTTGCTCGGAACGTTCTTTGTGATCGATACGCTTAACTTCAGAAAGGCACCCAAACCCGTGCGAGACAAGGAGACAGGGCACGAGTCCTGGAGTTTCGGCGGACTGCAAAATCTATTCTTTCTCGGTCTGGTCTTGGTTGCTGTGTTTATTCCTCAGGAATGGAGCCTGGGTGGCCTGATCACGGCTTCTGCAGCGCTGATGGTGGCAGCGGCGGTGGCCTCGTATTTTTTGACGCCGAAAGCTGTGCATGAGGCCAATGATTTTAACTTTCATCCGGTCAAAGAAGTGGGTTATCTTTTTGTCGGCATCTTTTTGACCATGGTTCCTGCACTACAGATCCTCGGAGGCGGAGAGGCGCTGAATTTGACCAGTCCGATCCAGTATTATTTCGCGAGCGGAGCACTCTCAGCCTTCCTGGATAATGCACCGACTTATCTCGCCTTCTTGGCCGCGCAAATGGGGCAGCAACACCTCGATGTGGGAAGCAAAGTCGATGTCCTGCGTTTTGTAATGGAGCATCCGCTGCACGTAATGGCAGTTTCTATGGGTGCGGTCTTTTTTGGGGCGGGTAGCTATATCGGAAACGGACCCAACTTCATGGTGAAAGCCATCGCTGAAAAAGCAAAGGTCAAGACGCCCACTTTCCTGGGCTACCTGTTTAAGTTTTCGATTCCTATTTTGCTTCCGATTCTGATCATCGTCGGTTGGGTGATTCTCAAGGGGAAATGAAAGTTGAATCCCTTGTGATGTCTCGCCTTTTCTCGATTGTTCCCGGAGTTCCCCTGCTTCTTGCATTGGGCGGATGCAGTGTGCTTCCGACATTGGGGAAGAAGGGGAAGGAGATCGATGTGCAATCGGTTCGAGACATTGCTCCCGGAGGCTGGTCGGTGGCTGGGTCTCCGAAAGAAGGTGCGGCCACAGGATGGCTTTCGGAGTTTGGGAGTCCTGCGCTTTCTCGGTTGGTGGATCAGGCGATTTCTGGGAATCGGGATCTTCGAGTCGCGGCGGCCCGAGTCGAGGAGGCTAGGGCGCAGGTGCGCGTGGCCGGGGCTGCCATGCTACCACAGGTGGGTGGAGACTTTTCCGCGAGTCGGAATCAACGGGCCAGTGGACAGCGGTTTGTGGGATTGGGAACGCGTGATAATCGATTCTTACTCACGGCCGACATCGCTTGGGAAATGGACTTTTGGGGTCGGTTGCGGGATGAGAAAGGTGCCGTCGTAGCCACGGCTCAAGCTCGGGAGGCGGAGTTGCACGCAGCGCGGCTTTCCCTCGCGGCCAATACCGTGAAGGCCGCCGTGACGCTTGCTGAAGCGGAGTCACAGATTGGGATCGCGAATGAGAACGTGAGAAGACGCACCTTGCATCTGGGAGTGTTGGAGAAGCAACTGGATCGCGGACTGGATGCCGACCGCTCGGCCCTTGATGTCAGCCTCAGCCGAGCGGACTTAGCGCGGGCAGAGTCCACTCTGGCCGCACGTCGGCGTGAGGCTGATGCGGGGAGACGGAGTTTGGAAACGCTGCTCGGTTCCTACCCGGCGGGTAAAGAGAGTGGCTTGGGCGAACTCCCGACGGCGCGACGCAGAGTGCCGGCTGGCTTGCCATCAGAAATGCTTCTTCGGCGGCCTGATTTGATCGCCGCAGAACGGAGGTTGGAGTCCGCGCTGAAGGACACGAGTGCTGCCAGAAAAGCCTTTCTGCCGAGCTTTCGCATCACGGGAAACACTGGCTACAGCACGCAGGAGCTAGCTCAGTTATTGACCCCTGAATCCGTTGTTTGGGCTGTCGCGGGTGCGGTGGCTCAAAACATTTTCCAAGGGGGGCGTATCCTCGGCACAGCCGAAGCGGCCCGCGCGCGTTATGGCCAGGCGCTGGAGCAATATGCGGCGGATGCATTGGTGGCTTTCCGTGAGGTTGAGACGGCTTTGGCAGCCGAGACTTTTTTGAGCGAGCAGGAGTCCGCGCTGGTGCGTGCGGCGGCAGAGGCTGAAACCGCGGTGAAACTGGCGCTGGGTCAGTATGAGCGCGGTCTCTCAGACGTGCTCACACTGCTGGATGCCCAGCAGCGTGTCTTCGACTCCAACAATTCATTGATCCAAGTCCGGGCTCAACGTCTGCGGAATCGCGCTGACCTTCATCTCGCTTTGGGAGGTGACTTTTAGAGTCACTAACCTAACCGCAAAAAGGTTTGTGCGTTTTGGAAGCAAATATTGCGCACCATGCTGCCGACGAGGTCGTAGTCTGCGGGAACTTCACCGGACTCGAGGTCTCGCCCGATCAGGTTACAAAGCGTGCGGCGGAAGTACTCGTGGCGGGGGAAGGACATGAAGCTGCGGCTGTCCGTCAGCATGCCGACGAAGCGAGAGAGCAGACCCAAATTCGAAAGGGCATTGATCTGCCACTCCATGCCTTCTTTTTGGTCCACAAACCACCAGCCACTGCCAAACTGCACTTTTCCTGCGATGCTGCCGTCGGCGAAGTTTCCAGCCATTGTGCCGAAGACATAATTGTCGGCGGGATTCACGTTGTAGAGGATCGTGCGCGGAAGGCAGTTCTCTGTGTCCAATCGATCGAGGAATCGGCTGAGAGACTCAGCTTGTGGGTAGTCACCGATGCTGTCGCATCCGACATCAGCGCCGATTTGACGGGCTAGTCGTGTGTTGTTGTTCCGCACGGGGCCAAGGTGCAACTGCATCGTCCAACCTTTGCGGCTGTTCAGTTGACCGACATGAAGCATGATATTGGAGGCGAAAGCGTCCTGTTCCTCTGGCGATGCCGCCTCACCACCACGCGCTTTTGCAAAGATGCGCTGAGCCTCCGCATCGGAAACGAAATGACTGTGCGCATGATTCAGGCCGTGATCTGAGAGACGACCCCCGACGCTGTGGAAGAAATCGTGCCGCTTCTCCAGGGCGGATAGCAAGCTGGCGTAACTGTTGACCTCGACACCGCTGGCGGCGCTGAGTTTGTCACACCAAATATTCCAGGCCTTGGGCAGGTGCACGGCCAGCGCTTTGTCCGGGCGGAAGGTGGGAAAAACGCCCGCGTCCAGACCGTCCGCCTGACACTTCTGATGGTGGGCTAGATCATCGATGGGATCATCCGTGGTGCAGAGTGCGCGGATCTGAAACTTCTTCAAAATGCCACGCGCGCTCAGTTCGGGCTGAGCCAGCATCTCGCAGGTCTGATCCCAAATTGCAGGAGCGGTCTTCTCGTTGAGCAAGTCATCGATCCCAAAGTAGCGCTTCAGTTCCAGGTGAGTCCAATGGTAAAGGGGATTCCGAAGTGTCTGCGGCACGGTGCGCGCCCATGCGAGAAATTTATCCCTCGGAGTTGCTGAGCCCGTGATGAGATCCTCGGAGATGCCATTGCACCGCATGCCGCGCCATTTGTAATGATCTCCTTCCAGCCAGATTTCATGCAGATTTCTGAACTGCCTGTTTTCCGCGATGTCCTTGGGTGGAAGGTGATTGTGATAGTCCAAGATGGGCTGATTCTCAGCAAACTCTTGGTAAAGCCTGCGGGCAGCTGGAGAGGAGAGCAAAAAGTCGTCGTGGATGAAAGCCATCCCTCACTTTGCGCGTCCGGCGGCGAGTGCCAAGTGGAAGTTGAAACCTCGAAAATCTGACGGCTGCTTGATCCCACAAGATTTCAGGTTTCACATTGCGTAAGCGATCACCCTTCCGCACATTGTTGTCTCATGTCTTCCCCTGAAACTGCACGCCTTCTGATTCACTGTCCTGATAAGCCTGGACTCGTCCATGACGTGACGGGCTTTATCTCGGCACACCAGGGCAATATCATCGATCTTCAGCAGCACATTGATCCGGGTGAGAATGCGTTTTTCATGCGCATCGAGTGGTCCATCAATGACTTCACGCTTGAACGCGCGGAGATAGGTCCGCGGCTCGGGGCCTTGGTGCGGAGGCATGAGATGTCGTGGAAGCTGAGTTTCTCCAGTGAGCGCCGCAGGGTAGCGCTGTTTGTGTCCAAGGAGAATCATTGTTTGTATGATCTACTGGCCCGGCATGAGGCAGGGGACCTGAGTGTGGACATCGCGGTCATCGTGAGCAATCACGAGATCTTGAGACCAGCGGCGGAGCGTTTTGGTATTCCCTTTGCGCATTTCCCGATCACGAAAGAGAACCGCATTCAGCAGGAGGCTGCTCAAATTGAAATGCTGGGAGAACACCGGGTGGATACGGTGGTTCTAGCTCGCTACATGCAGATCATCAGCCCGGCTTTGATCGAGAAATACACGCATCAGATCTTGAACATCCACCATTCATTTCTGCCGGCGTTCGTGGGTGCAAAGCCTTACCACCAGGCCTATGAGCGCGGTGTGAAGATCATTGGAGCGACGAGCCATTATGTGACGGCGGAGCTGGATCAGGGGCCGATCATTCATCAGGATGTCATGCGGGTGTCTCACGAGGATTCGGTGTCTGACCTTGTGCGTCTGGGGCGCGATTTGGAAAAAACGGTGCTGGCAAAAGCTCTTCTCTGGCATGTGGAGGACAAGGTGCTAGTTTACAAAAATAAGACGGTTGTCTTTGCCTGACCGGCACACTTTAACAAATAAATCTCCCTCTCGTGAACTCAACTCTGCTTGATGTGATCGTGGTCGGCGGCGGACCTGCGGGTGCCACGGCTGCGACAGTGCTTGCCCGCGAAGGAAAGTCTGTTCTGGTGCTTGAAAAGGAGCATTTTCCCCGGTTCCACGTCGGTGAGTCTCTGCTGCCTTACAATCGCGGAATCTTTGAAGAAATCGGAGTCTGGGATGAGATCCAGAATGAAGGATTCATGGTGAAGAAGGCGGCGCAGTTTTTCATGGGGGATGGTGAGCCTCATGCGCGGCTTGAGTTTGCGAAAGGGGCGTTCACAGAGAATCCATCTGCCTTCCAAGTGGAGCGTGCGCGTTTTGATGAAATCTTGCTCCGGAATGCCGAGCGTCGTGGGGCGAAGGTGAAAGAGGGCTGTCGCGTGATGAGCCACGAAATCAGCGAAGAACGCGTGACGGTGCGCTATCAAGACGATGCGGGTGCGACCCATGAGACGCAGGCCAGGTTTTTGCTCGATGCCACGGGAATGGTAAGTCTGACGGGAGCCCAAGAGGGAATCCGCCATGTGAGGGAAGGGCACAGGAAAGTGGCGGTGTTTGGCCATTTCAAAGGGGTGAAGATGCCTGAGGGCGAGGAGGCCGGGGACATCCACCTCGTGGTGAGGAAGGACTCTTGGTTTTGGATGATCCCGCTGAGTGCCGAAAAAGTAAGTGTGGGTCTGGTGATCAGTCGTGAAGAGTTTGCCAGTCTCGGTAAAAAGCCGGAGGGAGTGTTCGAGGCACTGGTGCAGAGCACGCCGGAGCTTCAGCGTCGGATGCTCTTGGCTGATCTTTTGGGGGAGTTACACGTGATCACGGATTACTCGTTTCAATTGGACCGCATGGTCTCGCCTCGGCTGATCCGCGTGGGGGATGCAGCGGGATTCATGGATCCGGTGTTTTCATCGGGCGTGATGCTGGCCATGCAAACGGGTCTCGAAGGCGCGCAGTGTGCGGTGGCGGCGATCAATGCCAACAAAACGCTGACCGATGAAATGCTCGCTTACCAGTCACGGACGCGTGAGGCGATGGGGCGCTTCTGGCAGTTCATCGAGAACTACTACACTCTGAATTTCATCGATCTCTTTTTGCAGCCGAATCCGATGCTGAAGCTAACCTCGGCCATCAATGCGGTGCTGGCGGGTCGTCCTGACTTGCCATGGAAGGTGCGCTGGCGGTTGAAGGTTTTTTTCGTCCTGGTCTGGCTCCAAAAATGGGTGCCCGTGGTGCCTCGGATTCGATGGACGGCCGACTCGGACGCAGGTGGTCAAAAGGTGTCAGCCACTTAGCCGGTGTGGTGCCGGTCAGATGGCGCTCATCGTGTTTTTTTCATTCGGTGTTTTACACACCGGACAGACGGTGACCTCGGTCGTTGATTCGGTCTGATAGGCCGATCCACAAATCCGGCAGAACACCGTGTTGTTACGGATTCGCTGCGAAAGTCTGCGGTCCCGGATGACAGCCACCACCCAAAGGGTGCAGACAAGTACGACGCCAAGCGCCATCCCGATCAAGATCAGATCACTGAGGCTGACTTTGATCATGGGGATGATTTCCATTCAAAGGAGACCTCTCCCCATTCCAACGGCTTCTTTGGTGAGGGCTTGAATCGAAGCTGAGTGACGGCGCGGTGCATGACGCGGTACTGGCGGCCCTCCGTGGTTGTCCAAAGGGGCACCACCGAAGCCACTTGGCCTCTGTCATCCACCCCGACGCTGAACCTTACAGGACTCGGATCATCCAGTTTTACTTCTTTTCCCAGTTCTTCTTTTTGGAGCCATCTTTTCTTCAAGTTTCCCAGCACATTCAGGGTGACGTGAGGTGAGGGGATGCCTGTTTTTTTCGGGTTGACGGGTATCGGCTTGGCGACGGTTGTCACGGGTGGGAGCGGGAGTTGCTGGATCGAAAAAAGACGAGGCAGTTCTCTCACATCAGGCTCGACGGGGAGATCCACCAATTTCATCTCGTGTCCCTGAAAGCTGGGTTGGAAAACAGGGAAGTGACTTTGCTCATCTGGCAGACGGGTGGACTGTCGTGTACCCTGTCCGAGGAGGAGAAAGTTCTCATCGCGCGTGCGATTGATCAGATCCCGCGTGGCAGGCTGGGTGGGATCTAGAACCATCACGTATTGAGGTGAGACAGAAATGTGCTCGGCCTGGGGATAGACCACTTTGAAGAGCATGAAAAACAAAACGGCACCCGTGATGGTCAGCAGCAAATAGAAGAGAAGCTTGAGGCCACGGTAGTCGCGCTCACGCCATGCAAAAGTGAGCACTGGAGTATCGTCTTCAGTGTTCATTCTCGGGTGGGAGCGGGAACCGGTGTCGTGGCAATGGCAACCTCAAAACCCATGGCGAGCGCTGCGCTTTCCACTTCCTGCACTTTGCCGTGAGGGGCGCGGACGTCCGCGTGAATGATGGCGCGGCGATCTTTTTTTCGGTCTCTCTCCAAGACCTCGTTCAACTGATCGATCGTCACTTTGACACCATCATAATAAACAGGCGCATTTTCACCTGCCGCGATGGCAATGATGTGGGCACGATCAAAACCACTCAGTCGGGAGGAAGATTGCGGGAGAGTGACGGTCACACCCGACTGCACGACAAAGCCGGAGCTGAAAAGGAAATACACGAGCAATAGCAGAATCGTGTTCAGCAGTGGCACGGTATAAAGCCAGGGACTCTGGCGCGGCAATTGGCTCTCCAACTTCATCAGGAGACAACTCTACGTTGGGGACTTACTTTTTCTGTCCACGCTTGGCCTCTCCTGCGCTGTCGGGCTGACGGAATTCAACGATGGTATTGGACGTGGAGGACTCATGGCGGGCATCATCGATGATATTGACAATCTCGATGCCCGCACGCTCAAGATCATGCATGAGGGAGTGGGACTTCGCCGCGAGGAAGGCGTAAAAGAGGTAGGCGGGAATTGCAACCACGAGGCCGAGCGCTGAGGTGATCAGGCTCTGATAAACGCCTTTGGCCACGTCGGAAGGTGCCATGACGCCATTGGAGCTGGAAAGATTCGTGAAGCTATCGAGCAACCCGATCATCGTGCCCAAAAGGCCGATCAAGGGTGCCACGTGAGCGATTGCATTGAGGATGCTCAAAAAGCGCTCCAGCCGCGTCACCTCCATTTGCCCTGCTTCTTTGACGATTTCTTTGATCTGCTCACGAGGTAGGCTGTGCCTGAGCAGTGCTGCGTGGATGACTCGTCCAGCGGGCACTCGCGTGGCCACACACTCCTGAAGCGCTTCCGCGTAGTTCTTCCTGCGGATCAGGCTCGACAATCCCGCGAGGAACTCGCCGATGTTCATCGTGGCGCGGTGATAATAAGAAAGCCGCTCAAAAAACACGGCAATGGCGAAGCAGAGGCATCCGACCAGCAACCATACAAGCGGGCCGCCTTTGGAGATGAGTTCTGGCATGGTTCAGTCGAAGGGGAAAAGGGTGAGGAGAGTTGCCGGACGAGTGCCCGGAAACTGTAGGGGTTCCTAGAAGCAAAACTAATGCCAGCCCTGTCCTTTTGTAAACCTTTGTTTGAGAAAAAATGGCTCAATGGCGACCCGCGATACCCTGAGTATCAATTCAATGATGAACCGCGGAAAACACCTTTTCCCAACAACTTAGGTGATGCTCCCAAGTCAGTGCCTCCATGGTCTCCCGCGCCGCCTCTCCGAGCGCCTGCCTTTCCGCCTCCGTCAGATCCAGCGCCTGTCGGATCGTATGGACCAGTTTCTCGGGATCACGCGGGTGATTCAGCATGAAGCCGTTCATTCCATCGAAAATATGGTCCACTGCCCCATCCTGACTGGAAATCAGGCCCGGCAGTGCACAGGCCATGGATTGCAGCACTGTATTGGCGCAGGCATCGTAGAGGGTCGGATGCACAAACCAGTCCGCCACCTGATACAGTTCGATTAGGCTGTTTGTGACGGCGACGGTTCTGACCTTGGCTCCGATCCCGAGCGTCTGGATCTGAGTTTCATACCAGCGGCCCAGCGGCTTGCCTGCGATCCAAAGGGTGGCATCCACCTTTTTCATGGCGGTCAAGAGAGCGTCCAGTCCCTTCCTGCGGTGGCTGAGGGAGACAAAAAGGAGGACGGGCTTTGCCGGGTCTGTTTTCATTTTTTGGCAGATATCAGCCCGCTGCGCCGCCCGATTTTCAGAGGGCCTAAAAAGCTGAGTCTCCACGGCTGTGTGGATGGTCGTAAAGCGCTCGGCCGCGGTGCGGTAGGCGCCTTGAAGTTGAGCGGCCACCCGGTCTGAGTTCGTGATAAAATACTGGGTCTCGCCCGCCGTGTAGAGCCTCTTTTCCATGTGCAGCTCCATGAGGTTCTTCGGGGCAAACCTTTTCCATGGCGGCAAAAGACGCGAATAGATGGCATGGCAGCCTCCTCCTGCGCGGTGGAGATCGTGTTTCCAGGTGCGGCCAAATCCGATGGAGACATCCGCGCCGACATCGGACAGCACCTTGCCAGATTCCTGAGCAAATCTCCACACCGCCAGAGATCGCGATGACGTCGGAACGGCAATGCGGTGCACTGGCACTCCGAGCGTTGCCTCCACCTCGGGGGCGATCTTGGCCGTCACGAGTTCGATCTCATGCCCGGCAGCTTTGAGCCGCGTGGCAAACTCGATCAAGTAGTTTTCCAATCCCCCACTGCGGATGAACTGGTAGTAGTTCAGCGCCAGTTTCATGCTTGGTGGGTCAGTTCGTCCTCGTATTTCCGACTGTAACGGACGAAGGCAAAAAAGGCCGTCGCGATGGCGATCCAAAAACCGGGAAAGCCATCCAGGAAACCGCGGCGGATGATGTAGGCGCGGAAGAAACGCCACCACGGGCGAAACACCGAGTGGACGAGAGACCACGGAGTGCCCTCTGAGCGCTGCCGTTCCAAAAAGACATCCGAGAAAGTATTGATCTTCGTGATGAAGTGCCGGATGTCCTTGAACGAGTAGTGGAGCAGATCACCGTCCAGCAGCGTGGTGTCGCCCTTCAGTTCCACGCGGTCATGTTCCGGACTGCCTCCCCAGACCGCACCCTCACGCCGGAAGAGGCGCAGTTTCCGGTCCGGATACCAGTCTCCGTGAGTGATCCAGCGTCCGAGAAACCAAACCTTGCGGGACATCACGGCACCGTGAAAGCGGTCCGCATCGCCTTGAGCAAAGAAGGCCAGAATGGAAGCTTTGAGTTCTGGCGACAGCTCTTCATCACAATCCAGCGCCAGCACCCAGGGCTGAGTGCATAGATTCAGCGCCACGTTTTTTTGGTCCCGATGGCCCAGCCAATCCTGATGCTGAACACGCGCGCCAAACTCACCGGCCACATCGAGCGTCGCGTCCCTCGACCCCGAGTCCACCACCACGATTTCCTGGGCCAGATCGGATGCGCTGCTCAGGCAGCGGCGCAGATTGGCCTCCTCATTGAGGGAGATGATGGAGATTGAAAGTGGAAGCCGGGAGCCAACCATGCGGGGTGGGTCCTAGTGTGCCGGATTCGAGCCTCTTGCCAAGCATCGAATCAGGGGAGGGCACACTTTGTTTGGCCGTTCACCGGCCTCGGAGCGCTGACATCAGGGACTGCATCTCCTCATCCACGCTGCCGGGCTCGGTCACTGTTTGGGAAATCTCTTTTTTCACGGCATCCCGGAAGCGTTTGCGCATCCGGTGAATGGCCATTTTGAGAGCGTCTTCCGTTACTCCCATTTCACTCGCGACTTCGCTGATAGGAGGCGTATCCCCATCCCCGGATAGAAAGGGTTTCAGCTTTTGAAATGCGTCCGTTTTACCTGAATCCTGCATCTCCGTGCTGAGGGTGTTAAGTGCGCGTGCGAGAACGGTGAGTGCCCATTGCCGATCAAAAGCCGCATCGGGAAGAGCCATGCCGGCGTCTTCGATTTGCAATCCAGCGCTTGTTGGACACGCGTTGGAGTCGATCACCACATGGGCCACTCCACCGCCTCGTTTTGCCGCGAGCGCCCGGTCCCGCTGATCCGCCGCGAAGTGCTTCAGGGCCGCCAGCAGATAGGTGCGAAATCTTCCGCGCAGTGGATCGGCCCCCTTGATGGCGTCCCCAACGAGGAGTTTGGCAAAAAAGTCATGCGCCAGATCTCGTGCCGCATCCTCATCCCGCCCGTCACGACGCAAAAACGCTACCACCGGCGCATAATACGCCTCACACAATTCACTGAGCGCCGCCCGAGCCTCAGGCTCGCTTCCGCGTGAGCGTGAGACCAGTGTCCATCGGGTGTCGTGGAAGGAGGAAGTCATGCTTTGACAGGCTGGGAGGAATGAAGAACACTTTCCTCATGAAAACGGTGACTGCATGGGATCTGCAAACACGACTGCCCACCATCCTTGCTTGGCTTGAGGCGGGGGAGGAAGTCATGGTAAAGCCGAAGCCCGTGCAACAGGCCGAGTCGCCGCCTGCTGAGCAGAAGGTGGACTGGAGTCAGAGCGCCGCTTTCCAGAGAGACCGCACCGGGGAGCCGGTTTTGTGTCGGCAAGACCTTGACGAGTTGTACGAAGAAATGGGAGGCCGTTATTGAGGCGCTGCCGACATGATTTTTGCGGACACTAGTTTCTTGATCTCGCTTTACGGGCAGGACGTGAACACGCCGGTCGCAAAAGAACAGGCGTCGGCGCATGCCGGCCCCATCTATGTGAGCAGCGTCAATGAGTATGAATTTGCCAACGCGCTGAGGCTCCTGGTTTTTCGCCAGAAAATCACCGCCGCCTCGCGTCAGGCCCAGATACTTGCTTATGAGGCAGACAAGAAAGCGGGGAAGATTGTCTTTTGCCAATCCGATACCAACGACGTCTTCACCAAGGCTGAATCGCTCTCCCTCCGTCACACGGAAACGCTTGGCAACCGTGCCTACGACATCCTGCAAGTCGCCGCAGCGAAGCTTCTCGGGGTCAGTGACTTTTGGAGTTTTGACAGCAAGCAACGCCAGCTCGCGGCGGCGGAAGGGATGAATGTCGGGCCGTGAAGTCATTCCAGCGGCGGCAGGGTTACGTTTTCAAAGGTGACCTCTCGGAAGTCGCGGCTGCGTAAGGTGAAAAAGTCGATCTCCGCCAGCCCTTGGCTAAACTTGGCAATATCAACCATGATGCCATCGCTCCCGGTGGAGCCGTTGGATCCTGCGAGTTGAGTGCCGTCCTTCAAATGCGCGATGCACTGCACCTGCCGATCCTTTTTGGCTCGTGTCCAGGTCACAAAGCTACCCTTGCCGGGCGATTCTCCGACACCGCCGAGCAGCCAGCTGTCAGTTGAAATGTGAGACTGATTGCTAACCTCGAGTTTTCTCGCACTGTCCCAGATGCCAATGCTGTACCTCAGCTTCACCGTGGCATGGCTTGGCAGGTTGTTCCTTTTACCGGCTCCGACAACAATGGCTAAAAATCCGTCGGCCCCTTCTTCAGGAGCTCGATTCCGGCCGAATTGTCCATGGCTATCCAGGCTCTTCCCAGTCTCGGGGTGTAGCAGTTCCACATTGATTTCGGTGGCGGGCTCAAAGTCCAGGTGTTGAAACCAAAGTTGAAGCCAGCAGGCATCCGAGTCGGAGCTGCTCATGGAGGCGCTCATGAGGCTAAGAGTTTTCGAGGTGTCGGGAGAAATCTCTAACCTTTGACCTGCCGAATCGTGGAGACCTGAGGGCCACTCATTGTCGTGCTGTTTCATCCTCAGAAAACGCAGGGCAGGCTCTGTCTTCAGGGCTTTGGCGGAACTTGGAGTTACCGGAACAACGGGTTTGGGTCTGGACGTCTTCACCTTCTCAGCCTTCATCGGGTCCGGCGTGAAGTGCGAGAACAGCATTTCCCCCACGATCTTGTCCCAGGGCATGAAAAACTCATCGGGGCTGCCGCCGCGTTTGAGGCGCAGGCCTTTGGCTTCCCGACTCACCACTCGGGCGATCCAGTAGTTCCCGCTCTCGTGCTCGAAAATGATCAGGTCGCCTGCCGAAAACCCGGTGTTCAGATGCGATGCCGTCCAGTGGCTGTTTCGGGCCACCCCCGGTTCATTGCCCTCAGGAACGCGATACGCACCCGCGATGAAACCCCTGATAAACATGGCGATGGCAATGGCCGCCACTGCTTGGCCAAACCAACTCGCGAGGCGGTTTTTGGGAAGCGCGGGTTTGTCCACGGGATGCAGCCGCATCCACCAAAGCGTGCGGACAATAGAGGCAACGATGGCGATCATCGTCAGCGCCAGTGCAGCCCAGGGGTATGAATCTTGATGACGCGGCAATTGATAGACTCCAGCGATGCCTGCGCAGATGATCATCAGCGACCAAGCAAAGAGCCCCTTGCCAAAGTGCGCATTCACCGCATACCACCGTTCATCCGAGATCAGGGTCGAGGGCAATCGGAAGCCATAGATCGAATTTCTCGGCACCAACTTCAGCCACAGGGGTAGGCTCAGCGCACAGAGAAGAATGCCCACACTCCAGATGACTAACGGCATCGTCAGTCGTGAGAGGGTAACTTTGTCAGGGCTCGTGGTGACTGAAAAATGGATCATCCATCCGATCAGGGCGCTCAATCCGACAAAGGCGGCACACAGGATCAGCACGCGTCGAGTGGGGGGCATCGGTACTTGAATAAAAGGCGCATCCCTCAGCCCCTCGATCTGCGTCTTCAGTTCATCCGCACTCTGCTGTCGGCGAGTGCGTTCTTTTTCCAAAGCACGAAAGACCACCTCATCCAGGTTGCCATTGCAGGTCGATCTCTCTGACGGAGCCGCAAAGCGCCCCAGCGGCAGTTCACCGGTCAGCATCTCGTAAAACACCACGCCCAGGCTGTAGATGTCCGCCCGGTGATCCACCTTGGACGGTTGCTCGATCTGCTCCGGCGCCATGTAGGGCGCGGTGCCCAGCTTCGCCCCGCTCTGCGTCAGCAGCATGGCATCCCCGCCTTTTTCATCCAGGATCTTCGCGATCCCGAAGTCGGCGATCTTCACCTTGCCCTTCGAGTCCAGCAGGATGTTCTCCGGCTTGATGTCACGGTGTAGCACCCCTTGGGAATGGGCAAACTGGAGCGCATCACAGATGGCCGGGATGATTTGAAGCGCCTGCTCGGGAGTGAATCGACCCGCGCGCATCGCTTGGCGCAGATTCACCCCATCCACGTATTCCATGATCAGGAAACAGAAACCACCACTCGCGCCAAAATCATGCACGGCCACGATGTTCGCATGACTCAGTCGGGCCAGCACCCGACCCTCCCGCGTGAAGCGCTCGGAAAACCCCGGCGTCGCCGCCAGCGCCTTCGGCAGGATCTTCAGGGCGATCAAGCGGTCCAGCTTTGGTTGTCGCGCCCGATACACCACACTCATGCCACCCTGACCGATCTCGTCGAGGATCTCCAAATCAGGAAAGGCCACCCGGATCTCATCGATCGAGGGCAAATCACGCGGCGGCAGTTCCAGCGTGTCCGCATCCGTCGGCATCGCTGCCGCAGCCATGAGAGACTCAGGATTGAGTCCGTGCAAAAGGTCATCAGAAGGTGTCATACCCGTTCATGCGGAACAGCAGCCGAAAGGTAACGAGAAAACTTCACTCAGCCTCCTTCTTTTCATACTTCCCCGGAGCCGATCCAAGTTTCAGGTTTCAAGGTAGGGCTTCTGGTCCTCCAGCAGCCGCGCAGTCCAAACGACGACCCCGTCTTTGATCTCAAACCCACCGATGTTGGGGATCGAGTCACGCAATACTCGACCTCAAACACACCCTTGCTCGATGTCGAACCACCCGTTACTCGACCCCGAACACACCCTTGCTCGATGTCGAACTACCCGTTACTCGACCTCAAACGCACCTTTGTTCGATGTCGAGCTACCCGATACTCGACCCCAAACACACCCTTGCTCGATGTCGAACTACCCGATACTCGACCTCGAACACACCCTTGTTCGATATCGAACTACCCGTTACTCGAC
>CAMBPV010000016.1 GCA_945869695.1 Prosthecobacter debontii
ACGAGTCGAGACACACGGCAGAGATGCAGCCATGGCTTCCATCAGCACGGTCGGGAGATTGTCCATTCCGCCATCCTGCTCGGTGGCACACGCGAGGGCGAAAACCTCTGTTTTTTCTGCGAGGAGGCGCACGATTTCATTCATGCCAAGGGGGCCAGTGAGCTCCACTTGATCCTGAAGCCCGAGCCGGATGATCTGCTGTCGGAGCTCCACCTCCAAAGGGCCTTCACCCACGATCCGGCAATGAAAGGGCACGGCTCGATCTCGCAGGTGTCCGCAGGCCGTGATCAGATCTTTGAATCCCTTTTTCTCAATCAGTCGGCCCACGCTCAGGATCCCGCCCGCTGCTCCTGATCGATCGGCTCCTTTGCGAGCTGCGATGATGGGCTCTAGGTCCAGACCATTGTAAACGCGATGAATCCGCGGTGCGGTGTCCGGATACTGGAAGCGCAATTGTTTAGCTGTGAAATCACTGACGGTGATCACCAAAGCTGCGTCATCAAACAAACGCGAGATGCTGGGCAGCTGCTCGCCTGGTTTGCAAAAGATGTCATTGGCATGAGCCGTGAAACTGTAGCTGAATCCGGTGAATCGCCGGAGCCACCAGCAAGTGCGAGCCCCCAGTCCGGCAAAGTGGGAATGCACGTGACAGGGCTTTCCATCGCTCTGATCAGCGATGATTTTGGCGATGTAGGCCGCCTCGTAGACCCGCATTTTGTCGGGTCGGTCCTCCCAGTTTCGCAGCACAAGGGCCGCAGCGCGTGGCAGGAGGTGCTCATCCTTCCACTGTCTCACTTGCTGCTGAAGTTGATCTCGGTTAGGCAAAAAATGAACCGAGTCCAAAAGCTCCTTCGGGAAATGCATGATTTCCTCATCGCGCGTATCTCGGATCGAGAAGATCAAGGGTTTGACACCCATCCGCCTCAGTTGCGTTACCTCGCGCACGCAGAAGGTCTGCGTGAAAGAGGGGAAACGCTCAAAGACATAAGCTAGGTGAGTCATCGCGAAAGGGTGGCGGAAGAATGATTCATTTCAAGCGAGCAACCGAAGGCCTTTGCCCTCCGGTCATTTCGTCAAGAAGACGATTAAGATTGATTCGTGAGGCAACCAACTTTATTTTTGATACCCTAAGTAATTGGTTTTTTCCCTCGGCTGATGCCCTTTTTGGCTTTCAATCTCAATGACGGTAATGAATTTGTCTTCGATCTACTCGAAGACAGGCTGTCGATTGGACGTGATTCGAAGAACGACATCGTCATCGACAATTCATTTATCTCCGGTTTTCATGCTGAGTTTTTGAGGCAGGAAGACGGGAGTTATGAAGTGGTGGACTTAAAGTCTTCGAACGGGACCTACGTCAATGGCAAGCGAGTCGTCCAGGCCCGAGTCAAGGGGGGAGACAAAGTGAGCTTCGGACAGTTGGCGGCGCGCTACAAAGACGACGGGAACCGAGCGCCACTTGTCAAAGCCGGAAATGGAGGTGGAAACGGAGCGTCCCCCCGGAAAGACGGGAAACGTGGTGACACGGATGCCGTCCCCGTGCAAGGCCCGCTGACGATCACGCCGACGGGCGATGACATCGCGACGGAAACATCGAAGGTGGATCCGGTCACGAAGGCTCCGACTGCGCGCCCAGTGCCAGTAACACCCGAATCATCGACGGCGGCTCCGAGTATTCCGACCCCAACGCATCCGTTGCCTTCACCGGGTCGGGCGATTCCAACGCCACCTCCGCCGCCGAGTGTCGATATGGTGGCAGCATCCAAGGCCAAATTGGCGGAAGTCGAACGGGAGATATTGGATCGGCAGGACAAAGTAAACGCGCTACGCTCAGAGGTGGATGCGCTGGAAAAACGTAAGTCTGAGGCAGAGGCAGCCTTCGCGAGTGTGACGTCCGCCAAACGCGAATTGTCCGTTTTACAGGAGAGCATTGAGACTGCGCGGAAATTGCTTTCGGATGTTCAATCACAAAGTGAGAGCGCCAAGGTCCTGGCTGAATCCTTGGCGAAGGATGAAGCCGATTCCCGTCAGAAGATGGATGGGATCTTGAGCCAAGTGGCAAAGGCGGAGGCTCAGTTGAGCAAGCTAAAGGAAGAATCTGCAGCCAAGGAGTCTGAGGTGGCCGCACTTTCAGAACAGCAGAAACGAATTGCCGAAGCGGTTGCGAAAGCCGCCGAAGTTGATGAAAAATGCTCCAAGCTGGAGGCTGAGGTTGCTCAACTGGAGAAAGCGCGCACCGAACTCGAATCTGCCACTTCTTCTGCAAGTCAGAAGCAACTTAGCCTTCAAAATCAGATAGGTGAGTCCGAAGCGCGAGCCGCCCAATTGGTCAGGGAGATTTCGGACCGTGAAACGGAACTCCAAAGGAAGTCCGAGGAGGAGAAGCACCTCAAGACGGTTTCGAGATCACTATCAGAAGCTTCGACTCAGCAGTCGATGCTGGCCGCAGCTATTGCTGCCATGGTTGGAGATCGCCAAACCAAAGAAGCGGAGCTTCAGGCAACGACTCTGCGTTTGAGGGAGACAAGTCAGGCCATCGCAGATGCAGAGAGTCGATTGGCCTCTCTGAGTGCGGCTGCGCAAGAGGAAGAACTCAGGCTGGCTGAGTTGAAGGCCGGAGGAGAACGGTTGAATGATGTTTCACGTTCTCTGGCGGAGATCGAATCGAATCGAGTTCAGGTTGAAAACACACTGAAGGCGCTGTGGCAAAGCCAAGAGCAAAAGCAGACTGAAATGGCCCAGCTTGTCAGCGCCGTCGACGCACGGCGGCTGGAGCTCGAGTCTTTAAACCAGACCCGCGAAACCGAAGCTGCTCGAATGAAGCAGATGGCCGCGGATCGAGAGCAGGCGGAGTCCAATGTTTCTGCGCTTCAGAGTGAAGAATCCGCTTTGCAATCGCGGGTGAGTGAATTGAATCGAATAGCCCAGGAAACGGAAGCGAGGCTCGCAAATTCAAAAGCACAGGATGAGTCGATTGCTGCGTTATCCCTCCAATTGGAGCAGGGGAGGGTGGAACTCGCGCATCTCCAAAAAGAGAATGCGTCTCTGGTCGATGCTGGGAATCAATTAAGAGCGGCCCTCGCGGACGCTGACAAAGCCTTCTCCGTCCGAAGCAGCGAAATCGATGCTTCAATCAAGTCAAAGAGTGAGGAACTGAGATCCATCGACTCATGCTACGAAGAATTGAGGTTAAAGGAGACTGTTCTCTTGCAACGACTGGATGACCTGGCCCTCAAAGACAGCCGCCTCGGAGAAGCCAATGCGGCGCTCAAGATTGTCGAGGAACAAAAAGAGAAAGTGGCGGAAGAGTTGGCTGCGACTATTCAGCAACTTAAGGAGCGTGGCATTGAACTGGCTCAACTTTCCGAGTCAGGTACGGCCCAGCGCTTGCTGGTGCAGACGCTCGGGCGACATAAGATCGAGGCGGAAAAAACGGTTGTTGAAATTACAACGCAGCGAGAAGCCGCCGAGCAGAGAAAGCGGGATATCGATGCTCGACTGAAGGAGGCCAAAATTCTATGTGACGCGAGAGAGGAGGCCGTTAAAAAAGCCGAGGCCAAGCTTCAAAGCCTCAATGATGAATTCTCGCGCACCGAGGAACAAAGAGCGCGGTCCACGGAGCAACTTGGGTTTCTCACCACTCACATCGAAGAGGGGAAAAAGAGCCTCGACGATCTTGCCAATGCGACGGCTGAGCGTGATCAGCAGATCAAGGCAGCATCGGAGCAACTTGCCGAGAATGAGGAAAAACTGAGGGGTTTACAGTCTCAAATAGCCCTCGCCAACACCACCTTGGAAGAAAAGGCGGGAACGCTGGAAAAACTCAAGGAAGCCGAAGCCAGAATTCAGGCTCTTACACCAGAGATCGCGGACCTCACCGCGAAGAAGGCCGAGGCGGATGCCGGACTGGAGCGTCTCAAAGGCGAGTCAGTTTCGGCGCGGGTGGAACTGGATGCCCTGACGAAGGCGATCGAACAGAAACGTCAGGAGATCGTTTCTGCGGAGGCTCTTTTTGCGCAGCATGACAGTGGTTGGCGGGATCTTCAGTTGAAGTCGGGAACCCTCGAGTCGCTCGTTTTGCAGTTGGCGGCTCGCCAGGAAGAGAGCGAATCCAAGATTCAGGCTGCGGAAAGCCAGTTGTCGGAAAAACAGGGAGAGATCGACTCGGCATCCAGTCATTTGGCCTCGCTGGCGGCTGAGATCGCGGCCTCCGGCGCTGCGAAGGACAGATTGGTGGCTGAGATTGATTCGATCATTGAGCAGCGGAATCACCATGAGACTGAGCTTAACCGATTAACGGAGCAAGGCTCGGCTCAGAAAAATCTGATTGAGACGCTGAATGCCAAGAGGGTCACTTTCGAGGAGGAGATCGGCAAACTTGAGCTCGGCAAGATTGAGGCTCTCGAGAAGTTAAGCCTGATCGAGCTGAACCACTCGGGGGTCGTCGCGAATTTGACCGCAGCCGAGCAACGCGGCGCTCTTTTGTCAACGGAGGTGGCTGAACTTGAGCAGAGGAAGATTGCTCTGGCAGGTGAGATTGAATCGAGTCAGGTCGAACTTTCCTCGGTCCGGGCAGAGATCACGAAAGCGGCGGAAGAGAAGGTCGAGAAAGATTCGATCCTTGCCGCATTGAAACAAGCTCTCGTGGCAGCGGAGATCGAGCTGGAGAAGGGGAAAACGAGCCAACAGGAAACGGAGTCGAAGTTGGCGGCTCTAAGCGCTGAAATCGGCGAGGGCCAGCGCGAGATTGAACGCTTGAGCGGCGATAAACAGAGGCTTGAATCTGAATTGACGGGTCTCGGGGCACAGCGTGATCAACTCAGCCAGACGCTAGTAGCGATCCAAGGTGATACGGAAGTCGCCCGTCAGGCACTTGCCGCGCTCAATGCTCAGAGCACTGATTTTGAGAAAACCGCAAGAGAGCGGCAGGTTACACTCGATAAAGATTTGGCAGCAAAGGCAGAGCAACTATCGGGTCTCGAACTGAAGTTGTCGGAAGCGCAGAGCAATCATGATCAACGGGTGCGAAAGAGTGTGGAGCTGGAATCAGAGATTGCATCGAAAGCGGCTAGGATCACGGAGGTTGAAGAACTGACTTCAGATTTAGCGATTAAGCGTGGGCAAGCTGAAACTGAGCTGGCGTCTGTGATCTCGTCGTTGGGCGAGTCGAAAAGTAAACGGCAAGCTGAAGAAGAGGCACTTGGCGTCACTCTCCAGCGGCATCAGAGAATCACCGCTGAGATCGAGGGCTTGCAAAAAACAGTAGAAGCGGAGCGGGAGCGGGTTCAGAAACTGCTCGGCCAATCCGAAGAGGCGGCCAATCGTGTTTCACAGTCCGAATCAGAGAGTCTGCAGGCGGAGGCCAGGAAGGCGGAGATCGAGGGCGCTATTGCCGCCTTGAAGTTAGAGCAGAATGGCTTTGAGAGTCGCCTGCCGGGGTTGAACTCGGAATTGGTGACCGTGACGGCGGCCCTAGCAGCGGTTGTTTCCCAGAGAGATGAGGCTTCGAATTTACTGACTCAACTCCAACGCGACGGTGAGATCAGTCGCCAGCAAATCAGTGAGTTCAGCAATCGTATCTCTGAATTGCAAAAGCTGATTGGGAGCGAGGAGTCGAGATTTCAAGAGGCAAAGGCAACGGCTGAGGAAGCCGAGGGTCGAGTGCGGGCCACGGCGACAAAATTCGAATCTTCCCAGGCTGCCTTGGACGAGTTGGTCAAGCGGATCGAAGCGAATCAACAACGGGTGGCAGAAACCGAACGGAAAATCTCGGAAACAAAGGCTGATGCGGAAGCGCGGTCCGCTCGCCTTGAACAGCTGAAACAAGAGGAAGCTGCGCTCACACTTTCGGTCGAGAATCTTCAGGCAAGAGCGGATGCCCTTGAGGCGGAGCGAGTGGCGAAACAGGCTAAGATTAAAGCGGCAGAGGCGCAGTTTATTGAGGTGACGCAGACGGGTGGAAGACTGATGTCCATGAGTGAGGCGCTCTCATCCGTTGAGCAGCGCAATGAGGAGACTGCCAGATCGCTCAAGAAGGCATCCGAGGAGGAGTTGAGTCTCCAGGTGAAAATCAGCACCTTGCTGGATAATCAGAATCGTGAACTTGCGCGTTTGGAACAGATTAAGAAGATCCGCGTCGCGGCTGAAGAAGAGGGTTTGATCTCGGCTGATGAAATTCGGAAGCGGATCGGTGCGCTCGAAAAAGCTGAATCAGAAGCGGCTCAAAATTTGGACAAGGTGGAACTCAGACTGGGGCAACTTGCCAGAATCGAGAGTGAGGGAACCAATTCGGTGCAAACTCTCCAGGCCGAATTGGCTGCGATGGAGGCAAGAAAGGCTGATTTTGCCCTCGCGGAGACCAAGATGCGTCAGTGGCAGGATATCGAGAAACGGCTTCAAGGTCAGTTGGCTGAACTCGAGGAGAAGCACGAGGTCATGCGGATGGGGCTCACGACCGATGAGTCCACCGTTTTGATGTTTGCCACGGACTTGATCAAGAGGCTGGATTTGATCGATGTTCTGATTCAAAGATTCTCAGAGGGTGGAAATGCGGCTCTGGAGCAGCAACTCACGACTCTGCGCGCCTCATTTGAGGATATTCTCCATCAGCACGGCGTGACTGAGTTTGAAGTGGCTCCTGGAACTGTGGTGGATGTGGCTCTGCGCTACAAGATAGCCATTACAGATAGCGTCCCAGGCAAATCAAAACCGAAGGTGATTGAGAGTTACCGGCCAGGGTATATCTATTCTTCGCCTGAAGGTAAGGAGACCATCCTCAGGAAGGTCGAAGTGAAAACTTCCAGTCAGTGAAGCGGATCCCGTTCAAGAAACCACCCATTTTTATCTTATGGCTCAATACGTTGGAATCGATCTTGGCACGACCCTCTCGGGGCTTGCCTACTTGAAATCAGACGGCAACCCCGAAATCGTCCCCAACGCGGATGGTGAGCGGCTCACCCCTTCTGTCGTGTATTTTGATGCACACGAAGATGTGAAGCTCGTGGGGAGTGCTGCGCGAGATGGGGGCGATCCTGACCGCACCATTTTCCAGATTAAACGGTTCATGGATGATCCTGAGCATGTGATTAAGATTGATGGACGCGATTGGGCACCCTCAGAAATTTCGGCCATGATTCTTGCCAAGCTGAAGAGGGACTGCTCCCGAATCATCGGAGACATCGATGACGTGGTGATCACTGTGCCGGCGAATTTTAACGAACTCGCTCGTAAAAGCACCATCGCTGCTGCCGAGATGGCGGGGATGAAGGTGAAGAGGTTGGTCAATGAGCCGACAGCTGCTGCCGTTTATTATGCCCACAATCAGGGCGTGCAGGGCAGGGTATTGGTCTATGATCTGGGGGGTGGAACACTGGACGTGACCCTGCTGGAAGTAACGGGCGATAACATCCGCATTCTGACTTCAGAGGGCGCTCGGCATCTGGGCGGTAGCAACTTTGACGAGATCCTTCTGGGTGCTTACGATGAGCAATACCGCAAACAGACCGGTGCTGATTTGTACTCCGACGAGCGGCATCGGCGTCGGGTACTTCAGGCCGCTGAGGATGCGAAGAAGATGCTGTCCAAACTTCAGCGAGTGAATGACACCATCGCCAATGATAAGGACGGAGGCATTGCTCGAATTGACCTGACGCGAGATGGATTTGAGAAGTTGGTCAATCGGATGTTAACCCGAACGATTCTACTCGTGGAGCAGGCGCTTGATTCGGTGAATCTGAAGCCCAAGGACATTGATCACGTGGTGCTCGTCGGTGGGAGTACGCGACTGCCCAAGGTGAAGACGATCCTTGAGAAAATGTTTGGGAAGCCGCCGAAGTCATGTGGGAATGTGGATGAGTGCGTGGCGCTCGGAGCTGCGTTGTTTGCCAAAAAGTCGGCAAGAATCCAAGAGATCTGCAATGCCAGTTACGGAACTCTAGCGATGGTTTATAATGCGGAGACGGGTGAAGAAAAGCTGATGAACTCAGTCGTCATCCCCAAGAATTCACCAATTCCCTGTTCGCGAACCCAGCTTTATTTGACCTCCGAAGACGATGAAAAGCTTATTGAGGTGGACATCACCCAAGGAGAGGATGAGGACTCGCGATTTGTGGATGTGATCGGTCGTCTATCCCTTGAGGTTCCACCCGGCAGACCGAAGGGGTGTGAGGTGGCGGTCACTTTTAGTTACGACGAAAATCAGCGCGTGCGTGCTCTGGTTGTCGATAAGCAGTCCGGCCGATCGCGGGAGGTAGCCGTGAATTACAAGGGAGCAGGTGTGCTCTCTGATGAGGAGTTGAAGCGCCGGAGTCACCACCTCCGTGCCATGAGGATTGAATAGGCCATTCCCTTTTCAAAGTCACTGAGTTCATCCTGCACCCCAAAATTTAAAGATCATGTTCAAAAGAGTTCTCCAATCTCTCTCCAAGTCCCTGGGCGGCGGGAAGCCGGCTCCGGCGGCTCCCTTGCCTCCCGTCGAAGCTCCTGCGGTATCTAAAGCCGCGCCGCCGTCGCAGCCAGTCAAACAATCGACGCCAACACCGGTCACGCCTGCGAAAGAGGTGCAGACCCCCGAAGAACTCTGTGGCATTACGGCGGCGATGACGAAGGCCGAGATCAGCGCGCAACTGAAACTGCTTTACCGCCGCTACAATCGGGGTGCCTCCAGCCTGAATGCGAAAGTCAGGTTAGATGCTGACTCGATGTTGGATGCCATTGTCGCGGTGCGGGAAAAACACTTTGGCGAAATCTGATCATCGGACCAATTTGTGACCGGTTAGCGGACTGCTTCCATGAAATTTCTTCTCCTCTTCTTGGCGCTCTTTGCTGGTGTCGTTTTTTGGGTTCTGAAAGACTCGGAGAGCACCGGTGTGGTCGGGAGCGGAGATATGCCCTCATTCGAGTCCAGTTATGAATCGGCGATGGCGCTTTCGAGGGCAACGGGCAAGCCCGCGGTGATTATTTTTTCAGCTCCTTGGTGCCCACCTTGTCAGATGATGAAAAGGGATGTTTACCCGAGCCCAGAGGTGGCTGCCGTGAAAGATCAGTTTGTCTGGGCCTATCTCGATGTGGATCTGCCCCAGACCGGCGCTTCGGCTGCAAAGTACGGTGTCCGCGGCATTCCAGCGATCTACATTGTGGGCAAGGGTGAAAAGATGGTTTCTCAAAGGGTGGGAGGTGTTTCCGCGCCTGAGTTTGGCGCGTGGTTGCGTGCCAATTTGGGCGGTTAGTTGGATTGGCTTTTCAAGATGAAGGCCGTTTTTGAAAAAGTACCCCAGCGGCAGTGGGAGTCCTTTCATTGTGAGGAGATCATAGGGCCTGACTACGGGACGCGTTGGCACTTCCATCCTGAGTTTCAATTAACCCTCGCGATTCGAAGCGAGGGGCATCGAATTGTGGGAGATCACATTTCTCGTTTGTGTGACGGTGATCTAATTCTGGTGGGGTCAAATCTGCCTCATGTCTGGCATCAGGATAAAGCCAATGCCTCGTCTGGCTCGGGTGTTCACGCCATTGTGATTCGATTTCTTGACATCTTTTTAGGCAATGAATTTCTCGGTAAACCGGAGATGGAGGGGATGCGGAGGCTTCTGAGGAAAAGCAGTCGGGGGCTTCAGATCACGGGTAAGACAAGGGATTCGGTGGCTGAAAAGGTGGTGAACCTTGTGGGCTCCCATGGATTGGCAAGGGTGTTAGGCCTGCTTGACATTCTCTCGATATTGTCGGGCTCACGTGATTTGCGGTCGTTGGCGAGCGCCGGTTATGCCCCCATGCTCCGATCGGAGGATCAAGATCGCATGGAGCGGGTGTGTAACTTCATCCAAGATCATCTGACTGAAGAAATTTCACGAGTGGAACTGTCGAAGGTGGCCAGTTTGAGTGCCGGGGCCTTCAGTCGATTCTTCAGATCGCGGATGGGAAAGACAGTGCCGGAATATGTGAACGAACTGAGAATCGGACGAGCTTGCAAGCTCCTATCCGAGCAAAGACTCAACATAACCGACATCGGGCTCGACTGTGGTTTTCACAACCTCGCCAACTTTAACCGGAGGTTCCGCGAGATCGTCGGCACAACGCCCCGGGACTACCGCAAAAAATTTGCCACCGCCAGCGGGAACTGATCGGTGGTCGAAAGGGGGCATCAGTTGGATGCTAATACCCTTGATAGGGCTGTGCGCCAAAATTGGAACGGCTGTTGTAATATGGCTGGCTGTAATAATAGGGCTGAGGCTGCCCGGGGCCGTAGTAGTTTTGTGATTGTTGTTGGCGTCTCATTTCCATGTTGCGCTGATCTTGGGCATTTCCAATGACGCCTCCTCCCACTGCGCCCGCTCCGGCCCCGATGGCGGCACCTTCGAGTCCCCGTCCACTTTGGTGTCCGATGATGCCGCCGACAGCGGCTCCGCCGAGCGCGCCCAGGACGGCTCCGGTTTGTGCGTTAGGTCCTGCTGCGCAGGAACTGAGACTGAGAAGTAGAGCAAGGATCGAGAGTTTTGATTTCATGGTTGTGCACTTTGGGTACGACTGTTTAGACCGAATCGAAACAGCAAAGATTCAAATGCGATTTTTCCAGGTGAATTGTTGAAATTTTGGTTCGGTGGTGGGTGGAAAGACCGCGAACCGTGATGGGGGCAAGTGCTTCCAGTTAGCCCAATCCGTTGATGATGAGGAAAAAGTCTCGATATTTCCTGAGTCAATAATCATAGAAGAGAAAAGAATCATAAATGATTTGCATATATGACCATAACAGTCATAATTTAAAAATTATGGTTTCAAGCGTTTCGTTGACTCAATCCAATTATTTTCCCTCCGCTCGTTGCGCAAGCGTATCCGTGGACCTCGACAATGAGTGGGCTTACCTGAAAACTCAGGGACGAGAAGAGTGGAAGAGTTTCCCTGGATATCTCCCGACGGTGGTTCCCCGAATTTTGGAACTCCTGAGGGCAATGGACCAAAAGATCACCTTTTTCGTTGTCGGTAGGGATGCCCTTTCGAGCGAAAACAGCGATGCGCTCAGTGCCATAGCCAGAACTGGGCACGAGGTTGGAAACCACTCATTCTTGCATGAACCTTGGCTTCACTTGTATGACCAGAAGGAGTTAGATCGCGACTTTGATCAGAGCGAAGCAGCTATTGAACATGCGACTGGTTCCCGCCCCTTGGGTTTTCGTGGGCCTGGCTTTAGCACATCTGCCGCCGTCCGGGGTCTGCTGAGGCATCGGGGATACCAATATGATTCCTCCATGTTTCCAACGGTCATGGGGCCTGTGGCAAGAACCTACTTCATGCTGCGCTCCAACTTGTCCCCGGAGGAAAAGAAGAAGCGGTCCGGTTTATATGGCGGATTCTCCGATGCGATCCGAACGCTGCATCCCTATGAGATCGAGCCCGGGCTGATGGAGGTGCCAGTAACCACGATGCCGCTGACGAGGCTTCCTGTTCACTTGAGTTATCTGCTTTTCTTGGCGCAGTATTCCGATGGTCTGGCGCGCCTCTATTGGCGGACGGCTGTGACTCTTTGCCGGATCCAAGGAGTTGCCCCCACGCTTTTATTGCATCCGACGGACTTCCTCGATTCGAGCGATGTGCCGAGGATGGATTTCTTCCCCGCCATGGGAATTCCCGCAGCGAGGAAGATCGCTCTTGTCCGCTTCGCGATCAGCCAACTCCAGAAGCACTGGACCACGGGCACGGTGGCTGCACATGCCCGCGCCTCTGTTCCCTCACGTTCTCATTCACTCAAAACTCAACTCATCGATACCAACCTATGAAAACCAAAGACACCATCAAAAACGTGGCAGTCGTGCTGCCTGCCTACAACGAGGAAAAAGATTTGCCAGCTTTGCTCGCACGTCTCCGGGAGACGCTCTCGAATCAACCTTTCGGCTATCGTGTCATTATCGTGGATGATGGATCGAAGGATCGGACGGCTGAAATCGCCACAGAAGCAGCCAAAACGATGCCGGTCCATCTTGTGCGTCACGGGGTGAATAGAGGTCTTGGATGTGCAATTCAAACAGGGCTTTCAGAGGCGGTGAATCACGGCGATCTGATCGTTTCCATGGATGCTGATAACTCGCATGATCCGATCTACATCGCCGACATGGTGAATCACATGAATACTCATGACACGGGATTCGTGATCGCATCTCGATTCCAGAAAGGGAGTGTGGTCAAAGGAGTGCCGTTCATTCGCCAAGGTATGAGTTGGGGTTGTTACCTTTTCATGAAGAGCATCGTGCCTTACAAAAACGTGCGCGATTACTCGACGGGATTTCGCGGTTACCGCGCTACCGTTCTTCAGAAATTGATCCAACGATATGGCGGCAAGCTCGTCGAAGAATCGGGTTTCGTTTGCATGCTTGAAGTGCTTTTGAAGCTTCGAGCCATCGGTGCCAAGGCGGCCGAGATTCCCTACACTTTGCGTTACGATCTGAAAGAGGGCGTCAGCAAAATGAGAATCTTGAGGACGATTCGACGCTACTTCTCCGTGGTGAATCGTTATCGGAATGCATTGCCACCCAAGAGCCCAGTGGCGGCAACGGGTCGTCCGATCCCTGTGCCGGCAGTGCAGCGGGTGGTGGTCAGACTGGATAGCGGTGGCACTCAACCCCAAAGCACCGAGGCATCATGAACCAGAAATCGCGTGACATCGCCGTGATTGGGGCGGGTATCTCAGGGCTCACCATGGCCCTCAGACTGGCGGATCAGGGGCATCGTGTGACCGTTATTGAAGGATCGGATCAACTCGGTGGTCTCGGCACCTTCTTTGAGCACGACGGGCGCACGTTTGAAAAGTTCTACCACTGCATGTTGCCGAGCGATGGGCCGCTGCTGGCGCTTATGGAGGACCTGGGTCTCACGGATCAGATCTACTGGAAGCCGTCATCCTTTGCCTATGCCAACCAAGGTGAAATTTTCCCGCTGAACACGCCCATGGATCTTCTGCGATTCAAGCCTCTTTCATTCCTTGAGCGCCTTCGGGTGGGATTCACTGGAGCGTATGGGCGCGTGGCATCCGATGAGGGGCTGGATCAAATGACCACGGCTGAGTGGCTCGGGAGATTGTCGGGGAAAAGTGCGTTTGCCAAGTTTTGGCAACCCATGCTTGAAGCCAAGTTTGGCGACCGTTACGCGGACGTGCCTGCGCTCTGGTTTTGGACGCGATTCAATCGGGAAAAAGGTGAGAGAAAAGGAGAAGTGAAAGGATATGTCCGTGGCGGATACAAATGCATCACGGAACAGTTTGTCCGCGCTTTTGCTGCGCGGGGAGTCATTCTGCGGATGAGCACTCCGGTAAGCAGAGTCGATTTGAACTATGATGAGAATCCCATTGTGGAAACAGATCGTGGAGAAGAAGTGTTCGACCAAATCGTGGTCACACTTCCATGGCCGGGATTCTCAAAGACGGCCGGAGAAAACCTGCGGGCTGAGGCTAAGGGGATCGATTGGAGCATCGACTTTGTGGGTGTCATTAACTGCCTTTATTTCCTGAAGCGGCCTTTGACTCCGCACTATTGGGTTGCGACATCGGAGCCCGAGTTTCCCTTTGATGGCGTCATCGAGACATCAACGCTGACGGATGAGTCGGACAGAGGTGAGGGACGTCACGTCGTTTACCTCACGAAATACATGCACCGATCCGACGCTCGGTTCACGATTTCCGATGAGGAGATTGGCAGGGATTGGTTGGCGGGTTTGAAGAGGCAGTTTCCGGATCTTCAGGATGATGAAATCGAGGCTAGATACATTTTTCGAGCGCCCTTTGTTGAGCCGATTTACACCAAAGGCTTTCTGAGTCGCAAGCCGCCAGAAGTGTTGGTGGCTGGGAAAATTTATCTCGCTACAACGACACAGGTGTATCCGACCGTCACTTCGTGGAATGGAAGCGTCATTCAAGCCAATCGCACCCTTGCGGCCATGGCTGACGATGTCGTGAATACACCAACCAGAGAGATGGCGAGCACCGCGATTTAGACCGGATCAAGACGCTGCCGCCATCGGCGTGCGTCGGAAGAAGGTTTGATTCAGAGCCAGACTGATCAGAAGCAATGCAACAGCGAGACCGAGGGGCCAAAAGAAAAGATCCTCGGTTTCGATGATGTTTTTCTTTTTGATCTCGGATTTCTCGAGTTGGTCGATTGTTTTGAAAATATCGGCTAAGGCCTCGAGGTCTTGAGCGCGGTAGTAGGCACCCTTTCCGATGCTGGCCACATCTTGAAGAGTTCCCTCGTCAAACTCTTGGCGGCCCGAGGTGATGATGCGACCGTCCTTTAAGGGAATCATGTGCACGCCTGGTGTGCCGATTGAAATGGCGTAAACGCGAATGCCCAGAGTTGCGGCGAGTTTGGCGGCGTCTTGCGGACTGAGTTTGCCTGAATTGTTGGCGCCATCTGTCAGTGCAATGAGAACTTTGCTCGGCACCTTTTGTTGATCGAGTCGACGTGCGGCCGCGGCGACCCCAGAGCCAATGGCGGTCCCATCCTCCATCACGCCTGTTTGCACGCGCTCAATATTTGTCTCCAGCCAATCGTGATCCAGCGTGAGTGGGCAAGGGTAGTAGGGAGCACCCGCAAAAGCCACGATTCCAATTCGGTCATTTTTTCTTCCGCGGATGAAGTCCCGCATCACACGCTTGGCGGCAGTTAGGCGATTGACGGGCTTTCCACTGATGTAAAAGTCCTCAATCAGCATGGAGAGTGACACGTCAACCGTCAGGGCGATCGCGATGCCCTCAGTCTTGATTTCATCGAATGACTTCACGCGTTGGGGACGAGCAAGAGCGACAATGGCCGAAGCGAGACTGGCGAGAACGAGACCCAGGAAAAAACGCCTCGAAGCTGAACGACTGCGAGTGCCAAGATCCCGCACCAGAGACATGGCAGGGAAGACAATCGAGGGAGCCTGACCGGGTTTTCCTCGCAGCCATGCCATCAAGGGAAGGAGGAGAAGCAAGAGCAGCCATGCGGGGTCTGCAAAATGGATATCCGTCAGGAACGGGATCTTCATGGCCTCTCCTCCTCCAGTTTGCTGATGGCCGTCTCGATCAGAGAGGTCGCCTGAGCTGCGGTGGCGGGTAGGGGTGCAAATGCAATCTCATCATAAATGGGAGCGAGTGGACCAAATCGTTGTTTCCAAGCTCCTCTCACGTCTGTGGAACTCTGACCGTCGAACAACTCGGGAGTGGTGAGGAAGGGGGCCGGCACCCCGTAGCGCTCAAAAAAATAAGAGCGGAGAATCTCAGATACAAGATGGCTCGCCTCCGGGGGCGGGAGTTCTCCGACTCGGTTCTTGAGATCATTCAGTGCGCGGAGAGCTTTCCTGAGGGGCACAATCGGCATTGGCATGGCGACCGATTTGGGCCTGAAAAGTAACCAGACCACGAGGGCGATGAGAGCTAGTGTCAGCAGGATGGCTGCAAGGGTAAAACCGAAAGGGAGCCCAGGAGGTAGCTCAACAGGGGGTGGAAAATCAGGGTTCGGAAGAGGCACTGGATCAGGCGCACCTTTTTGGCCGGGAATCTGAGCCAAGGAAGTGGCGAGGGGAGTCACAAATGCGTCGAAGGAAATCATGGCCTACCTTTTTCTCCTTTTTCGAGATCTGAAGTAGCTTTTCAATGCAGGGACGTAGTCCTGATCCGTCTGCACGCTGATGCGCTCGACTGCGTTTTTTCTGAACACACTTTCTAAATTCAGTTGCTGCGCAGATGAGCGCTCAGCGAAGGCGCGGCGAACATTGGGGTCGGATGTATTGAGCACGAGTTGCTCCCCGCTCTCCGGATCCTCAAAGCAGACTCTACCTGCGTCTGGAAGTATCAGTTCTTTAGGATCTAAAATGTGAACGGCTACGACGTCATGTTTCGAGGCCACGGAGCGCAGCGACTTTTCCCAGCGTGAATCCGGTGTCATGAAGTCAGAAACAACGATGACCAGAGCCCGATGAGCAATGCGTTCCTGGGCGAGATCCAGGGCTGGAGTGATGTCGGTGCGATTACTCTTGGGCACCAGGCTGAGGATGTCGCGCAACATTCGCAGCGCGTGGGAAGAGCCTTTTCGAGCGGGCAGATACTGCTCGACCTGATCCGAGAAAAGAATGAGGCCGACTTTGTCCTGATTCTGGACGGCACTGAAAGCAAAAACGGCAGCTAATTCTGCGGCCCGCTCGCGCTTGCTATCTTCTGAGCTTCCGTATTCGCCTGAGCCGCTGACATCGACCAATAACATCACCGTGAGCTCGCGTTCCTCGATGTACTTGCGCACAAAGGGCTCATTCATTCGAGCCGTGACATTCCAATCCATAAATCGAACATCGTCACCCGCCTGATACTCTCGAAAGTCATCAAACTCAATGCCCTGGCCTTTGAATCGCGAGTGATATTGGCCCCCGAGGGTTTCCTTCACCATTCCGCGCGTGATCAGTTCGATCCTTCTCACGCGCTTCATGATGCGCGTGAGTTTCTCGTCAGTATCGGAGGTGGCTGGCATGGCGGCTCAGTTTGTCGGAAGTCAGCGACACTAAGGCACTGGAACTTTATCGAGAAGCTGCTGCACCACGTCGTCGCTAGTCACGCCTTCCGCTTCCGCTTCGTAGGAAAGCAGAATGCGGTGGCGGAGAATATCGGGGGCGAGGCTCTTCACGTCTTGGGGAGTGACGTAATTACGACCATCGAGGAAAGCGATGGCGCGTGCCGCGAGAGCGAGATTGATGGTTCCACGAGGTGAGGCTCCGCAGCGGATGAGGAGCTTCAAGTGGGGCGCGAGTGAATCCGGGTAACGTGAGGCGTGAATGAGAGAAACAATGTAGTCACGGATTTTGTCATCCATGTAAACCGAGTTCACGACACCGCGACTCGCAATGATGTCGGGTAAATCAATCACGGGATTCACATCGAGCTTTGGCATGGATGTGGCCATGGCATCGAGCACTCGGCGCTCTTCCGCAGGGGTGGGGTAAACGACCCGCACTTTCAGAAGGAAACGGTCAAGCTGAGCTTCGGGGAGTGTGTAGGTGCCTTCTTGGTCGATGGGGTTTTGCGTGGCGAGAACCAAGAAGGGGTCGGGTAATTTATAGGTGTTCTCGCCGATGGTCACCTGACGCTCCTGCATCGCTTCGAGCAATGCGCTCTGCACCTTCGCGGGAGCGCGGTTGATTTCGTCTGCCAGAACGAGGTTGGCAAAAATGGGTCCGAGCCGCGGACTGAAGGTGCCATCTCGAGGGTGATAGACCATCGTTCCGATCACGTCTGCTGGCAGCAAATCAGGGGTGAACTGGATGCGCTGAAACTTGGCATGGAGAGAGGCACTCAGGGTGCGAACGGCCAGTGTCTTAGCAAGACCCGGCACACCTTCGAGTAGAACGTGCCCGTTGGTCAACAGGGCGACGAGCAGCCGGTCAACGAGGTCAGCTTGCCCCACAAGCACTCGCGCAATTTCGTTTCGCAGAGGTTTTACCCACGCTGAAGATTGAGCGATGAGTTCCTTATCAGGAATCTTGCTGGCGGACGAAGGGGCGTTTTCGGACATGAGACGTGAACACTAAGGGTGCTGAGATTGAAAGGCAAATGCCGGGGCGAGTTTGTGCCGCTATTGTGGAGTGATCTGGATATTGCGGAACCAGGTTTCATCCTGATGATCCGTGAGCATGATCCGGCCCTTTCCCGGGGCGAAACCCACTTTGGATTTGAATTTGCTCTTCGCGATCCGCTCTTTCCATTCATCGGAAGTGGTGTCCGCTGCTGAAACCAATTGACCGTTCAGCCAGTGTTCGATCTTTCCACCGTTGACCCAGATTTTGCTATGGTTCCATTCCCCGACAGGCTTGAGCGGTTTGTCCGCGATTGGCTCTTTGATATCGTAGATGCTGCCAGTGGTATGTGAGCCCCCCTTCATTCCATCGGGATGTTTGAGGTCATCGATCATTTGGTATTCGATGCCTAGCCACTCCTTCTTTTCGCCGATGGGTGTGACCCAGTACTTGATGCCGTTGTTTCCACCCGACTCCAGCTTCCATTCCCACTGGAGTTCAAAGTTTTCGTATTCGTTTTTGGTGATGATGTTGCCACCCGCTCCGCCGTTGAGGTGAATCACACCATCGGCATCAGTGACCCAGCCGCCCTTGGCTGGCTGGCCCTTCAGATCCGTGAAGTCAGCGAGAGTGAGCTTCGTGGGCTCTGCTGCGAGGAGTGAACCTGCGAGACTGAGAAAAAATAGAATGCGTTTCATGGGGCGGTTGGTTTTGAAGTGGGTTGATCTTCTTTGACTGAGAAAAACATCATGTGCTGCCAGGGCAGTTCGTCAAACTCACGTGCGAGTTGGTAGCCATTTGCATTTAACTCTTTGGTGATCTGGGCCTTTGTCATTTTGTGCTCGGGCTTGATCGGGACGGAGTCGTCTTCTGCACGAAACTCAACAAGGACCAGTTGACCGCCGGGCCTGAGAGCCTTCCTCATGCCGGCAAGCATCTCGATGGGATGGGAGAACTCGTGGTAAACATCCACGAGAAGGATCAAATCGCAGGTGTTGGGCTCGAGTTTTGGATCGTGGTAGAGTCCGACAACCGGTTTGATGTTGGTGATTTTTTTTTCCGCGATGCGCTGTTTCAGCATCTCGATCATTTCGGGTTGCACATCGACTGCATAAACGACGCCGGTCTCTCCCACGGCCTCGCCCATGGGCAGGGTGTGATAACCGTTTCCTGCGCCCATGTCGCATACCTTCATCCCGAGCTTGAGCCTGAGCTCCTCTCGCATTCGAAGAGTCGCCTCTTCCCGATCCCTCTTGTGACGGACCAGCCAAGCGGCACCCGACCAATGCATCGTCTGTGCGATCTCGCGGCCCAAGTATTGGGTGAGCGCAGGTGGAGTGGGCGCTTTTTCCTGGGCACCACTCCAGACCAGCATCAACTCCAGTGCGAGGAAAGTGAGCATGAGCTGAGTGCGGTAAGATGGGAAAAGCATGTAAGCGGAAGAAACGCTGGATAGTCTCAGCCTCTGGCAGGGATTCAAGGCGAATCCAAGCAATCAGGGACTTCCCTGATGGGGATCGAGTCGGGCGCTTAGGCGTAAACGACGAGGGGATCAGGAAAGAATAGTTTCCAATTAACATAAATAATATAATTTACAGAGTTTAACTTTGCCTCCTCCTTTCGCATGAATACCCCCACACTCGGTGTAGCCAATGACCATACCCTGAAATGGCCTGATCGATCAACGCTCCGGTGGAATCGTGGGCTGATGGGCATGACACTCGCGGCGTTGGTGATCTTTTCTTTGCCGTTTCTCTATCTCTCACTGCTTGTCGGAGCGGGGCTTTTCCTTGTCATTCAAGGCGACATTGGAATTGAAGATTACATGCTTGGAAACGGACCGACTTGGGTCGCCATCGTAAGATTGGTGGCGGTGTGCCTTGGGGCGGGATGGTGGATCTTGTTGTTCAAACCTTTGCTGGCTCGGAAGCCTAAAAAACCGGCATCTCAACTCGTGAAAAAAGTGGGGCAGGGGGATCTTTTTGAGGTGATCTCGACCATCTGTGAGCTCACTGGGGCCCCATTCCCGGCCGAAGTCCGGGTGAACTGCGATAGGGCAGTGAAGGTCTTTTTGTCGCAAGGTCTCTGGAGCGTGCTGACGCAAAAAACCACGCTAACGATCGGGTTGCCGCTTGTCGTCGCTGGATCAGCGACTGAGTTTGTGGGCGCATTGGCAAATGAGATGGGCCGCTACCCTCGCGGCCTCTAGGGTCGGCTGTCGCATTTGGTGCAAATCGTGAACCAATGGTTGAGTTGGGTGGCACTGAATCTCGATTCTTGGGAAACCGCTCTGGCATCCGCCGGGGCCGTCAAAACCAAAGACCTATCGATTCTCGTCAAGATCTGGCGTGGTTTTGTTTGGGTTTCTTAGCGGCGGATCTGGATTGTGATGTGGGTCGCGCGGTTCGCTAGCATCCGGCCCGTTCGGTGATCCATTTTGAATGGTGACCGATGTGAGGCCTTGATTGTTGGCTCCGCAGTCACCATCCAGTCTCTCCAAAAAATCTCCCACTTCAGATCGGCTTGGGGGCAGGCCATTCAGAGTGTGCCGCAGGGTTTGACCTCGGGTCGGCTGCCCGACAATTTCCCCCAATCCGTGGCGCGTCTGGCCGCTTCGTCGGAGGCGACTTCGAGTTCGATTCGCGAATGGGAGATCGGCTCTCTTTTTGTCCCGAGCGCGTCGGTGTGGGGTAAGGTTTTGTCAAAATTGAATCTGCCTCCTTTTTTTGAAAAAGCGGGTAGTGGGGGCGCTCTCTTTTCAGATGCAATGGAGTTCTGTCGGCAGGCCACGCAGTCGCACTTCCAGCAGGACCTGAATTTGAGCATCAATCAGTTCTGGCGCGTCGCGGCTGATAAATCCGTGAATCAAAAGCAAAAACATGGGGCGATGGCTCCCGTGACTCTTTACTTCAATGGGTTGCTACACCCCTTGAGGTCGCTTTCTGGAGAGGAGGGAGGAAATGTCTCGAGTCCAGCGCCGGCGGGTGGACTTGATGCTTATCGACATGCCATCTCGGATGGCCTCGTTTGGATGAAAAATCGGGGTGATCAGATTCAGGTGAATTTGAAGGAATGGCAAATGTCATGGCAACGTGTGAGGGACCTGGAAATGGCGCACGCGTTCGCGCTGTTGGGGCTGCCAGCGGATAGTCACCAATACGGGGTGGTTCGACATGAGGCAGGCCTTTATCGCGAAGAGATCAAAAGGCAGGAACGGATTTGCGAATGCTCGGCGGACCCGCTTCTCGTCGATGAGGCGAGGCTGGAGTCCAGAGTTGCAACTGCTTTGGGGCTGCTGGGGGAGACGCCCGCCAACAAGCTGCCTGAAGGACTGGCGATCTGGGGGGAATCATTGCCTGCACTAGCAGACCTTTATCAGATATTGGGAGGGAAGATGGCAGCGATGCGTGGTTTGGTGACGGTAGCGGGTGCCTATGACTCTCTCGGAACTCGCTTCGGTGTCTGCGATACAGAAAGCGGCCCCATCGTGGCGGTTAGGTTTCTTTTGCCGAGGCTGATGCATCACACTCAGGAGGTGGTGAGGCGACTTGACGAAGTGCCATGTCCCAACACAGTCGCGAGCGGAAGTTCCCATATTGCGCAGCCCTTGCTCGGAAATCTGACTGCCGAGAGGATGGTCCTTGTTACTGGGGATTGGACGCGATGCAATTCGGCGGCCATCGGAGTTCAAGAAGCATCGCTCGTTTCGGAGATTGTGGCACCCCTGATGGATCGATTCATGGCGCTCCATCACCAGACTTTCGCTGCACTCACTTCCGCTTTCGAGTTGGCAGAATTGCACCTGGTCGAGGCCTACTCAGAGGAATGCGCGATCGAAGATTTGGCCTCAGTTCCTCTGAATCGGCAGCCCAGTGGAAGACTTGTTCATTCGATGGCCGAATGGACGATGAGTTAACGGTGGGAGCGAACCAGCAGTTGAGAATTCTCAGGCAACGGGCATGGTGGACCTGCCTCCAGTGTGATCGCAGGAGATTCCTCATTCATGAAAAACGCAGGGACCAAGACTCCGACCAAGCCGCGAACATCGCCACCGAAGATTGCGCCTGTGCAGCCGCAGCAGTTGCCGGATCAGGAGCCTCCTTATCATGTGATTCTTTATGACGATGATGAGCATACTTATGAGTACGTGATCGAGATGCTCCAGGGCATTTTCGGGTATCCGCTGGAGAAGGGTTTCCAGCTTGCGAAGGAGGTGGATCAATCAGGCCGTGTCATCGTGGCGACTGTGCACAAAGAACTGGCGGAGCTCAGGCAGGAACAGATTCAAGATTTTGGACCTGACCCGCGACTTCCGAAGTGCAAGGGCTCCATGTCCGCCTCTATCGAGCCTGCGGAGTGAGGGAAATCAGGGCGCTCGACGGCCAAATTTTTTCTCCAACTCAGCGTATGAGATCTGGATGAGGGTAGGCCTCCCATGAGGGCAGCAGTAAGGCATTTCGCAAGTGAACATGTCCACGAGCAGGGCGCGCAGTTCAGGCATCGAAAGGACATCATTCGCTTTCACCGCATGGCGGCACGCGGTGGATGCGATCATGTCTTCACCCAAGCGCAGGGATGAAGATTTGGCACTCAAGGCCGACAGCTCCTCGATGACCTGATTCAACCAATCGAGTGGGTCATCTGTTTTCAAAAAAGTAGGCAGGGCATCGACCTTAAAGACGTTTGGCCCGAAGGGTTGAGCCTCGATTCCGAGTCTGGATAGAGGCTCAAGATTCCGCTGAAGAAGGTCTGCCTCCCTCGGGGTCACCTGGAGCGTCAGCGGGATGAGAAGTCTTTGAGATGGTACACCGTCTTGTTCCAGGCTGGCTCTCAAACGCTCGAACATCACCCGCTCATGTGCCGCGTGTTGATCCATGAGCACAAGTCCATCTTCGCCTTCCATCAGAACATAAAGCGTATTGAGCACTCCGATGATGCGAAAATTATCGGCCTTATTTTTCGGCGTTTCGACAGGCTGAGGCGGACTGAGTGGGGTGGGAAAGTCTTTACTTTCTGGTTGTGAAACGGGGGGATGGATCGGACTCGGCAGAGTGCTTTGACGAGCAGGCGCGTGAAGCGGTTCAGTGGACTTTTCGTCCGCCCAATCGTGGCGCAGCGCTCTCTGCTCGTGGGCAGGGATCGGGAGCAGAGTTTGGGCGTGATCAGGCGGTCGCGAGTAGCGCGGCGGTGTGACTGTCACGGGGAGCGGTAGAGAAAAGGCGGGAGATGGACTCGCCGCCGTCCTGTGGCCCTCGGGTATGCGAGTTGAGCGAGTGAGCGCTTGATTGACGGCAAGCGCCACCGCTTCGCGCACGGCGTTTCCATCGTGAAAACGAGCCTCCTTCTTCGCAGGATGAACATTGATATCGAAGGCATGGGGATCCATCTCAATGAACAGGAAAGTCACCGGATACTGGCCCTTCATGAGTGCGGTGTGGTAGCCCTCACGCAGACCGTAGTGGATGGAGGGGCTCTCAATGGGCCGACCATTCAAAAAGGTGATCTGAGTTTGCTTTCCCGTTCGACTTTGCCCCGGACCTCCGATGAATCCGTGAACGGTTATGCCCCTTCTTTCCTCACGTTCGACAGGGATGAGTCGATCGCCGAGTTCATCTCCGACGAGACCTCGAATGCGTTCGAGAACATTCGTTGCGGCCGGCAAGTGATACATCACCTGACCTTCTCGTGTCAGGGTGAAAGCAGTCTGTGAATTGGCGATTGCGTGCAGTCTAAACTGTTGCTCGACATGGGCATACTCGGTGGTCTCAGCACGGAGAAACTTTCGACGCGCCGGCACATTGAAGAATAGAGAGCGAACTTCGATCACCGTGCCAATGGCTCCCCCGTAGTCCCGCACATCCGAGATTTTACCACCATTGATTTCAATCTCAGTGCCGGAGAGCGCTGCCGCCTGACGAGTGGCGAGTCGGAAGCGAGACACGCTTGCGATACTCGGTAGTGCTTCACCTCGGAATCCAAAGGTGCTGATGGCTGCTAAGTCCTCTTTGGTTCGAATCTTGCTTGTAGCGTGCCTCTCCAAACACAGCATGGCGTCCTCTCGGTCCATTCCTGTTCCGTTGTCGACGATCTTGATCAGGGCCGTCCCACCCCGCTGAACATGGACCTCCACATGAGTGGCTCCCGCATCCAGACTATTCTCGACCAACTCCCTCACCACAGCGGCAGGGCGCTCCACAACTTCCCCTGCTGCCACTTGGCTCGCGAGTGCGTCGGGAAGGATTCGAATTTTTGCCATGTTGAGACGTTAGAGCTAGCTGCGGCGAATCGCTATCGAATCGTTTCATTTGCTCTTCACCCCTCGAAGACTGCTTCCTTGCGGCGTTTGCGCCGGTAGATTAAGATCAGCTTTAAGTTTCGATCCATTTTTCTCATGATCACGCTCACTAACAGTGCTATTTCTCATCTCACACAACTCCTTTTGCAGCAATCTGCGGCGGAAGGTTCCGGGCTTCGTTTGAGGGTAGAAAAAGGCGGTTGCGCCGGTATGCAATACACCATGGAAGTGGACCAACCCGAGTCGGAGGATCAAGTTTTTGAATCGGGTGGTGTCGCGATCATCGTGGATGAAGCTAGTTTGGTCTATTTGACGGGCTGCCGGGTGGACTATGTGGATTCACTAAATGATTCTGGATTCAAGATTGAAAATCCAAATGCAACGCGTAATTGTGGCTGTGGAACATCGTTCGAACCGCGTGGAACGAACGAGCCAGCCTTGGCACCTTAGTTGGATTGTTCAAAGATTTGTTCACAACTATTTCTTTTACAGATTACTGCAATGAGGTGAATGACTGAATCGCACAGCTTTGCACCTCACTTATTCAAAATTTTCTACCTTTCTCTCCCATGCAAATTCAATTCCTCGATGACGGAACGGAGTACCGCTCTTACGGCGGTGGAAGTTTTTCCAAAAAACAACAGAGCTCGGGTCTTTTTTGGTGGACGATTCTGATCACTCTACTGATGGGTGCAGCTACTTTTTGCTGGTTTTTTTCAATCGTATTATTTGCTCAGCCCGAAAAGCCTTTTCACTACAGAATCCTGGCCAAAGTGAAAAAATTAGAGCCGCTGAGGAAGTTTAGTCCGCTATCGGTCCCTCAGGGGAAATTCCTTGGACCAAGGGAGGTGCTGGCTCAGTATTACAGCCACACACCCGAGTATCTGTCCCTTGAGAATGACCTGCTGAAGCGTGCTTACATCAAAAACTACAAGGACCAGACCCCGCGGTACGTGAGAGGGGAGTTCACGATCATCGCAGCGCGTGAGCTGAAGGAGACCGATGTTTTTTCAGAGGGCTGGGTCGCTCGTGCACGAGCCAATGAAATCGAAGATGTCGATATTGAGATCATTTTCCCGGGAGTCAAGGCGGCGCCTGTCGGATACGTGACGGGGGATAAGATCAAGCTTGATCAAACCACGACCTTCGCGAGCACTGTGCATGTTCAGAAGCTGCCGGGTGATCGAATCTGTGTCACGGTTCTTCCTCTGGCCTACGAAGGCTTTGAAGTTGCCAAGGTGGGAGCAGTAAAAATGGACGTGCCCAAAACACTGAACATGGATGCGCCGTGGCCAGTAGCTCGCGATTTGGACGAGGTGCAGGGACAAGAAGTGGCTTCGAAAGTCGAACCTTAGGTTTGAGTCCCGAGCATGTTTTGATCCGAACAAAAAAAGGGCGGCTGAATTTCTTCAGCCGCCGTTGGCGTGAGAATTAGGAACGGTTAGGCTTGCTTCGATCCGCCCATGAGTCCGCCGAGCAGCCCTCCCAGCCCTCCCTCGCCTCCTTGAGATTTCAGGACTGACGCCAAAATGGAGCTCATATCCAAACCTGCGGTGCTTGTGGCGCCTTGCTCGATTTGGCCTTTGGGTGTGAGATGATCAATGATCATTGGAAGAAACTGCGTCAGCAAAGGCAATACCTGCTGTGTATTGAAGCCAAGTTTTTCAGCCACGCCTTGAATGGCATCTGCACCGAGTAATTGCTCCACCTGGCCAGATTCAACCGGTTCATTTTGGCCCGTGCCGATCCAGGATGAAACCTGTTTGTCCAAACCAAGATCCTTGGCTTTTCCCAGGAGGCCCTCGAGGCCGCCAACTTGGTTCAAGATGCCGCCCAGTGCATCCGTTGCCGCTTCCTGCTGGCCACCCATAGCGGAGCCGAGCACCTGTTTTGCAATCGAGTCGAATAGTCCCATAAGACGGCAATGATGGCAGTTTGGTGAGAGGATGTAAAGGGCAAACCTGTGTCCAGTTTAAGTTCGGTCGGACAAGTGAATGAGAGTGAAATCAGGAAAGCTCAAAATTGATGTTGAGGCTCTGGAGAGTTCTCTGGTATGGTGTGCCCTCTTTTGCCTCATCCCTTTTTTATGCCTCTTTCCCAAGCTTCCGATTTCACTCGGCGTCGTTTCATCGCGACTGGTGCAGCCGCAATCGGGTTTCCCATGATTATTCCTGCGGCCTCGATTGGGAGAGGCGGAAGACCTGCTCCCTCGGAGAGGATCAATATCGGGCTCGTCGGTTACGGGACCATTGCGATTGGTTGGACCAAAAACTTTTTGGGGGATGATCGGTGTCAGGTGATCTCCGTGGCGGATCCGATGAAGGAATCTAAGCACTACGGATACCAGGGGGAACTGAGCGGGGGGAGGGAGGTAGGCAGGAGAGATGTGGATGCTCACTACTCGAAGGCAGCCAATCGATCCGTGAGGGGCTGCAGGGCTTACGCTGACTTTAGGGAAATGATGGAGAAAGAGGATCTTGACGCTGTGCAGGTCTCCACGCCTGACCATTGGCACGCCTACATGGCTGTCGTGGCGGCTAGGAAAGGCATTCATGTTTATGGGCAGAAGCCGGTGAGTCTTACCGTTGCAGATGGGAGGCTGATGTCGGATGAAGTGAAGAAAGCCGGGATCACTTGGCAGACAGGGAGTCAGCAGAGGAGCGATGTTTATTTTCGGATGGCTTGCGAGTTTGTTCGGAATGGGCGTATCGGAAAAGTGAAGAGAGTCAGAGTTGGGTTACCGGGAGGCCACACCAATTGGAACAAACAAGCGGATCTGACCTCGCCGACTCCCGTGCCAGCGGACTTTGATTTTGATTTATGGCTCGGCCCAGCTCCCGAGATGGATTATCGTCCGTGCCTTTTGCCGCTCAACTGGCGACACAATTTCCACTTTTCAGGCGGCATGATCACCGACTTTGGTGCTCACCACATCGACATCGCTCAGTGGGCGCTCGATCAGGATAGTGGCGGGCCTGTCGATTTCTCGGACATTCGAGGCGAGGTGCCAGCCGAGTCCGAGATTTACAACACGGCAACGAAGTTTCACTGGGTCTCGAAGTATGAGAACGGGGTGGAGATGGTGGTGGCTGATTCGAGTGAACGCCTGATGCCTGAGATGGAGGGTGATCCCGTGGGTGGCAAAAATTTTGATCACACCGGCGTCTTCTTCGAGGGCGAAGATGGGAAATGGCTCTGGGTAAACCGTGGTAAAATCACAGCAAGTTCACGTGATCTGCTGAAAGAAAAAATCAGACCTGAGGAAATTCGACTTTACGAAAGCGCTGACCACACGCGCAACTTCATCGACTGCATTTACAGCGGAAAGCCCACAGCGGCACCCATGGAGACGGCCCACCGCACGATCACGATTTCACACCTTGCGAATATTGCCCTGAGACTGGGACGAAAGAGTTTGAAATGGAGCCCGAAGACCGAGCAGGTCGATGGTGATGAAGCTGCCCAGAAAATGCTCAAACGGGAGTGGCGTAAGCCATGGGCGATTTGAGTATGATTCGAATGAAAAAGAAGGGATTGCTGAATCTCTTGGGTGTTTGTCTCTGTTTGATCGGCGGTGGGCTCCCTCTCGCGGCGATCGGTCAGGAGAGTGAAGGTAAATCCGGTGTCGTAACCTATCTTTATGTGGAGCCGTTCCTCACTCGCTTTGAGGCCCTCTTCTCAGCGCCGATCATGTTTCAATGGCTGGGCATCAAGGATGATGTCACCGTAGAATTGGATGGTCCCGCTCAACAGGCCATCGAAAGGCAAGTGGCCGAGCGTGCAGCACAATGGTGCGGGCTTAAGGACAATGGAGTCAACATAACGGGAAGGCTGGCAGCGGTAACTTTTGTGAAAGGGGAGCCGGGCAAGACACTTCCGATGGCCGATGGGGAGAAGGTAAAGCCAAATGAGTCCATGATCGGTCTTGTATGGGAGTTCGCAACAAGCCCATCTCCACAAACGATCGAGGCGCAATGGTGGGAATGGAATCCGCCACTTTCGGTTTTGCCTCTGACGATCTTCTTTGGATCATTCTCCGAGCGAATGGAGATCACTCGGGCGCTGCCTTTCGCGCGTTGGCAGAACGATGGCAGACTCCCCCCTCCGAAGGCTCTCTCGCAGGTGCCGTCATTGCCTCCTGTAACGTCTCTGCCGATTCCGGTGGCTTCGATCGCGTGGCTTGCGATCGGATGGATCTACTACGTTCTGAGGAATCGGACCGGTCGGAAGCCGCGGGGAGGGTGGCTGGGAATGGTCATTGCCTGGATTTTTGTCGCCGCTATTTTGAGCCCCATGATGATTGCGCATGTGCCCAACCCTTTCGATAAGGCTCCCGTGGCTGTGGATCGACCCGATGTGGCCGCAAAGATTGCCAGTCCGTTGTTAAGGAACATCTATCGTGCTTTCGATTATCAGGACGAGTCTCGGATTTATGATTCTCTGGCGATGAGTGTTGATGGGGAATTGCATCGGAAACTGTATCTCGAAACGCTCAAGGCTCTCCAGTTGGAGGGAAGAGAAGGGACGCGTGTTCGGGTTTCTGAATTGGATGTGCAAATCGATAAAGTCACTCCCGGGGATAATTATTCTTTCACCACCGAGGGGCAGTGGACAGCGCTGGGGACTGTGGGTCATTGGGGGCATGCCCACACCCGAGTGAACCGTTACAAAGCGCGCATGACTTTCCGCCCAGTGGACTTGGCTTGGAAAATCACAGCTCTTGAGGTGCTGGAACTCAAGCGTCTTTAGGATGAAACCCGCGGCAAGTGAATGTGTCATCCGATCGGGCTCGCCATCCGGCGTATTGATCACGGATTTGCATTTTCAATACCCGGGCAGCAGTTTTGGACTTTCTTTGCGCCAGTTGGAATTGGGGGCAGGGGAAACGCTGGCTATTCTAGGACCGAGCGGTTGCGGGAAATCAACGTTGCTGCGGTTGATTGCGGGGCTGTTGCCACCGAATGCTGGAAAGGTAAGCATTGGAGGGAGTGACATTCATTTATTGAACAGGGAAGGGCTGCGCGACTTTCGTTTGAAACAGATTGGGCTTGTTTTTCAGGATTTCGCTCTGCTCGATTACCTGACTGTTTCGGAGAACATATTGCTGCCTGCAAAACTGGGTGGTTTTTTTAGTGACGAGGTGACTTCACGAGTTCAATCTTTGATGGATCAACTGGGGATACGTGATCACGAGAAAAAGATCACGCGAATGCTCTCTCAAGGTGAGCGTCAGCGTGTCGCAATTGCGCGCGCACTGGCCCACGAGCCGACTCTTGTTTTGGCCGATGAGCCCACCGCCTCTTTGGACGCCGCCCGGCGGGACAGGGTAGCGGCGATGCTAGTGGGCTATGCAAAAGAGCGCGGTGCGCCCTTGATCATGGTGACCCATGATGCGGCGCTGAAAGATCGATTTGACCGTGTGGTGGATTTTCAGGAGTTGGTCTCATGAGTGTTCCTGCCGCATTTCATCTGGCTCTGCATTACGTTTTGAGGCACCGTCTCCAATCGCTGTTGCTTTGTCTGGCGCTCGGGGCATCGCTGGCTCTGCCCGTAGCGGTCAGGACATTCGCTAAAACGGTCGAGGCTGAGACAGGGAAAAGGGCTTCCGGGACTCCGCTCGTGCTGGGAGCCAAGGGCAGTTCGCTCGATCTGTTACTCTCGGCTCTTTATTTCAGGCGCCAACCGATCGCGCCGATCACGCTCAAACAGGTGGACCTGATTCGCGCATCAGGGCTCGGAAATGCGATTCCTCTTCTTGTTCGCTTTCACTCTCAAGGTTCTCCCATCGTGGGAGTGGATTTGGCGTATTTTGATTTTCGAGGTCTAGGAACCAGGCAGGGGCATCTCTTTACGCGCTTGGGTGATTGCGTAGTTGGAGCTCGACTCGCGAAAGAACGAGGATTAAAGCCGGGTGATTCTGTTTTTTCGTCGCCTGAGCAGGTGTTCGACATAGCGGGAGTCTACCCCTTAAAGATGCGGGTTACGGGAGTTCTCGCTCCGACGGGCTCTCCGGATGATCATGCTGTTTTTGTCGATTTAAAAACGGCGTGGTTGATTGAGGGACGTTCTCACGGGCACGATGATCTCGCTTCCTCAAAGTCTGCTCCGGATGTTTTGAAGCGTGACTCGACCAACATCGTCGGTAGTGCGGCTGTTCGAATGTTTAATGAGGTCACTGCTGAAAATCTGAGTGGTTTTCACTTTCATGGAGACCCTGCGGATTATCCCATCACATCGGCGATTGTCTTGCCTCGTGATGCAAAGTCTGAGGCGATTCTCTCGGGTCGGCATCAAGATCCGAAAGGTCTTTTTCAGCTCATTCGGCCCTCTGATGAACTGAGTATGATCCTTTCGACGCTCTTCCAGGTCGAGGGAGCCATCATTTTGGGGCTCGTGTTTGTTGGTTTTGCGGCTGCCGCCATCGCGGTCATTGTCTTCACACTGTCGTTCCAGATGAGGGCCCGAGAGTTCGCCACGCTGGCAGACATTGGGGTCTCTCTGAAAACGCTCAATCTAATCAAAGCCTTTGAGGTGATGCTGATTGGAATCGGGGGAATGGCGATCGCCTCGATCGTGGTCGGTCTGGTGATTCAGTGGGGCCCGAGCCTAGTCTTGCGTGCTCTGCAATAGGTGGATCAAGATCAAGGTTCGGATTCCTCTAACGTGAGCTGGTGGAAAAGTCGCCCCAATCGCTCAGTCACTGGTCCAGGTGTGAGGAGTCGATCGTCCCATTGAATGACGGGGTGAACTTCCCGGGTGCTGGAGGTGATGAAAATTTCAGCGCACCCGATCAGATCCGTGGGGAAAAGGACTTTCTCAACACAGCGAATGTCGGCTCTTTTGCAGATCTCGATCACCAACTCGCGAGTGACCCCCGCGAGGCATCCTGACGTCAACGGCGGGGTGATGACGCAGTCTTCCTGGACGATAAAAACATTGCTTCCGGTGCCTTCACAAACTTCACCTTGTGTGTTCAAAAAGAGCGCTTCGCCTGCACCGCGAGCCTTTGCAAAGGAGAGAGCAACGACATTTTCGGCATACGAAATACTCTTCACACCTGCGATGGCGCTTCGCTCATTTCGCGGCCACGGCACGGTGATCAGCTTTTCAGTGGCTGGCCAGGGTTTGAGGGCAGTGGCTGCAATGATTACCGTAGGAAGCTCGTTTCCCCGATCAGATCCCATCGGCCCGCTGCCGCTGGTGACCGTGAGGCGTAGCCGGGCATCGGCGAATCCGTTTGCCTTCATCACTGCGAGCGTGGCTTCACGCACCTCACCGCTAGGGGGTGCCGGGATGCCGAGCACTGAGCAGGAGTGAATCAACCGTTTGAGGTGTCGATCGAGAGCGAAAGGGGTTCCTCGATACGTGATCAAGGTTTCGAATGCGCCATCGCCCACGAGGAGGCCGTGATCAAAAGGCGACAGTTTTGACTCGCGGGTCAGTGCAAGACGACCATTAATCCAAACGGTGGAAGGCAGAGAGTGGCTCATTTTCGAGCCCGGACTCTAACCGAAATGGAGCCAGGTTCTTCGAGAATTTACACCGATGTGCCGGCCTGAAATGCGCCGTAAGCAATCGCCGTCGAAGCGCCTCGGGGATCTCCACCCCCTGCACGGGTCAAGCGGCGTTGGATGTCGAAGAACATTTGACGAACGTGGGGATAACGGGTGCGTCCTTGAAGGTATGAGCGGCTTTTTTCGAATGAGCCCCATTGGATCACTTCGATATCCACATGGCGCACACCCCAGTCATTCATCATGCCACGCGAGGGTTTGTAGAGGTCGATCGTTCCCGTCCCCACCAGTGCGCTACCGTAGTCATCGACCACATAAACCACTCCGGGTTCACTGGAGATCCGAAATTTAGTGCCGACAGGATAGCGGGACCAGTCGGCGGCGGCACTGCGCTCGCTGCCATATTGCAACATCGTGCCCACAGCATTCATGCGACCATAGAAGATGTGGTCGGATTCATCATGACAGTATGCCGTTGTTCTGACGCTGGCAAAGCGACCTTGGCCCGAGGGGCGGGTTGCCGCTACCAGGGGGGGCTTCGGTCCATCTACATAAAAGAAATAGCTGGCCATTTTGGCTGGCTGAAAGGTTTGGCCTGCGGGCACTGCCTTTCTGACCTCGTAGTTGATCCCGGGCTTCAAATGATTCTTTTTCAGGGATGAAACTGCCCTATTCGGCAGCGTGCACGAGGGAATGATGAAGGCGATTGAAACCAAAGCCAGCCAGAGGCGTGTGTGAGCATTCATGAGTTTCTGGTGATTAATTTGAATAAAATACCAGAATTAGCTCAATGATTCAATATAAATACCACATTTAATGTATTTATAAGGTTATTAGATGGTCAAACTCCTCTGATTTTAGCCCTCTGTAAACTTTCCTTCACGCTGATTCCTCCTTCCCAAAAGCCTCTCGAAGTCGATCCAATCGCTCTTTGATCCGCCCTTCCAGACCATTGGATGTGGGCTCATAATAGACTCGGCCGTCGCCTTCTGGGAGGCAACGTTGGGGAACAAAGCCGCCCTCAAAATCGTGGGGGTAGAGATAGCCGTCCCCGTTGCCAAAGGTTTTTGCGCCTTTGTAACTGCCATCTCTCAGATGGAGGGGCACAGGCAGCGTCCGTCCATTTTTCACATCCTCAAGAGCGGTATTGATGGCTTTGTATGCTCGGTTTGATTTCGGGGCCGTTGCCACATAGATCGTCGCATGAGCGAGGATGATCCGTGCTTCAGGCATGCCGATGAACTCGACCGCCTGATGGGCGGCGACGGCCACTCGGAGCGCGTTTGAGTCCGCGAGGCCGATGTCTTCGCTCGCCGCGATGACAATCCGACGGGAGATGAAGCGAATGTCCTCACCTGCGTAGAGCATTTTGGCGAGCCAATAAACGGCGGCATCAGGGTCTGAAGCCCGCATGGATTTGATGAAAGCGCTGATCGTGTCGTAATGGCCATCGCCGTCTCCATCATACACAATGGTCTTTTGCTGCACGGACTCCTCGGCGGCAGCGAGATCAATAACAGCTTTCCCATCGGCGTCGCGTACGGTGCTCAGAGCCGCGAGTTCGAGCGCATTGAGGCACTTCCTCGCATCGCCATCTGCTACCGTCGAGAGGTGCAGACGTGCTTCCGGTGTGATCGACACACTTAAGCTACCCAGTCCGCGTTCGGCGTCTGAGAGGGCCAGATCGATCAAAGTCTCCAGGTCCTCCAGGCTCAATGGCTCCAGAGTGAAGACTTGGGAGCGGCTCACGAGCGGACTGTTGACATAAAAAAAGGGGTTGTGAGTCGTGGCGCCGATAAACCTCAAAGTCCCGCGTTCTAAATGAGGTAGAAGTACATCTTGTTGAGATTTATTGAAGCGGTGGATCTCGTCCACAAACAGGATGGTCGTCTGTCCATTGAGCCGGAGATGCTGCGCGGCCACCTCGGCCTCCTTTCGGATATCAGACACCGTGCTTTCCACCCCGCTATGGGTCACGAAGCGGGACTTCGTCTCTCGAGAAATGATGGTGGCCAAAGTCGTTTTCCCCACGCCAGGAGGGCCGTAAAAAATCAGCGAGGCAAATCGGTCCGCGTCCACGGCCCGACGCAAAAGCTTACCCTCACCCAAAATGTGCCGCTGGCCGATGTATTCACTCAGGGAACGCGGCCGCATCCGCGCCGCTAGCGGCATGTGAGCTGGCGGAGCTTCCGCTGCCCCATCCTCTTTCATCCCAGTTCCAAACAAATCATCGCTCATGCCAATGCATGGAAACTCGCCACGGCATCGCGACGGGTCAATGGTGAATCCTGATGGCCCCGACACTCCCGCATTGACTCTGAACCGCTGCACTCAGACTATGGGGGGCCGCTAAACATGAAAATTTCCAAGAAAGCCGAGTATGCCCTCCGGGCGGTGACTGCGATGAGTCGCGCGCCGCTGGGCACGACTTTCTCCATCCAGGACATTGCTCAGCGGGAGCACATTCCCCTCAAATTCCTGGAGCAAATTTTGCTGGCGCTCAAAAACGGTGGTTTGCTGCGAAGCAAAAGAGGTGTTGGGGGTGGATACCAGCTCAATGTGCCGGCGAACCAACTGACCCTCCGGCAGGTCATTGAGCCGATTGATGGGCCGTTTGATCCGATTACTTGTCTCCAAGCTTTGGGTAGGCCTCAACATGCCTGTGAATGCGGGATACCCGGAGGCTGCGCCTTAGCTAAGACGTTTCATGGCCTCAGCACCTTGGTGCAAGGATGGCTTTCAGGCACCACCATCGCCGATGTGATCGCGAAAGGCGGAGCGGGAGACGATGTTAGTTTTGACATCTAGCTGAGGCCAGTTGCTATTTTGCCAATCACGATTACTCTTTGCGGGTAATTCTGTGAAGGGGGCGTCCTGGTTTCGACGGGTGACCTTAGATCGGGGCTGCATGCCGAGGACGATTCGTTGGCCTCGTTAAATCCGCGAATCAAAAAAACAAAAGCAGACTCTAACGAGCTTGCCCTCGCGGCCTAGTAACCGCGACGTTGATCTGGCGATACCTGGTGGCCAGAGAGACGACACTTCCAGGCTGGCTGGCTGACCGGGCTCCCGGGTCGATAGCGAGATTTAACAGGAAGCTGGGTGAGGGGAATTTTGTCGGTCGAAGCCTCCTCACCGAGATTAAATGACCGAATGAGCATGGAGACGCTGCGGTTGATGGTTATTCGGACAGGGGTTCAACTCCCCTCGCCTCCACCACCTTGATTTACAAGGTGGTGGAAATCGAGGATCAGGTCCGTTTTTAAATCAATGAACGCGGGCGGGAATGAGGTTTACCAACAATCATGACCACCAAGACCACCCTGACACCCAAAGAGAAGGAAGTTCATCTTTTGTCTTCCCGAGGCAAAACACCCGACATGATCGCCATACGACTGAACATGAAAGTTTCGAAGGTTCTCTCAATGTTGGATTTAATACCCAAACCTGCGGTGTGACTAGGGCTTGAGAGTCGCGGTTTTCGTGACTCGGCCCTGGGCATCTCGGAAGGTGATTTTATTCCCTGACACCGAACTGCTGCCTGTGGTGCGCCCTGATGAATCTCGATAAGTGGTCGCACCGGAGGCGCTGGTGACCGCTGTGCCCGTCGCTCTCCCCTGAGCATCACGCTGGGTTGTCTTTGATCCATGGGTCTGTTGGGTGCCGGTTGTTCGCCCTTGATGATCCCGAAAGACTGTTTGTCCGTTGCTGGATGTCGTCGAAGAACCTGTGGTCCTGCCACTCGAGTCTCGAAATGTGGTTCGGTTCCCCGATGCGCGGCTGGTCGCTGTCGTTCGGCCGGATGAGTCTCGAACCGTTGAGTTTTTACCCGGCAAAATGATTGCGGGGTCTGACCATGCAAGTGTGGGATAAAGAAGAAAGAGCCAAAGTTTCATGCAGTGAATAGACGATCTGTGCGAAACATTCTTCAATCCCATTTGTGGGCCGATTAGAGCCGCCGCGCCCAGCCTGCCGCCTCCCGAACGTGCAGCACTTCCGCCCTGACGTCGGCGCTGATTCGGGCGTGAAGTTTGCGGTAGTCATTGAGCACGCGCAGGGCGTCCTCGCCCATTTCCTTGCCGGAAAACAATTCGGGAGTGGTGTCTGCGAAATTGAGGCCGAGTTGCACGCCTTTGCTCTCGATCTCGGCACCCAGCTCATAGTTTGAGAGAAGGAGACGACGTTTACTGACGGATGACACTCCGCAGGCATCGAGAAACCAAGTGGGTGATGTGGTCGAATCTGCATGGAGCAGCGACATTAACTTCTTCTCGATATGCCAAAGGTCCCGGAGCGTCTCTTCCGAAATCGATAGTCGCCGCAGGTGCATCACGGTCTGAAGAAAGGAAAAGTAAGCCTCTGAGTAGCCTGCCCCTTCCATGATCGGGAGCTCAAACCGAGACTGCAAGCCAGCGAGATAGACCGATGAACGGTTCAAGGCTTTGGCGAGATCTGCGAGAGAATACATCTGGAGGGCTGGCACAAACCCACAATTCTAGAGGCAGGACGGAAGGTGATCAATGAAGGAAGTGATTACCAGATCGATTAGGCAATCAATTCCTTGACCACGTGGCCTTCGACGTCTGTGAGACGGAAATTTCGCCCTGCGTATGGGAAGGTGAGCCGCTCGTGATCGATGCCGAGCTGATGGAGGATCGTGGCATGGAGATCATGCATGTGAACTTTATCCTCGACGGCATGCTGGCCGAACTCGTCGGTGGCACCATGTGAGTAGCCCGGTTTGAACCCTCCGCCAGCGACCCAAACGGTAAATCCTTGGGGATTGTGATCACGGCCAGTGCCGTTGCTTTGTGCATACGGAGTGCGACCAAATTCCCCCCCCCACCAGACGATGGTGTCCTCGAGAAGGCCCCGGGCTTTCAGATCTGCCAGCAGCGCCGCGACAGGTTTATCCACAGCTGCCGCGTGATCGGCGTGCTTCGGCATGTTGGAGTGCTGATCCCATGCTGGGTTGTTTGAGTTATCGCTGTAATTGACCTGAATGTAACGGACACCTGCTTCAGCGAGGCGGCGCGCCATGAGGCACTGGCGGCCGAAGTTGTCGGTGGGTGTTTCATTGATGCCGTACATTTGCAGCGTCGTCGCGGACTCGTCACTGATGTCCACCGTTTCCGGGGCATGATTTTGGAGACGCCAGGCGAGCTCGTAGGATTCAATGACGGCTTCCAGCTCAGTATCTCCCGGGACTGAGCTGAGGCGCTGCTGCTCATTCAAGGTGCGGAGAAGATCAAACTGCCTGCGCTGATCCTCGGGTCGCCAAAAAGAGTTGGTGATGTTTTTGATGCCTGCTTCTCTGGCGGGCTGACCTGCGCGGCCGAGTGGGGTGCCCTGATAGATGGCGGGGAGAAAAGCATTGCCGTAGTTTCGAGGTCCGCCGTTCCCGAGGGAAGGACTGAGTGTGACAAAACCCGGGAGGTTTTCGTTCTCAGCACCGAGTCCATACATCACCCAAGAGCCCATGCTCGGTCTGATAAAATTGGTGGTCCCCGTGTGCATGAAGAGGGTGGCGGGGCCATGCGCTACTCCATTGGTATGCATGGAGTGGATGAAGGTGAGCTCATCCGCATGGCGGTTCATGTGGGGGAACAGTTCTGAGCACCATTTGCCCGTCTCACCGTGCTGATTGAAATCCCAAAGGGGTTTCATTACCCGCTGTGGCGCGCCCATTCCGGTCTTGGCGACGATACGCGCATCATCAAAACTCATCACGCGACCATTGTCCTTGAGGAGACGAGGTTTGTAATCAAAGGAGTCTACATGGCTAACTCCACCCGCCATGAAAAGAAAAATCACCCGCTTCGCGCGCGGCGCATGGTGAGGATGAGGGCCACTCTTCGATTGAGCTCCTCCTGCCATACCGGCCAAAGCCATGGATCCGAATCCGCAGGCGGTCGATTGTAAAAAATGGCGGCGTGAGTGGGCGAGCATGGACTCCTTTTGAACGAAGGGTGTGAGCCGTGTGTTTCACAACATGAGGTGTTTTGGCTTTGTGGGGAGAATGGTGTCCGAGGGTTGTATGCAGAAACAGGCTGGGGTAGTGTCCGCCAGTGAATTGGAATCAGCAGCTCGAAACGATCCGCTGGCGCGCGCTGGAAGAGGCGGGCGCCGGGTCTGATGGATGGCGTGCAGACATCCGACAGGAGGCAACGGCCCGGACCAGGCAAGATCTCCGTGCTGCGACGGCGGAGTTTGCGTCCGCCGCAGACATTGACGCTTTTCTCGACAAACGGACGTCTGCTCTCGATGATATCTCAAAGGGCCGTGACGGAACCCTGGACGAAGAAAGACGAAGGATGAAAGCGCCTTCGCTTCGGGGCGGGTGGGCTTGGTCGGGCTGGGCGCTGGCGTTGGTTTTTGGTTTCGGACTGACGGGCTTAGGTGCAGATCGTGAGATCAATCTACTCTCTCTTCCTCTCGTGGGGCTTTTACTCTGGAATGGAGTTGTGATGCTCGGTAGCTTGGTTTTGGAATTTAGGCCGGCGCGGAAACAGGAAGCCGGATGGATTTCTCAATGGCTCGTCGGCAACTTGAGGGAGAATCAGGGGGAGGTTTCGAGTCCTGCTGTGGAGAGATTCAAAGAATTCAGTCTGCCTTTGGTGATGTCGCGGGCAGAGGCGAAGGGAAGGGGGTGGTTGCATTTGGCCGCGGCGATTCTGGCGCTGGGGAGTGCCATGGGAATGTATGCCAAAGGATGGTCGAGGGAGTATCGCGCGGTGTGGGAGAGCACGCTTTTGGATGAACCACAAGCTGCGCGTTTTTTCGCTGGGCTCTTCGGACCCGCTGCGCTGTGTTTCGGTCCTGAGGTGCCGATCACTGAGGTTCCCGAGATGCGACGAGGAAGTGGGCTTGAAACCGAAGGTGTTCCCGCACTGCCATGGATTCATCTTTACGCTGGCACTTTGTTTCTATGGGTGACATCACCCCGAATCATGCTGGCTGGACTCGCTGTTTGGTCTGAAAAATCCAAGAGGGCAAAAGTGTGGAGAGAAATGGGGTGGCGGGACTATGTGACAGGGGCGCTGCGAGAGATCGAAGGTGGGACTGAGGTCATTGAGGTTTTGGTGTATGGGATGATCCGTTCAGATGCAGATCAGAGTCGCTGGCGCACGGCTTTGCGTGCAAAATGGGGGGGGCTGTCGGGCGTCCAATTCACGGGGATCGAGGCAGGTGAGGAAGATGAATTTGCTCAAAAGTGGGTGCCCACTTCTTCTCGGTCTGCCCTTTTGTTTCTTTTGGCGGCGACTCCTGAGGACGAGGTGCATGCGCGGCTTTCTGAGGAGATTCGGGCTCGAATAAGGACGCGTTTTCCGGAGGGGCGTCTCATCGTCCTGCTGGACGGCTCCACGGTGAAGGACCGTTGGGACCCCGAAAAGATCAGCAGTCGTTTGCAGTTGTGGTCGCGGATGCTGAGTCCTGCTTCTGATGAAATCGAAATCATTGGCTTGAATGATCGTGTGAACCTCTTGAGAGTTGCTGTGTCAGAGGCACGTTGACCTCACCCCTATTCATGCCAACCGTCACGGTCAGCCCTCCGGCTACACACTCAGTCACGCTCAGTCTTATCTCGCACACGAATGCGGGAAAGACGACGCTGGCGCGCACCCTGTTGCGACGCGACGTGGGCGAGGTGAGGGATGCTCCCCACGTGACGCTTTTTAATGAGGCTCATCACCTGATCTCGGACGGTGACCGCGTGCTGACGATGTGGGACACGCCGGGTTTCGGAGATAGCGCTCGCCTCTTAAAGAGGCTTAAGCGTTTCGACCAACCGATCTTGTGGTTCCTGCAGCAGACTTGGGATCGTTTTACGGACAAGCCGCTCTGGTGCAGTCAGCAGGCATTGAAGAACGTGAAGGAAGAGGCCGATGCCGTTCTCTATTTGGTCAATGCAGCGGAGTCCCCAGATTCAGCGGGCTACATCACTCAGGAGATGGAAATTCTCGGCTGGGTGGGCAAGCCGGTCATCGTTCTATTGAATCAAACGGGTCCGCCGCATGAACCGCATGTGGAGGCTGCGGAAATGAGGCTCTGGAAAGATCACCTCCGACGTTTCTCAGGGGTGCGTGAGGTTTTGAATTTTGATGCCTTCGCGAGGTGTTGGATTCAGGAGAGCACTTTGATGGATGGGATCGCGGATCTCCTGCCGGAAGGGAAGACCGCATCTTTTGATGCTTTGAAGAAAGCTTGGCACCGCCGGAATCTCGATGTCTTCGAGCGCTCGGTGAAAATGTTGGCGAGCCAGTTGACCAGCTCCGTTCTCGATGGCGTTGAGGTGCGGGCGGAGACGATCGTCGAGCGCATGGGCGTGGGCCGCGGATCGATCAATAAAGAGTATGCGGACGCGCGGCAGGTCCTCGCATCAAAGTTGGCGGAGAGATTGGAACTGGCCACCAATGAGTTGATCACCTTTCACGGTCTCGAAGGCGCGGCGGAAAAGGAAATGCAGATGGTGGCGAGGGAGAGTTTTCATCAACCCGAGCAAGTGTCCGAGAGCATTTGGGGAGTGGTGGGCACCTTTGCGGGTGGTGCGATGGGCGGCCTTCTCGCGGATCTCAAACTCGGAGGCATGACTTTTGGGGGCGGGGCATTGATCGGGGGGCTCGCCACGGGTCTGGGTGCTTACGCATTGATCCGCACCTACAACCTGGTGCGCTCAGGTGACGGAAAGCTGCATTGGTCCAAAGAGCATTTCCGTGAGCAGGCACGCCTCATCATGCTCTGTTATCTGGCCGTTGCCCATTTTGGGAGGGGTCGTGGAGAGTGGCGCACCGGAGACCGTCCCGGACATTGGCATGAGGTGTGTGAGTCGGTGGTTGAGCGCCATCGTGATGCTCTGGATGACGTTTGGAAACTCGCAGTCGAGAAACAAGCGATGCCCGATGTCGTCTTCCGCTCGATGCAGCAGGTCATGCTTTCGTGTGGACGCGAGGTGCTCACGGAGCTTTATCCATCCAATCCGGTGCCTTGGCGTTGATCCAAAAGGTCTTAAACAAAATTGGCTCTCCGGCATGCGGAGCCGGAGAGCCAGTTTTTTGCGATCCAGCAACCAACAACGAAGGAGGATCGGTAGCACGAAAAGTTGAGCCGGAGCCAAACAGCCGTGGACTGCGAAGAAAGCCCTTCATCAGACGGGCCTATGTTAAAAACTTTCCGGCTCCGAGTCAATCTTAAGTCCGGCGATTTTGAAAAAAAGATCCAAATTCTCAAATATGAGATGCCAAATGAGGCCAACTTTATTGAAAATTTAAAAGATAGTCACTTGACACCCCTTGGGTTTTTGGTGGCAATCCAGGGTTTTGGCGGGATCAAAGGGGGGCGCTTCGAGGTTTTCTGGAGTCGATGCTGGTTTGCCGGCGCAGCTTTTGATTCAGCCATCAGGGCAAAAAAATGGGCGGATGTTGCCACCCACCCATTCCAGTATTGATAAATAATACGGTTAGATCGAACCCGAGCTGTATTCGAAGCCTTCTCTGACGGCAGCACGTTTGATGTGCTTGTCGATATGGGCATTACCCGTCGATTGACTCTCGGCATTCCATTCGATGCTCTTTCCAGGATTGAGAATGGCCAGATTTCCAAGCAAGCAAAGTCGAGTGAGGGGAACCGAATAGTCAAAGTTGCTGCCGCAGATCTTGTCCTGCTCGATGGCTTTGACCAGTTCGAGCTGAGGATTTCCGGGAGACAGTGAACGCTCGAGGGATTTTTCAGGCTTTTTATCCTTCATCCAAGCTTGGAACTTGGCTTCTGGGATCACGCGTGGGCTGCCGCAATAGTCATCCGTGTTCAAAATGGTTCCTTCATCCCCTTTGATGATGAAACCCCCGCGGATCTTTTCCCAGTCGCGTGTGGCCTCCAACTCGGCTGGACGCTCGGGCTTCCGTGGCTTGCCGTCCGGACGAGTGCCTTCATACCAGTGAAGTTTGATCTCGCCAAATTTGGGAGATTTGAAATGAGCAAGAACGTAGGATGACTTCGGCCAAGATGCGTCAGTGAGTTCATCGACTTCGGCTTCGAGTTTATAGGCCTCACCGAGCTCGCAGCCCCAAAAAGGACCATCGAGGAGATGGCACCCCATGTCGCCCATGGCTCCTGCTCCGTATTCGAGATGGCCGCGCCATGCGAAAGGATGGAGCCCATTGGTGAAGGGAACTTCAGGGCATTGGGCAAGCCAGTTGCTCCAGTTCAAATTGGCAGGCACTTGACCCGAGGTGTACTTGCTTTTGGCTTCATTGCCTTGGGGCCAGATCGGGCGGTTGGTCCAAACGTGAATTTCCTTCACGTTTCCGACGATGCCCGCGTTGAGCCACTCTTTCATGAGGCGGATGCCTTCACCGGTGTGACCTTGGTTGCCCATGTTGGTCTTGACGCCCTTTTTCTTGGCGGCTTGATGGAGCTCATTGGCTTCCCAAATGCGGTTCACGAGCGGTTTCTGCACGCAGACGTGCTTGCCGCGCTTGATGGCCTCCATGGCGGCGGGGTAGTGAGCGTGGTCAGGCGTTGAGACTGTCACGCCATCGATTTGATCTCCCATGGCCTCGAACATTTCCTTGTAGCTCTCAAAACCTTTCGCTCCCGGATATTTAGTGAGCGCCTTCGCGAGGCGATCGCGATCGACATCACAAAAGGCGACAATATTTGCACCCTGAGCGGCACCGCCAATGTCACTCTCACCCTTTCCTCCGGCGCCGACGCCTGCAAAGTTGAGTTTCTTGACGCCGCCTTGCTGCCCGAGGAGCAGATTGGGAGCGAAAATGCCGCCTGTGGCAGCTGCGGTTTGACGGAGGAAGTCACGACGAGAGGTTCGGTTGGTGGATGACATGATTTTGGGTTGCGGCTGAGTTAACGTTGTGTGTTTGGAGAAGGTTTCGATGGAAATTTGTTCGTCAGTCTAGATCAATGCGGGGAGAGTGTCTTGTAGAGAGCTAGTGTTTTCCGAGCGATGGATTTCCAACTGAAGTGCTCGATCGCGCGCTGGCGACCAGCCGCTGCCATCTGCTGCCTCAGGGGTGCGTCAGCCATGAGGCGATTGACCGCCGCCGCGAGATCGCGCGCATAGCGGTCAGGGTCAACGGCCTCGAAGGGTGTTTCCGTTTGCTGCTC
>CAMBPV010000017.1 GCA_945869695.1 Prosthecobacter debontii
TTCCTCCCGATGCTGGGGCACTCTTGAGTGGCTAAATCCCCCGGAATCTGCCAAGAATATCCATCGTCTGATTACCCGATTTACTCCTCGGTGGGTTGCCTGCGGCCGTTTTCCATTCCTGTTTTTAGGATGAAGGGGAAGTCGTCGGGGATGTCGAGGACTTCGATGTTGAGGTCGGGAAGGGCGTCGGGGAAGCGGTCGGCGAGGCGGCGTTTTTGATCGGGCTCCATGACGAGGATGAGGTCGGCCCAGAGCAGGAGTCTCTCGGTGACACGACGGCGGGCGGAGGGGCTGAGGCCGGCGCTCTGGACTTCGACCCGGGGATCGTTTTGATAGAGCGCCTCGGCCGTGGGGCTGCGCCATTGATTGCGAGAGCAGAGGAAGAGGAGCTTGAGCATGAGACTCGGGCTAAGAAAGGAATCGGGCTCGGATCTCGGGGGTGGGGACCCAGCAGGTTTCCTTTTTTCCAAACCAACGGTAGCGATTCCGGGCGATGAGACGGTAAGCGGCATCGCGAATGAAAGGGGGCACGATGCGGAAAATAGCAAAGAGGGGCCAGGGCTGGGTCAGCTGGGCGGCGACCTTTAAGGCGGCGCTGCTGCGGGTGTAAACGGTGTGATTTTCGATGAGCACAAAGGTGTCCATCGAGGGAGGGAGCTTGGCATCGGCGAGGAGTTGCTGCCCACGGTCGGACTGCTGGGAGGCAAAGGTGAAGCGCTGGGCGGGATCACGCTCGATGATGAACTGCACGGAGGAGCAGCAGAAATTACAAACGCCATCAAAGAGGATGATGGCGGTGGGCTCGGGGGATGGCATGGAGGTGGATGCGACGGTCGGCGTGGGTCACGCCTCGCCTCGCCACATCTTGAGCATACCGGGGATGTTTACGCAATAGATGAGAACGGCGATCATGTGGGCTTCGAAGTTCAGATTCATGAGCCGACTGATGCTGAGGTGGAGGGCGATGATGGCAAGGCCGCCGATGAAGGCCCAGCGTCTGTTGATCAGGATGACGAAGCCGAGCAACTCGATGAGCAGCCCTCCTCCGAAGACGAGGCGCGCGATGTTCGGATTCTCCAAAAGGAAGGTGGTGACGTCCTGAAGCCACTTCGGCGGCAGGGTGAGGTCGGTGTAATAATCGGAGAAGTGAGTCTTCAGGAGTTGGACGGCGAGGAAGGGTGCTTTGGCGATCCAGAGGCCGTCGGAGTTCACGATCTTCACCAGTCCGCAGACGACATAACCGGCAGCGATGACGGTGAGGGTGGCAAAAACAACCTGACGATGGCGCTGGAGATCGGGACGGAGGGCGATTTTGAAGTTGAGTCCTTTTTCATCCTTCCGTGGCCAGGCGTAAACGATGAACTGCGCGAGGCCCATGAGCGTGATGAGCTGCCAACTGTGATTGATGGCGCCCTGGGAGTTGATCAGGGTGCCGATGACGGTGGCGAAAAAGACGGTGGGCAGAAGTCCCAAGGCGGGAAAGAGGCCGACGACGTAGAGCACAAGAAAAGCGATGACGCCGTATTGAGCATTGGCTCCGGGCGGGTGCTGGCCGAGCCAGGTGAGATCAAAGAGACGAGCGAGCCCATTGGGGAATTTTTGCTCGGTGTAGGGAGCGGTCTCCCATTTGATGTTGATGAAGGCCAGCGCAGCAAATCCGGCACGCATGATGAACATTTCAAGGGTGCTGAGCTCGAAGGGCAGAGGTCTCCACCATTTGGACGGTGGGGTGTGGGGGGGCGAGTCACTCATGAGGCAGGGAGGGTGTATTCAGCCAGCTTCTCGGAGGGGGAGTCGTCAGCGGATACGCCGGCTCGGAAGGTGCGCACATGAAAACGGAGGGCTGTGGTGCCGGGGGGCACGGCTTTGTGAATGAGCCGTGTGACGAGGGAGTCGAGGACTGCTTTGCCAGCCTGCGCGCGCTCCTGGGGTGTGGCGGTGTCGGAATCTCGATCACTCTTTTGGGTGAGGGTGCCGAGCTCTTTCTTGAACATTTTTTTCGAGGTGCCAGAGCTTGTTTTGAACAGGGGCTTCATGGCGATGGGTTTGTCATTTTGATCCGTGACAAAGGTGACATCTGCTTCTTCGCTGATGTTGGAGTACATCGGAAAATTGGAGAAGGGGAACTCCTCTTTGATGAGGAAGAGAGCGAGAACGAGTGCCGTCATGGCCGGGAAGGGGAGACGGGACCCGAAAAGGCGAAGCCGAGAGCGCCAAGGTGAATCCATGAGCGATACCGAGCGCAAGGCGGGAGCTAAATCAAGCAGACCTTTCGATCTGCAAACGCTTGCGCAAGATGTGGTTAGTCAGGTTGGAGTTGAAATTGACTTCGGGATGAAGTTCGACAGTGTGGCGCTATCAAAAAGGATCAACGATGGCTCAATCAATGGCCGCTCTACTACTGGCGCCGACTGCCGATGATGTGGGCCGCAAATGGGTTTGATCTGTCGCGTGTGCGGGAGATTCCGCCGGATGCCTTGCGCCGGGCTTTGGAGTTGGGGTATCTGCGTTGGACGCGTTCCCTTTCCCGCTACATCAAAGGCGCAGACGTGGTGGATGTGGGCTGTGGCATGGGACTGCATGGCGTGGGTTTTTTGGCCGAGGGGGCGCGTTCTTACGTGGGCATCGACCCGGAGGTGAAGCCGAGGTCCGCGGTGATGAAGGACCAACACAATGGCCAAAGAGTGGATTGTGGATGGACTCCCGAGGCGCTGATGAAGCGGATGAGCCGGTTTCAACTGATCCGCGGACTGAGCACGGAACTGGAGGGGAAGCGCGAGTTTGATCTGGCGACGCTGCACAATGCGAGTGAGCACCTGGTGCAACTGGAGGCAGTGTTTGCATCCATCCATCGATTGCTGAGGCCGGGCGGTCGGATGATCTTCAGTCACCACAATTGGTTTTCATGGAACGGGCACCACCAAGCGCCGAAGACGGTGGCGCGAATCCGATCGGATGATTTGGAACAGGCGCGTTACCTCGACTGGGGGCACCTGGAGGGCGAGTTCCCAGCGGATAGCTATGTGATGACCAAGCTGAATCAGCTGCGTCTCTCGGAGGTGCGGGCGCTGACGGAGAAGCTGTTTGAAATCGAGGAATGGCTACCCACGCCTTCGACTCCAGATCAAGGAGCAGGCCGACTGACGGATGCCATCCGGGCTAAAAATCCGGAGCTCGAAGAGCGTGATTTCACGACTCAAAGCGTGCTGGTGGTGGCGCGGAAAAAGGGGCAATAGGATCAATCCATGGAGCCTCCTTATTTGCATGGCGGTCCTCTCGGGCGGGCTCAATTCAAGACGCAGCCTGAGGATTTTCAGGTGGAGGAGTTGCTCGGCTTCGAGCCCTCGGGCGAGGGTGAGCATTGTCTGGTGTGGGTGGAGAAACGGGATCTGGATAGCAATGCAACGGCGGCGAGGCTGGCGGATGCGATCGGTTTGAGACGTCGGTTGGTGAGTCACTGCGGACTGAAGGATCGTCATGCGGTGACGCGGCAGTGGTTCAGTCTTCACCTGCCGGGCCAGGCATCGCCGGAGGGTTCGGCCTTGGAGTCGGAGGGGATCAAAGTCCTGCGCATCACGCGAAACACGCGAAAATTGCGACGGGGGATTCATTTGGGGAATCGATTCATCATTCGTCTTCGTCAGCCCGACTTCGATGCCGAGAATGCGGCCGAGCGGTGGGCGCACATCGCCAGCAAAGGCGCGCCGAATTTTTTTGGCAGTCAGCGTTTTGGCAATGAAGGGCGCAACGTGGAAAAGGCGCTCGCTATGTTTCGCGGAGAGTTTGAGCCGCGTGATCGTTTGCTGCGTGGGATTTTGCTTTCGGCGGTTCGGAGTCATTTGTTCAATGCGGTCGTGGCAGAGCGCATGGCGCGTGGTTCATGGGATCGGGTGTTGTCGGGTGAGGTGTTCGGCTTTCCGGATAACGGCACGCTGCTCTTGATCGGAAATCAGCGTGGGGATGAGGCGGAGCGGTTCGAGAAAGGCATCGTGGAGATCACGGCTCCGATGTGGGGGGGCGGTGATCTGCCAAGTGCGGGGGAGACTCGTGAACTGGAGACGGAGGTGATGTCACGTTTCCCCGAGTTCACGGCCGGACTGGAGGCCGCGGGGCTGAGGCAAGAGAGGCGCGTGATGAGACTGCGTCCCACGAACTCCGATTTTCTCAGCCTCGAAGGCGGTGATCTGCAATTGAGCTTTGATCTCCCCCGAGGGACTTACGCCACGACGTTGCTGAGAGAATTGGCCACACTGGATGAGCCGGATCGTTCCGAAACCTAGACCGAGTTGAACCTCTTCTTTTTCCGGAAGAGGCCAGTGAAGTCATCGACGGCGAGGTAGCAGAGAGGCACGAGGAAAAGGGTGATCACCGTCGCGAAAAGGCTGCCGTAGCCCATGGCCACCGAGACAGGCGTGAGAAACTGAGCGTGGGTGCTTTGGGCTCCATTGCTGAAAAAGAAAGGCGCGAGCTTCGAAAGCCAGGTGCCGTCGAAGATGAGAGGAACGAGGCCGAAGAAGGTGGTGATCTGAGTCAAGAAGATGGCCCGAAAACGGGAGGCTCCGCCCATTTGAACGGCCTCGCGCGTGCTCGCACCCTGGGAGCGGCGTTCATTGATTTCATCGACTAGCACGAGGGTGTCATTCACCACGACTCCGCAGACGCCGAGGATGCCAAAGAGGCTCATGATGCTGAGGGGGAGACTGTGTGCCATGTGGCCGATCACGGCACCGACGATTCCAAACGGCACAACGAGGAGCACGATGAGAGGCTGGGAGTAACTTTTGAATGGAATGGCCATCATGCCATACATGCCGGCGAGGACGATGAGCAATGAAATGAGCATCTGCGATTGGCTCTCCTTTTGACGGCGGGCCTCGCCTTCGAAGCTCCACTGGATGTGACCATGGCTTGAGAGCAATTGATCCAGAAAGGTGCTGATCTCAAGACGGAGCGAGGCAACGTCGGTGGTGAGCTTGTCCACATCCGCCGTGATGTTTAGGGCGCGTCGGCGATCGACGCGCTTGATGCTGGTGAAGCTTTTGGCCACGTTCGCCTCTGCGACTCGATTGAAGGGAACTTCGAGGCCGGCAGCAGTGCGGACCCGCATGGTGTCGAGGGTGGCGAGATTCTGCCGATTGGCTTTGGGCGAGCGCAGCATCACTTTGACCTCGTTCCTTCCGCGCTGGATGCGCTGGACTTCATCCCCATAAAAGGCCTGTCGCACTTGTTTGGCGAGATCACTGACGGTCACGCCAAGCTGCTGCGCCTCGGGTTTTAAACGGAGTTGGATTTCATTGCGGCCGGAATCGAGGGAGTCGTTGATGTCAAAAAGCGCGGGATACTTAGCGAGGTGTTCTTTGATCTTGCCCGACATGTCAAGGAGCTCACGCGGGTCTGTGCCGGTGAGTTGAATATCGATGGGATCGCCGCTGCGCATGATTTCGGCGCGGAAGGTCATTTCCTCGACGCCGACGATGTCACCGATGCGTTTTCGCCACTCGTTGGACATATCCACGGTATTGGCATCACGGCTGCGCTCCTCGGGCCCGTAAGTTTCCATCATCACGCCGCCGATGTGACTGCCGCCCGTGCTTTTGGAGCTGCTGCGTCCGTAGGAAAGCGTGGTTCCCACCGTGGAGACGATGTGTCGGATGACGCTCTTGCCATCGGGGCCGACGTATTCCTTCTGCATTTCCACGGCCAAATCATAGATCCTTTGGATGTGGGCCTCCGTGACCTCGACGGGTGTGCCATCGAGCATGGAGAGCCTGCACTCGATGCGCTCACTGGGCACGCGGGGGAAGTAAGTGGTCTGGATGCGGCCGCCAAAATAGAGGCCGAGAATCAAAATGAGACCGCCAAACAAAATCGAGAGCGAGGTGTAGCAGTGATTCACAGAGAACCTGAGGGCGGGCTTATAAATACGACGGACAAAGGCCTGAAGGGCTCCGTCTGAAATCCGATGGATCGGTGCCAGCAAATCTCCGGCGCGCCCGAGAAAGGGGTGCGCGAGGTGACTCGGCAGGATGAGCTTTGTTTCCAACAGCGCGATGAGCATCACGGCGATGAAAACAATGGCGATGGGCTTAAACATGGAGCCCCAGTCCGATGAATCCAAGGCCATGGGCATGAAGGCGATGACCGTCGTCAGGACGCCGAAGGTGATAGGCACGGCCATGCGGCGAGTCCCCTCAATGGCGGCATCCAGCGGGCTCATGCCTCCTTTGCGCAATTGATCGCAGTGCTCGCTGATCACGATGGCGTCATCGACGACGATTCCCAAGACGAGAATGAAGCCCATGAGCGAGGAGAGATTGATCGAGACATCCAAATAAGGCATCAGCGCGATGGCACCCATGAAACTCATGACCATGCCGACGGCGATCCAGATGACTGCTTCCAAACGGAGAAAGAGACCGACGCAAATGAAGACGAGGATGAGACTGCTCTTTGCATTTTGCAGCAGGAGATCGATGCGGCCTTTGACGATCTTAGAGCGGTCGTTCCAGTAATCCAAGCTCACCCCGCCGGGCAGTTTTTGATTGGTCTCCTTGATATATTCTTTGACCCGCTCTCCGATGGTGATGGCATTTTGTCTGCCTTCGCGCATGACGGAGATCATCACGCAGCGGCGGCCATTGAGCCGGGTGACGAGGGGATTCTCCGTGAAGCCGTCCACGATCTTGGCGATCTCACCCAGCGTGATGCGGCTTCCATCTGCACGGGAGAGGAGCGGGATGCGGGCGTAGTCTTCTCCAGTGTAGGCACGGCCACGCGTGCGGAGTGAGACATCGCCTGCTTCGGTCTGCACCACACCTGCGGGCATGTCGATGGCGGTATCGCGGATGGCTTTGTTGATGTCATCAAGGCTCAGGCCATGTTTCCTCAAGATGTCTTCGGGGATTTCGATGGCGATTTCCTCATTCCTAACACCGGTGATTTCGGCATGGGAGATGCCGGGTAGGGAGGAGAGTTCATCGCGTGTTTGCTCACCGAGTCGCTTGAGATCACGCTCCGACATGTCGGCGCTGAGGATAACGGTGATGACGGAATGAAACGAGTCGTCCAACTGAATCACGGGCTTCTCGGCAAGCGCTGGAAAATTCGGGATGGCATCGACGCGGATCTTCACGTCTTCCATGACTCGACGCGGATCTTCATCCTCATTGACCTCGATAAACACGGTGCCGCCGCTGCTTCCGGCGGTGCTGTTGACATGCTTGATGCCTCCGACTTGCTGGATGGCTTCCTCGATTTTGAGGACGATGGTTTCCTCGGTTTCATCCGGCGAGGAGGCCGGATAAGGCACGTTCACCGAGATGAAGCGCGAGGGCATGTCCTGGAAAACCTCGAGCGGAATCTTGTCCTTCCACAAAGTCCAAAATCCCGCGCCCATGATGGCGAGCATGAGCAGATTGGCGGCGACGCCGTTGCGTGCGAACCAGGAGATCATCGGCCAGCGTTGTTCATGGGGTCAAAAAAGTCGCGGTTCACGATCAGGAAGCTTTGTCCTGATGGACTGCGGAGACGGCGGCTTTTTTCCCGGTGTCTTTCGGTCCTGCGAGATCGGGATTCTCGACGGTTCCATCAATGGTGGCCAAAACGCGGGCACCATCGGCGGGGAAGGGAATCGGTGTGAGGCACAGAACATCGCCCTCCTTCGGTGACTTGGGTGCCCCGGCGGCTATGACGATCATTTTTTCATCGCCTGCGAGAGGCTCCACATTCATGCGGCGGAGACGACTCTCGGGGGTGATGAGGATGATTTCATTGCCCGCCCTGACGGCATTACGAGGGATGATGAAAACATCCGTCAGTTGTTGGCCTTCGATTTGTGCTTCCACAAACTGCCCAATTTTCAGCGGTGGCGTTCCATCGTCCCGGCGGGCATACGGGTCATTCACCTGTGCGACGGCGACGGCCTGACGGGTGCTCTCATCCAGTGCGCTCTCAACTCGGACGATCTTGCCGGTCCAGGCAGTGGGCTTTCCATTCACCACCGCTTTGAGTTTCACCTTTGCCAGGATCTCGGGGCTCTCGCTGTCGCGGAAATGCTCCGGCAGTGTCAAAAAACGCATCTCGCGCTCGGGCAGCGGCAGACGAATCTCGACATAGTCCACGGCAAAGATTTTTCCCAAGGTTGTGCCTTGAGTGACGAGCTGTCCGACGTCCACATTTTGCTCCAGGACCTGACCTGCGTAGGGTGCACGGACCACCGTTCGTTCCAGATCACGCTCGGACTTTAAAATCTGCGCCTTGGCAGATGCCACGTCTGCTTTGGCTTTTGTCACTTGAGGGAGTCGGAGGACCATCGCACCGGGTTCGCCCTGACGGCCGAGGGCTTTCCAGTTTTCTTTGGCTTGCTCCGCCTTGGCCTCTTCTTCGGCCAGTATGGATTCGGCCTGAGCGAGGGCAGCTTTTGAAATGACCAGCGCCGTCTCGTAGTCCACGGGTTCGAGTTTTAAAAGCACTTCATCCTTTTCAAAAAAACCGCCGGGTCGAAACGAGGCTCCGACTTCGATCACCTTAGCTCCGACCTCGGGTAAAATCGCGCTTCTCGTGCGCGGCTGGACCATGCCCTGCGAGCGTGCGATCACTTGATGCGTGGTCTTCCGCAGAGCCGTGCCTTCCACGCGGACAAGAGACGGTGGCATTTCCCGGAACTCGGTGACGGGCTGGTGCGTGTAAAGCCACCAAGCTGCATAACCACTCACGGCCAAAACCGTCAGAGGGAGCAAGGTGCGGAGCAGGGATTTCATCTGGAAGATAGAGAACGCCTGCATCGAGGGACAAGTTGCGGGCGATCGTCGGACTGTCAGCTGATTTTGGCCAAAGTCAAAATGACTGGCCTCTCAGTCCGCCTCTGGCCGTGGGTCCCTCGAGAGCAGATCGCGCATGGCGAGTTTGGCTGGCTTGTCTTGGTAAAGGATCGCGTAAACCTCATCGAGAAGCGGGGTGCGGACTCCGGCTTTTCGGGCGCAACGGTAGAGGCTCTCGGTGTTCGGCACGCCCTCGGCGATCATGCGAGTGCTGGAGATGATCTCAGCCAGCGGCATGCCCTGACCGAGGAGTTTACCGACGCGATTGTTTCGGCTGTGCTCCGAGTAGCAGGTGGTCACGAGATCGCCCACGCCACTGAGACCCGAGAAGGTCTCCGCGCGGCCTCCCATGCTGGTGCCAAAACGTGCCATCTCAGCCAGGGCTCGAGTTACGAGTGCCGCGATGGCATTGTCTCCAAGCTTCATCCCACGGGCGATGCCAGCGGAGATCGCATACACGTTTTTCAGAGCGCCTGCCCACTCCACGCCGATCACATCATCCGTGGTGTAGCAGCGAAACCAAGGGAGGGTAAAACAATCCTGGACGCGCCGAGCATGGCTCGAATCGGCACAGGCTGCGACGGCGGCGGCGGGCTGTTTTTGAGCGATCTCTTCCGCGTGATTCGGGCCTGAGAGTGCAGCCAGGCCATGACCAGGAAGGCAATCGCCGATGACCTCGGTCATGCGCTCGCCGGTTTCCAATTCGATGCCTTTTGTGCACGAGACGAGGAGTTCACTGCCCTTCAAGACATGGGCTGCGCTGAGTTGTTGCGCCACGGTGCGTATGCCTTTGGAGGGAACCACGAAGAGCACCAGATCAGCGGGACGAAGTTCCTCGATTCGATGCGTGGCTTCGACCCCCGCCGGGAGAATGAGTGAGGGCAGGTAGCGCTCATTGCGGCGCTGGGATTGGATGTCGCGCATGAGGTCCTCATCGCGGCCCCAAAACTGAACGGACAATCCGCGCTCGGCCATGAGAGCGGCCAATGCGGTGCCCCAACTGCCTGCGCCGAGAACGATGGCGAACGAGAAATGATCAGAGGATGGCATCAGGGGATCTGGTGGGGAATCTTTAGCTCGCCTTCTTTTTGCCGACTCGGCTCTCGGTGCCGGCCATGAGGCGATGGATGTTCGTGCGGTGACGGACCACGACGAGAATGGCTAGCAGAATCCCAAAACCAATCAGCACACCGTCCCATGACTTTGCCGTGGCCATTTGAACGGCCATGGTCACTGGAACGGCGATGGCGGCTGCCATGGAAGCGAGGGAGACATAGCGAGACGTGAAGAAAAACAGGAGCCAAGCACCGAGCGCGAACAGCATGGCGATGGGAGCAATGCCGAGCAGCACGCCAGTAGCCGTGGCCACGCCTTTGCCACCTTTGAAGCCGAGCCACGGCGTGAACATGTGACCGAGAATGGCCGCGAGTCCGCACACAACGGCTGCGGCCGAAAGAAGACTGCCCGTGACTTCCGTGCCTGCGAGCATCCAACTCGGAAGCAAAACCGGCACGAGTCCCTTGATCATGTCGAGGATGAAAACGGGGATGCCGATCCCTTTGCCACAGACGCGGATCACATTGGTAGCGCCGATGTTTCCACTGCCATGCTGCCGGATGTCGAGGCCCTTCAATTTCCCCGCCCAGTAGCCAAAAGGCACGGAGCCGCATAAAAAGGCTGCGGCGATGCAGAGGAAAACGATCATCGGGATGGACATGTTAGCTATCTAGCCGAAGAGGCGGGCCCTAGGCAATGGAAACCTGAATCAGGCAATGCCGAGTTGAGCCTTCAAGTAAGCGATGCTCTTGCGGGCGATGTTCTCGGGACCGGGAGAGTAATCAAAAACCTCCACTGAGAGGTAGTCGCTGTAGTTCACATCCCGCAGAGCTTGGATAATGGGCTCATATTTGACCTCACCCATGCCAGGGCCGAGGAGGTTGGGGTCATTGGCATGGAAGTGGACAAACCATTCTTTGCTGTCGCGAATGATGTCGGCGATGGGTTTGGCCTCATCGCTCATGGCCTTCACATCGAGGTGGAGTTTGCACGCCGGGTGATCCACCGCTTTGCAGAGGCGGATGGTTTCTTCGGCGGTGTTCAGGAAATTGGTTTCCTTTTTGCCCAGAGGTTCCATCGCTAGCGTGACGCCATACTCACCCGCTGTCTCCGCGACCTGGCGCAAGGTCTCAGCTGCACGAGCAAAGGCGTCCTCGTAAGGCCACTCCGGAAGCGTATTCCTCGCCTTCGGGCTGCCCCAGACCATGGTTCGACCACCCGTGGCTGCGCAAATACGGACCAAGTGTTTTGCAAAACGAACCGTCTCGCGTCTCACCAGTGCATCCGGCGTGGTGATGTGAAACCAAGTCGGCCTCGTCAGCAGCCAATGAAGACCCAGAATCTCCAATCCATGAGCGTGCGCCTTTTGGCAGAGCGAGAGAGCATCCGCATCCGTCAGATCACGCGGATCTTCCGCCAGCGTGAAGGGTGCCAATTCCAGCGCCTGATAGCCCGCGGCGGCGGCGTCTTCACACACTTTATCAAAGGTCCATCCGGGGTAGGTCTCGTTACAAATTGCAAATTTCATCGCGCTCACGATGCGCAGTTCCAAGCGGCGTGGCAACGATTTACTTCAAGCTGCGGAGCCAGGCGACGAGGTCGAGGAGTTCGGACTCGGGGAGGGTTTGATCGAGGCCCATGGGCATGAGGCTGGTGGGGAGTGGGGTGTCGCCGATGATTTGCGTGTGGGGGATGTTTTTCTCCTGACCGGCGATGTCGATGACGAGCAGGCCTTCTGCGGTGTGGGATTTGATGACGCCGAGGGTTTGTTGGGCATCGCTGGTTTCGATGATGTGCGCTTCGTAGTCGCGGGCGAGGGTGTTGGAGGGAAAGAGGATGCTTTCGAGCAGATCGCGCTCGGTGCGGATGACTCCGATTTTGCTGAGGTCGGGGCCGATGGCGCGTCCGGTGTCGCAGACCTTGTGGCAGGCGATGCAGGTGCCTTTTCCGGCTTTGAAATGCTCGGCTCCTTTGGCGGCATTGCCGCTGGAGATGGCTTTTTCTGCGAGAGGGCCGAGTTGCCGTTTCTTGGCTTCAACGGAGGCTGTGGCGGACTGGTAGGCAGGCAGGATGATGCTTTCAAAGATATCCACCGGGAGATCTGCAAGGGCGGTTCGGTAGATGCTTTCCTGCTGACTGGCGATGGCCGGGTTTTTGGCGATCTCTCTGGCGAGGGTGCGGGCGATCTCGGGATCTTTGTGCTTTTTGAGCAAGGTCAGCAGGGTCTTGAGTTCCACCGGGCCAATGGAGGCGAAGAGTGGCGCGATCTCCACCATCTGCTCCTTTGGAATGGGAGCCTGAGCCAGCATTCCGGCGGCTTGGATTTTCGAGGCCGCGCTGGAGGTGGCATTGGTGAGGACGGACTTCACCATGGTGAAGGTCGCGCCTTCCAGCTTAATCGTTTGCGCGGAGTCGAGGGCTTTCAGTCGAGTAGCAAGCGGCTGTTTTGAGTCGCCCGCGAGTGTCTGAAGCTCTGAATCAAAGACGGGTGATTTGAGTTTTTTGACGGCGTCAAAAAGCGAGGGCGTCGGTGATCCGAGCATGTCTTTGAGCGGCGGCAGCCAATCCGGGTTCACGGTGCTACCGTTCTGTGAGGCGATGATAATGAGGGCCGCGTTTTGAACATCGGGTGACCGATGCGAGAGCATGGAGGTGATGAGCTTTTGGGTTTCGGGCTTCGCGATGAGTGCTGTGCAGAAACCGGAGAGCGCCTTGATCCGAAGGGCGCTGGGTTTAGCATCCGTGAGCCAAACGGCGAGGTCCGGCGAGATCCACTCGTCAGCATCGGGATGATCGAGGGTGTATCTCAGACACTCACGAGCCAACTCGACATCTGCTGAGTCTAAGTGAGCCCGAGTGACGGCAAGGGCCATGTTTCCTGCGGCAACGTCATCGGGCGTGAAGCATTGCAGTCGGTGCTTGATGGCGAGAGGTCCGTCCGCTTCTTTGAGCTCGGTGAGACTGACGGGATACATTTTCTGAGAAGCGGCAATGAGGGCGTGCTCGGTTGCCGCATCGAGTTTTTCGCTCATGAGCGAGAGCAAAAGGGGATTTACCGCTGCGCTGGATTCATCTCCCTCCTGCGTGTATTCGGCGAGCCACTCGAGCGCGCGGCGTCGATTCTGTGGGTCTCTGGATTTGAGATCCGAAATGGCGGACTTTAAATTTTGAATGGGTGGCTTTCCTTTGTTGAGGCCGAGGCTCGATGCTTTCTTCGGCGTGATTCGATACACCGCGCCGAGAATGTCGGATTTGGCCATGAGGCTGCTAGGGCAACCGATGCGGAACCAGCCGCCGGTGTCGAAAAGGAGAAGGGAACCATCGCGTGGGTCCTCCATCACGTCGGTGAGGTGGATGTCGGGATTGTGGAGTTTGAGGAATTCATTTTCGACGGCTTTGTAGGTGCTGCCTTCGGGTGTGAGCTCCATGCGCACGAGGCGCTGGGTGTTGAAGTGAGTCACCATGAAGTTCTCGGTTCGCTGTTCTCGGTTCGCAGTTGAATAACGGCGCCAGAAGCAGCAGCCGCTCACGGCCACGTGACCGAAGTTGTACATAACGGGCATGGTCTCCAGGGTGCGAGGCAGATGGGCGATGGCTTGGAGTTGATCGGCGCGCTCATAGACGCCGCCGTAAAGCCAGTGGATGATCGTGTCTCCGCGTGGCTGGTTGTAGTAGAGATTCTGCACGCCGATGATGTCGCCGCTTTGAGTGAAATCGACTTCGACGGGATTGTCGCCGCAGCCAAGGGAGTGCCAGGCGACGTCTGAGCCATCGGGTTTGCAACTCCAGATGCCGCAGGCTTTGGAGTTATCGACCGGCGTGCCGTCCTTTTGTTTGACGTCATGGCCTTTGCGTCCGTGGCACCAGTAGAGGCGACCATTGGGATGCAGAAAGGGGCCGTGAATGTCGGCGGCGTTTCCGGTGTAGTCGAAACCGGTGACGATTTCTTCGCGTTTGTCTGCGACGCCATCGTCGTCTGTGTCGGTGAGTTTCCAGAGGGATGGCGGTGAGCCGACGTAGAGGCTGCCATCCAGCCAACAGGCCCCTTGCGGGAAAGTCATCTTGTCGGCAAAGACGGTGCTTTTGTCGAAGGCACCATCGCGATCCGTGTCCTCGAGCATGAGGACGCGGTTGGGCGGGTTGGCTTCGAGTTGCGCTTTGTTCCAGTTCACGCCCACGGCATCGCCGACAAACAGTCGGCCACGATCATCGAGACAGCCCATGATGGGATGCGTGACGAGCGGAGCAGTTGCGGCGACGGTGAGCGTGTAGTCTGCGGGAAGGTCGTGCTTCGGCAGGGCGAGATTCGATTTTCCGGTGACAACGACTGGCCGTTTAGCGCTTTCCGGGATATCACTGCTTTTGTCCGGCGGAAGATCGGCGGCGTGTGCGATGAGGGTGCCCAGGCTGAAGAGCAGAAGGAGGTTCTTCATGAATGAAGGACTCTACGAGACTGCAGAGGAGAGTCTCTCACGCTCTCACTTCTTCGGTGGCAAGAGTTTTTCGGTGAGCGTGAGAATGACGTCCAGGCGCGGAGGCATCTCGACGCAGCCTTTGACTCTGGCCGTGCCTTGGAGTGCCTGATAAGTGGCCATGTCCTGAGAGCGGATGAGGTAAATGATGGGCGGTGAGGTGTGGACGCCTCGGTGCGCGAGGGGGTAGGCTTTGACCAGCAGTCGGTCCAACAAATCGCCCGAGAGATGGGGCAGGGGAAGGGAGAAGATGAAGAGGCTGTATTCTTTGGCCAAGGCCATCTCGAACGCGTGCTCGGCGCTGGAGGTGCCGTCCACTTCACAGTCCCGAAAGGCCATGAGCGCTTCCCGAATGACGCTTCGGTACGGGAGGCTTTCCTCGGCGAGGAGGACGCGTGGTTTCGGTGCGGGGATGTCGTGGCTGAGCGCCATTTTCAGCGAGACTAGTGGGGTGAGATGAAGGATTGTTCAACCATCAATCCGATACGCGCTCAGCGCTGGCAGGACGGACAGAAGTAGGTGGAGCGCTGGCCGAGGACGATGCGCTTGATGAGTGTGCCGCACTGGATGCAGGGCTGGCCTTCACGATCGTAAACGCGGAGACTTTGTTTGAAGTAGCCGGGCTCGCCGTCTTCACGGAGGAAATCACGAAGCGTGGTGCCACCCATCTCGATGGAGGCGCTGAGCACTTCGCGGATGGCATCAACCAAGCGAGTGAAGGCTGTGAGCGGCACTTTGCCTGAGGGTTTGGTGGGCCGGATCCCTGCCATGAAGAGCGACTCGCAGGCGTAGATGTTTCCGACTCCGACGACTACTTTGGAATCCATGATGAAGCTCTTGATAGCAGATGTTTTGCCACGGGATGCCTGATGCAGGTAAGCGGCGGAGAAAGCGGAGTCCAGCGGCTCGGGACCGAGTGAGGCGATCAGCGGATGCGCCTCCACGTCCCGCGTGTGGAGCGCACAACCGAAGCGGCGAGGATCGTGCAATCGGAGCTGTTTGCCTGAGCCGAGGAGGATACCGAGGTGATCATGCTTCCTCCATGGCGAATCGGGATCAACAATCCGAAGGCTGCCGGACATGCCCAGATGCATGAGGAGAGAGCCCGCAGCGGTGCCGAAGATGAGGAATTTTCCGCGACGCCGAGCGGTATCGATTTTGTGCCCGGTGAGTTCGTGAATCGACTCGGGCACGGGCCAGCGGAGGCGGTGGTCTCGCACTTGGATCTCAAGAATCTTGCGTCCGAGCATGTAAGGGGCCACCCCTCGAAGAGTGGTCTCGACCTCGGGGAGTTCAGGCATGATTCAAAGGATGCGCCTGACGCTGCAAGTCAAACCTAGGCTGCCGATGCCCCAGATTCGATGCCCTTCGTGCCGTTGCTGGATGAAGAGTCACCATTTCCGTTGGAAGTTGCCGAGGCTCCACCCGATGTCGGGCCGAGCAGTTTACGGAAGATTTTTTGAGGCAATGACATGCCGCGCTCTTCGGTCTCAAGGCTAGCCATGGCGGCTGATTTGGCCATCTCCCAAGCGGGGGCAAAGCCGGGTGCATTGATCATCATTTGCTTCTCAGCGCGTGCGAGGATCTCGACTTCACGCTGGAGTTTATTGTCAGGCCTTTCATTGAGGCGGGCGACTTGGACTCGGAGGTTTTCGTTCTCCTGGGTCAGGCGTGTGCGCTCCTTGTTCAGTTCCTGAACATTCCGGGAGTCGAGTTCCAGCTTGTCACTGAGGTGGCGGCGATAGCGGGCGAACTCGCGCTTGGTCTTCCAGTGGCTCCAAAGGGCGAGAACGAGGAAAACGACGCCCAAGAGAAAGCCGGCGAGGAAGGTGTTGGTGGGGCTGAAAAGGGGGTTGGCTGCTTCAGTCATAGACCGCATTATAAACCCATTGGCAGTGAGTGTCCTTTGGAATTTATCTGGCGGCGATTCAGGGCAGGGGAGATTTCTTCCCGATTTGGGTCAGAAAGTGTGAATAAGTCTAATAACTGAATTGCAATTACGAGAATAATCTCAGAATATGCAAATTACGCTTTCTTATTGAGCAAAGTGCATATAAATATCACAAACAACAGCTCTTGAGATAATTTTATCACCTCCCCGTTTGTGGCTCAAAACGAAAATCTAACTCCATCTGAGTCTCCCTTCAGCGCCCCCGATGTGCCGCCCTTGCAGGGGGCAGTCGGACGGGTGATGAAGAACCCTTTTGTCGCTGACGTCTGCACGGACCCTCTCGGGGTGGATGAGGCCCATTCGGTGGCTGGAATGAATCAAGATCTGGTCACGCAGATTGCGTCCTCCATCGACGAAAGACATGCGAGTAGCGGCAGGGGAGGGGGCAATCCGCTCATGCTTCTCACGGCGCCTCGTGCCGGCTACGGAAAGACGCATCTATTGGGCCGAGTGGCGGCGGCGACTCATGAACAAGTGACCCTGGTGCCTCTGGCTTTTCGATTTGGAGATGAGATCGGGTTTCCGAGTGTGGGGCTGCGGGGGGTGGATGCTCTGTCGCGCGCCGGTGGGCGGCGCGAGGAATGGTCTCGACTCCGTGAGGCGGCCGCGGGTAGCAGTGCGGCATTTCTTCTCAAACTGATCAAGGATGGCAAGCTGCCTTGTGCCAATCCTGAGCAGGCGCAGCGGGTCTTGGCTACCGATCCGGGAGAGATTTTCTCGGAGCAGGGTAGCGCGAGATTGATAGGCGACTGGCTGCGGAAGCACTTTTCTCAATTGAAGCGCCCCTTGGCGGATGCTGCGTCGGAGACTTTAACAGGTGCGCCACCCGCAGATTTGGAAAAGTGGGTGCAGGTGCTTCTGTCCCTAGCCGGAGAAGGTGGGGGGAAAAACGCGAGCGAGCTGCGGAGTCTGGCATCAGACTCGACGGGTGCAGGATGTGAAATTTGGCTGCGACTCATGGCAGCGGCACGTCCTGTGGTTTTGCTGGTCGATCACCTTGATGGATATTACCGCAATGAGCAAGCGGGGCTCCGCCTTGCCATGCTGCTTTTGGACCTTGCCGAGATCGAGGGAGTCCACGTGGTGCTCAGTCTCAATCAAGATGTATGGCAGGCCACCTTCGGGCATCACCTGCCTAGCGCCTTGGAAGACAGGCTGACTGCCTCTCAGGTCTTGCTTCGAGGGCTCGGTGCGGAAGATGCGAGTGAAATGATCAGACTCCGGCTGGCGGATGCGGGTGTTTCCAAAGATGAGGCGGAAAAGTTTCAGCGATTCCTTGATGTGAGGCGCTACTTCATGGGGCGGCCTCTTGGGTCTGTTTCGGCGCGTGTCTTTTTGCGTCATGCGGCTCAACAGTGGGTCGCTTTTCAAAACTCGGTTGAGAGTGATTTACCCATTGAGCCCAATGAGGAAACGGGTGACGGCTCGCTGCTTCCGGTGATCCAAGAGACCGCGACTGAGGTGTCGATGGCGAAAGTTCCTTCGGTGTTTGACACTGAGACTGGGGACTACGTCAAGCGTGTGGCTGAGGGGCTGTCTGAGCCTGTGGCGGCGCTTCCGCAAAACGATCTTCCTGCTTCTCCGCCGCCATTTCCTACGTCTCCTCCGCCTTTGATCGCGGATGAGGAGGAAAATGGCGAAGGGGACGCTGCTCCGGCCTTTCATTCCATGGTCGCAACCCTTCCGACTCTCGGAGCTGCGGCATCGGCTCGGAGCACCGGCGCGTTTGAAAAACTGAGGGAGATGTTGGATAGGCTGCGCACATCCGAGGGGGGTGTCAAAGGGCCCGAGACGGTGGCTCAGATCCAAAGTTTATTGGGTGAGCCAGCCGTGACCGTTTCGAATGCAAGGGATGCGCTTTTAGGGCGATTCGAGGCATTGCGCCTTCAAATGGCCGCCGAAGCTGAGTCCCGGCAGATTGATTTGGTGAAGATCGCTGACCTTGTGCGACTCGCAGGCAAACGCTTTCCGCTCGTCAACTACGACGATGTCGAGTTGCCGGGTTTGACGGGCCGAATTGCGGCACGCTGGACATTGAAAGGCTCTGAGTTGCTCTTTGGACTGAGTGAACTCAATGATCGACGTTATTGGCAAACCTTGGCTCTGTTCGCTGCGGGTCGGCAGGCTGAGATTCAGGAAAACTCAGCACGCACGGGTGATCCGGTTTCACAGTTTAAGATCGTGGCATTCAAAGGGGATCGTGACAAAGAGCTGTGGTCGCAGTTGGAGCGAGATGAAGTTTTTCCTCAGACCTTGAGAGCTCATGTGGATCCGTTGCACCTGGATACACGGAGCATCGCGTCGCTCTATGCAATGCAGAGGATGATCAAGGAAGCCGAGACAGGAGCCATCAATGCGGAGCCTGCGCAGGTCATGAGTGTGCTTGCCCGTGAGCTTGATTTCTTTTGGAAACGAGTGACGCGTCCGATCACCCATTGAAAGCGGTTTGGGTGCAACTCTCGTGTCGGTTCAGGGTTTACTCACGGCGATGAGTAACCTGAATCGCAGAGAATGGATTTATTGGATGGTCGCGTTGATCTTGAGCGCGGTGATATCTCATGGTGAGGATCCGTGGACTGCTCGAAAGTGGACGGTGGATGGGGTGACTCGGGTGGCCCTCATCAGCAAACCTCAGGTCGCGGGTAATACCGCTGCGCCCCTGGTTTTCGCCTTTCACGGGCACGGGGGATCCATGAAGAATGCGACGCGAATGTTTCCGATTCGCGAACTCTGGCCGGAGGCGATTGTGGTCTACATGCAGGGGCTGAATACACCCGGGCGACTCACTGACCCCGAGGGAAAAAAGTCAGGTTGGCAATCCTCTGCAGGTGATCAGGGGGATCGAGATTTAAAATTTTTCGATGCGGTATTGGTCAGCATGAAAAAGGAGAACAGGATCGATGACCGACGGATCTACTCCACCGGCCACTCCAATGGCGGCGGATTCACTTATCTGCTCTGGGCCATGCGAGGGGACGTCTTTGCAGCCGTTGCACCGTCGGCGTCGGCTGCATCGCGGAGTCGAGGCCTCTTGAAGCCGAAGCCCGTCCTGCACATCGCGGGAGAGTCAGATCCGTTGGTGAAATACGAATGGCAGAAGGCCACCATCAAGGCTGTTCGAGTGCTTAACGGATGTGGCGAAGGTGAGGCTTGGGAACTGGATCCGCTTTGCACGATCTATCCTTCCGTGAACGGTAATCCTGTGGTCACGGCTATTCATCCTGGCAATCACAGCTTTCCCAGACAAGCTCCGGATGTCATCGTGAAGTTCTTCAAGAGTCAGGTGAAACCGGAGTAGCCTATCGGATCTGACTTTGACTCATGAGGTAGGCAAAGAGGTGGCGGGCTTGCTCTTCTCCAAGGGCTTGGAGTTGCCCCTCAGGCATGAGGCTCAGAGGAAGTTGTTTTTGTTCGGCAATAAGACTGCTCTCAATGACCAAACGCTCAACCTGAGTCTGCACGGTGATGCTGCGCTCGGTTTTCTCTGGGATTACGCCTGAGAGCACTCGTCCGTCTTTGAGACTAATCACGCTGACACGATAGTCAGCAGGTACGATGGCACTGGGGTCGATGATGTTCTCGAGGAGGTAGCTTAGTTTATGGCGGTCTCCGCCTGTCAGATCGGGTCCGAGGGATCCACCTTCGCCGTAGAGCTTGTGGCAGGCACCGCAGAGACTCGTGAAAATGACTTTGCCTTTGGCCGGATCGGCTTTCTGAATGGAGTCGCTCGTCAGCAGTTGAGTCCACTTTGCGAGTTCTTCTTTCTTTGCGGCCGGTGTATCTCGGAGTTCGCCCCAGACTTGAGTGAGTTTTTGAGTCAGGGCCTCATCTCCGAGATTTTGAATCTGGCGAGCGTGGGCGGTGGTGATGTCGTTTCGAGCAATGGGATGCTCCTTCACGTAATCGAGAAGTGCAGCGGCCCAGTTGGCGCGTGAAGTGAGCGTCGTCACGTTGGCGGAACGCCATTCCTGACTGCGCTCGGGCCAGGTAGCGAGGAGAGCTTTCGGCACATCGGCCTCGGAAAATTTGGCCAAACCCAGTCGGGCGGAGGAGCCGAGAACTTTGTCATTGATCAGGCTGCGCACGAAGGCGAAATGCTCGGGCTTGGGACTGCGAAGAAGCGATCCGAATGCGCTGATGCGAGCATTGCTGTCTGCCTCCGTGTCCTTGATGATGACAATGAGTTCATCCATCGCCCGCCCGCTGCCGAACACCAGTGAGAGCTCGCGAACGATCTCTTCGTTTGCCGAGGCCTTGGCCGCAAGCTCATCCCAACCCTCCGGCTTGGGTGCTTGGCTGATGCCTTGCAGGGCGGTTCCCATGCCTCGGAGGATATCGACTCGTATCGCTTCATTCTTTGAGGCCAGTGCCACGAGTGCATTAACGGCTGCCGTGTTTCTTTCAAAGTCCTCTGTGATGCGACGTGCGACAAGTCGGCGCGTCGTGGGGATTTTTGCTTTCGCGATGAATTCCACGCCCTTCATCGGGTCCGCCGCGACGGCAGGCTCGATGCCATACCAGATCATGAGTGGCTGCTGGCGATCTTCAGCGTCCTCCCCATGCTGAGCCAAGGCCGTGGCAAGGGGCCAGCGGGCCTCAGGCGGGAGTCGCTGCAAAGCGGAGGCGAGGTGGAGGCGGACGAGGCCAGTGAGCCAAGTAGTGTCTTGAAAATGGTTGGGAGACCAAGCGAGCGTTCCTGTTTCGGTCATCTCTTTGATAATTGTGATGCTTTGCTGCTCAGTGGTGGGCGTTCTTTGAATGCCGCGACTCACATGATTTCGCTGATTTAAGTGTAGATTTGCCATGCGATGCCACCAGTTGTTCTCACTCCCGAGCAGCTTCAAGAGCTCCTTATCTTTCATCGCCGCCACATCGATCGGCTCCGCCCTCTTCGGCTCTCCATACACGATCTTGTAAATGCGACCGCTCGTGCGATGCACGCCGTCGTTGTCGTGGCACTCACCGGTGTCGCTCCAATCGGAGACGAAGACGTTGCCGTCGGGTCCGGTGAGGAGATCAAGTCCACGGAACCACTTGTCTTTGGTCTTCATGAAGTCAGGTGCATGTTTGCCCACGTAACCGCAACCTTGACGCTCCAAGCGGTCCATGTTGATGCGGTTGCCGTGCAGGTTGCAGGTGAGCATGGCACCGTGGTATTCCTTTGGCCAGGTTCCGCCCTGATAAATCAACATCCCGACGTGGGCATGGCCTCCTCCGAGCTCGAGCGTTTTGTTGCTGATGCCCGAGCGGATGTCACTCCATTTTTCGGAGCCAGTGTCCCAATGGAAGTGATCGGCCGTTTGCTCGATGACTTCATACACATGTGGGTTCAAATGTGCACCAAACATGCGTCGGTAGTAAGCACCCGGAATAACATGCCAAAGATGTCCGATGACGGTGTTGATCATAAAAAGCTCGCCATCCTGATTCCAATCATGTCCCCACGAGTTGGTGCCGCCATGAGCCACGACCTCGAAGACACGTCGTGTCGGATGGTAACGCCAAATGGCGCAGTTAAGCCGGGTGCGCCTTTCTTCAGGTGTGCCGGGCGCACCGATGGAGGAGGTGTCGGTGATGCCGTGGCGTCCATAAAGCCAGCCATCAGGTCCCCAGCGCAAACCATTGACGATGTTGTGGCCGATGGTCTTGGTGTTAAAGCCATCCAGCAAGATCTCCGGAACCGAATCCGGCACATCATCGCCATTTTTGTCGGCGATGAATGCCAGTTTGCCCTCGTTTAAAATCCACACTCCACCGTAGCCATGCTCCACGCTGGTGAGGTAGCTGCCCTTTTCCCAGAAGACCTTTCGGCCGTCGTGTTTTCCGTCGCCATCTTTGTCCTCAAGAATGATGATGCGATCTCGCAAGGTCGTGTCCCAGCGTTTCGGATTTTCAGCAAAGGTGTAGTTCTCAGCCACCCAAAGTCGGCCTTTGGTATCCCAGGCCATGGCAATGGGTTGCTGCACGTCCGGCTCAGCGGCGAAAACTTGACAGCGAAAACCGGGGGGAAGCTCCATCGTCCGCGCGACTTCCTCCGCAGGCATGGGACCTGAGGGATCGAGTTTCTCCGTGTTGAAGGGGGTGGGGAAATCAGCAGCGAGAGCGGGGGCGCAAATCAGAGCAAGTAAGGATCGACACATGGTGAGAGCAAACGAGCCGAGAGATGTCGGTCTGACACTCGTTTGACATCTCGGTGCTTCTGGCGAGCATGAATCGTCGCACCAACCCTCCACCCATACTCTGCCATGTCTGACCTTCGTCGCCGTCATTTCTTGTCCACACTCTTTGGAACGGGCGTTGCCTCTCTGGCACTCGGTCAGGAAAAGCTTTCCTACAAGGGCGAGAACATCCGCTTTGGACTGGTGACCTACATGTGGGGTGCGGATCTCGATCTGCCCACGCTCATCGCCTCCTTGGAAAAAGCAGAGGTGCTCGGTGTCGAACTTCGCATCGATCAAGCTCATGGCGTGAGTCCAAAACTATCCGCCGCTGAGAGGGCGGAAGTGCGGAAGAAATTTGAGGACTCCAAGGTCGAACTCGTCGGAATGGGAACCAATTTTAACTTTCACTCGCCTGACCCAGCTGAGGTCAAAAAGAATATTGAGGGGGCGAAGGAGTATATCAAGCTGTGCCATGACATTGGTGGTTCGGGCGTGAAGGTAAAGCCAGATCAATTGCCCAAAAATGTGGCCAAAGAAAAGACGCTGGAGCAGATCGGTAAAGCGTTGGCCGAGCTCGGTGATTATTCATCCGGTTTTGGTCAGGAGATTCGGCTCGAGGTGCACGGTCAGGTCACTGACCTGGGCGATGTGGCTAGGGTGATGAAAACGGCAGACCGTCCCAATGTGAAAGTCTGCTGGAACTCGAACGACAAGGATCAAGAGGGCGAAGGGATCGAGGCCAATTTTGCAAAGGTGCAGGAATACCTTGGGCACACGGTGCACATTCGCGGGGCCAATGTTCCCGGTTATGCGTGGGATAAAGTGGCCAAGCTGCTGGTGGCTGCGGATTATGATGGTTGGGTGCTTCTCGAGGCCGGCGGAAAGCGGCCAGAAGGAGATCCGGCTGCGATCTTTGCTGCGCAAAAAGAAGCGTTCATGAAGTTAGTGACTGCGGCACGGGCTGGGGCAGGAGCGTAGCCTCCTGCCCACCTGCATGAACATCACCGAAGACCCGATTCCACAAATCATCCGGCGGATCGCCATCCCCGCCAGTGTTGGGTTCTTTTTCAACACGATGTATAATTTCGTGGACACCTACTTCGGTGGGCAGATATCCACCGATGCGTTGGCTGCGCTTTCTTTGTCGTTTCCCGTTTTCTTCATTATCCTCTCTGCGGGCAGTGGCATCGGGCAGGGGACTACGGCTCTGATCTCGAATTCACTGGGCGCTGGAGATGAAAAAAAGGCGAGTGTCTATTTCACTCAGGCGCTTCTTTTTTCAGTGATGTGTGGTCTGGTGATTACCCTTGGTGGATTTTTGATGGCGCCATCCCTCTTCCGTTTGCTCGGAGCCACGGATGCCTACTTGGATATCGCGCTCGATTACATGAACTGGATCGTTGCGGGAACCGTGTTCTTTATCCTCCAGATGACGCTCAATTCGGTGTTGAATGCGAAAGGGGAGACCAAGGTGTTTCGGAACACACTGCTCGGAGGTTTTGTTTTAAACTGCATTCTCGATCCCTGGTTCCTTTACGGTGGATTCGGAGTGCCAGCCATGGGCATCGCGGGGATCGCGATTGCGACCGTGGTCGTGCAGTTCCTCGGTTGCATTTATATTTTTAATCATGTTCGACAGATCAGTCTTTGGAATCAGGTGACGCTTTCGAGTTTTAAGCCCAATGGTTCCGTGCAGCGTGAGATCGTGGGGCAGGCATTGCCTGCGAGTCTGAATATGCTGACCGTGGCGCTCGGTATTTTTGTCATCACCTGGTTTGTGAGTCGATTCAGTAAGGAGGGTGTCGCTGCCTATGGCATCGCCACACGAATCGAGCAGATGATTCTTCTGCCAACGATCGGATTGAACTTTGCGGTGCTCACTTTGGTGGGACAAAACAATGGCGCGGGTCGGCTGGATCGAGTGAAGAAGGCTTGGCTTACCACCATGAAATATGGTTTTTCCCTCATGCTTCTGGGAGGCGTGATTTTGTTCTTCGCACGGGAGCCGCTGATGAGATTGTTTACCCAGGATGCCGAAGTGATTCGACGCGGTGTGGATTATCTGGGGATCGCGGTGATCACGCTTTGTGCCTACGTGATTTTATTCCAAACGGTCTTTATGCTCCAAGGACTCAAGCGTCCGATGTTTGGGTTGTGGATCGGCATCTATCGGCAGGTCATCGCTCCCACTCTGGTGTTCAATGGTTTGGCCTTTTCTCTTGGATGGGGTCTCTGGGGTATCTGGTGGGGAATCTTTTGTGTCACTTGGAGCGCAGCCTTGATCACGCTTTATTTTGGTGTGAGAACACTTCGGAATGCGGAGGCGGCATTACCTGCCTCGCTTCCGACTGACACCTGACTTCCGAGGGGCTGTTTTCTTCGGCTGACTTTTCAGGAATGTTGACACAATGCTGTCGAGCGCGGCTAAGCCGAAGGAGATCTTTTTGAAGAAGGATGGGTTGTGTGGGACGAGAATGAAATTCGGATGCTGACTCCAGAGTTTTTTCAATCGATCGTCCAATGCGACTGCCTCTCGGATGGTTTCGTTTCTCACCGGATTACCGCCTTCGATGCTCATACCGCCGACCGCAGCGCTTTCGAAAAAGATGACGGCATCGTAACGGGCCAGTTCGAGATTCAGAGTGGTGTCAAAGACGTGAAAAAAATCGTGCGGATCACCCGGCCAATATGCGGCACCGTCCACCGTGCCGCGATCGCAGAGGAGAATGCGACCTGGGAACAAAGCGGACTGCACATCTTCGAGATTTCTTTGAACATGAAAGATGGCCCGCTGGGCCGCGATCACAGCGGGCCGTTCTTTCGATCTTGGGAATCCACCACTGAATACAAGGGTGCCTGCCTCGGGGACGATCACGACTCGATCACCAATCTCACGGCGGAACAAGTCAGCTGCCGTTGTTTTTCCTCCGCCGGGTCCTCCTGTGAGAACGATTCGGCAGCGACCAGTGGATTGTTTTTTCATGGGTCTCATCATCACAACGCAAACCGTTTCATCCGGCCATCACTAATTTAGGAAAAATGCAGAGCAGTGAAAAAGGTCTTGCATGTGAGGCCGCCATCCCTCACACTCCTTCTGTTCCTGGCTTTCTCAGCCCGGTGAACTCTTGGTGCTTCGTCTGGCACGCCAGACCAAGTCCTGCCCCGAAGATCATTTCTCTTCTCGTGCCTTGGATTGGTCTGCCACGTCCGGATAGCGCCCGCAGCGAGGCTGCTCTTTTATTCTTAAACTCAGATCCCCAAGACGCGATCAGCGCAGGCGTACGTTTTCGCCCAAGCTGCATTTCGAATACCCCCGCAATTTCAGCAACCATGGCAGGCCACAATAAATGGTCGAAGGTGAAGCGCAGCAAAGGCGTCATAGATGCCAAGCGCGGCCAAGTCTTCAGCAAGCTCTCCAAGGAGCTGACCCTCGCCGTCAAACAAGGCGGCTCGAATCCCGATCTCAATGCTCGGCTCCGCACGGCCATCCTGGCAGCCAAAGCTGCCAACATGCCGGGTGATACCCTCGACCGAGCCATCAAAAAGGGCACTGGTGAGTTGGGTGGCGCGGCCCTCGAAGAGATTCTCTATGAAGGTTACGGCCCGGGCGGCATTGCGCTCATGATTGAAATTGTCACGGACAATCGGAACCGCGCTGCCAATGACCTTCGAGTGCTGCTTTCCAAGAACAATGGCACCTTTGCCGATGCAGGGAGTGTGGCCTATCAATTCATGCGCCGTGGTGAAATAAGGCTTGAGAAGAAGGGGCTCTCCGAGGATGCTGCGATGGAACTGGCACTGGACTCCGGTGCAGATGACGTGCAGGATGACAGTGAGGAATGGGTCATCTACACGGCACAGGATCGCCTCTTCGCGGTTGCAAGTGCATTGAAAGAAAAGGGGGCTGCGCCCAAGTCTCCCCAGTTGACCTACGTCCCCAGCACCACGGTGCCCATCACGGATATCGAAACCGCACGCCAGATTTTGAAGCTTTATGATGTGCTCGATGATTACGAAGACACGCAAAACATCCACGCCAACTTTGAAATCCCCGACGACGTAATGGTCGGCCTTTCTTGAACGAATAGACCCATTTTCCAGCGTTCGTCGAATGGATCGACGGCGTCAAACAGCCCCTTTTCCAATCAGACATGACCGAGGACACATCCACCACCGTTGCGGCAGCGCCAATGCCCGCTGCAAAAAAGGTAGCGAAGCCGAAAGCAAAGGCCAAACCAGCTGCTGAATCCGCTCCCAAAAAGACGGCAGTTCGAAAGAAGCCTGAAGCCAAAGCTGCGGCTGCTCCCGAAAGCGTGAAAGTGGTAGAACCCAAATCTGGGGTGCGCAAAGCTCCGGCAGCCCGGGCCAAGGCAAAAGAAGCCTCGAATGAAGGCGGCGGCTCTGCTCCGGAACCTAGCGCTCATTTCGCACCGGTTCCAATCGCGCCGCCGCCTCCTCCGGTGAGAGAAACAGCTCAAGAAGCCTCACTCCCTGTTCAAGAACAGACTGCGCAGTCGGATCATTCGAATCGCAGGTCTGACTCCAGGCCGCAAGGACAGCCTTCTCAACCGGGACAGCCTCAACAGCGTCAGCAGGGAGAAGGCAGCCCCCAAGGCGAAGGTCAGCAGCGTTGGGGTGGACGTGATCGTCGGCGTGACCGTCATGGGAGGCATCGGAATCGAGACCGGGATCGCAATCAGGGGCGTGATCAGAATCGTGATCAGAATCGTGATCAGCAGCAGTCAGGTGATCCGCAGAATCGGGATAATCAGCGTGGTGGACTGCGGCACGAGCATCAGCGTAATGGGGATGCTCAGTCTGAGCGCCCACCACAGCCTGAGCGTCCGCTTGGCCCGCCTGAGCCAGCAGAGGGTATTTTGGAACTGTCACCCAAAGGCTACGGCTTCCTGCGTCAGAGGGACCGAGGCTATGCCCAGACGCCGAATGATGCCTTTGTCTCACCTGAGCAGATTCGCAAATTCGGTCTCAGGGAAGGTATGCTGATTAAGGGAGAGGCGAGGAAGGGGCATCGGGGTCCTCAGATGACCGAGATCAGTGAAGTCAATGCGCGTCCGCCTGAAGAGATGCGGGACCTGCCACTCTTTGAAGAGCTCAAGGCGATCAATCCGAACAAGCGTATTCTTTTCGAAACGGTCCCAAGTAGGCTTACCACACGCACGATCGATCTCATTACGCCCGTCGGACGTGGTCAGCGCGGGCTGATCGTGGCACCTCCTCGTGCAGGGAAGACTACTCTTTTGCAGCACATCGCAGAAGCAGTCACACAGCTTCATCCGCAGCTTCATCTCATGGTGCTCTTGGTTGATGAGCGACCAGAGGAAGTCACAGAGTTCAAGCGCTTGCTTCCCAAAGCGGAAATTTTTGCCAGCTCCAATGACATGGACTTGAAGAGTCACACCCGCATCGCAACCTTTGCGATCGAGCGCGCCAAGCGCCTCGTCGAGTGTGGACAGCATGTCTTTATTCTCATGGATTCCATCACTCGGATGGCTCGTGCCTTCAATAACTCCAGCAGTGGAGGTGCCACCATGAGTGGGGGTGTGGGAGTGGGGGCGCTCGAGATCCCTAGACGTCTCTTTGCCGCAGCCCGAAATACGCGAACTGCGGGTTCGATCACGATCCTTGCGACGGCTTTGATTGAAACGGGTAGCCGAATGGATGACCTCATTTTCCAGGAGTTCAAAGGCACGGGCAATATGGAACTCGTATTGGATCGGCGCATCGCTGAACAGTATGTTTTCCCTGCGGTTAATGTGCTCAAGTCTGGGACGCGTCGTGAGGAACTGCTGGTTCCGGCCTTTCAACTCGAAAAAATTCACATGCTGCGTCGCGGATTGGCGGGGCATAAGCCGATCGAGGCCATGCAACGTGTCACGAGTCTTCTCGAGCGTTTCCCCAGCAACAGTCAGATGCTGGTGGAATTGCCGAGTCGGTGATCTCAATCAATTTTTCAAATGTCAGATCCTTCCACTCGAGATGTTGAGATCGACGAGGTTCTTCCCCCGGGGAAAGAATCTGCGGCCAGATCGAATCCGGGTGATGAAGTTAAGAATCACACGTCTAAAATTCTGGCGCATTGGCTGGATGAGTTCTTCCGCATTCCCGGCACCAACTTCCGCATCGGCTTGGATCCGATCATCGCTTTCGTTCCGGGGGTGGGAGATTTTTTTGCTTCCAGTGCGGGGATGATCATTCTACTGGAGTCAGCTCGGAACGGAGTCTCGGTCTCTGTTCTGATCCGTATGGGAATGAACATGCTGATGAACACGGTTTTTGATCTGATACCGGGCATTGGCCCCTTTTTCTCTGCTTTCTTCAAATCCAACTCACGTAATCTTGCGCTCCTGCAGCAATGGCAGGCCGGGCATCAGTCCGCTGTCAGGCGCAGCACTTGGCGCATGTTTGCGGTGGTGTTCGTTTTCTTTGCGCTGCTCGTTGCGCTTTGGATAGGCTGGTGGGCCTTCATCCTCTTTTATCTCGCGCCAAACCTCGGTCGCGCCATTTGGGGTTAGTTGAGAAGACTAGGCCTTGAAGACAAATAGTTTTCGGATGGCAAAGTTCAGCAGCACCGAGGCGGTGATGTTAGTGACGATGGCGATGGAAGTGGGCAAGCCGTAGTTATGGACAAGCCATGGGCCGGCGAACTGGCTGATCACAAATGAGACCGTGCTGCCCGCCGTGAAGTAGAGGAACTCCATCACCGGATGATGGCGACCCGTCTTGAAGACAAAGAGGATATTTGTGACATAAGCCACGATATTGGCGATGGCAAAGGCGATGGTGTTGTTGATCAGGAGATCATGGGCGCGGAGATCGTCAGTGATGGGTTTTCCATCCACGATCATGCCATCCATGGCAGGGAAAACATAGTATGAAAGGTAGATCGTCAGCGTCACGAAGACGACGGTAGAGAGGCCGCCGCACAGGCCGTAAACCATGAATTGGATCAAGGGCGGAACTTCTCGTGCCCGAATCCGCACAAAGATGGTTTTGAAATCATTGTGTAAAAAGAACTGGAGGGCTTCGGAAATGGCGCTGGTCATGGGCTGCGCATACAAGGGCCGGAGCAGCAAATGTCAAGGTTCACCCAAGCTGCGGCTAACCAAGGTGAGGGTAGCGGTTTCGCCACTCGACGAGGCGCTCGGTGATTTGAAGCCGCTTTTGGCTGGGGCTGAGTTCCCAAACCAACGGAATGTCGGCGGGCAACAAAGGTAGCAAGTGATCAAAATCGACGTCGCCACCCGTGAATGGAATTCGGTGATCCTTGGCGGGCCAATCAACATCATGAACATGACAGCCGATGAGTCTGGGAGCGATGGCGGCGAGGTATTGCGCGTGATTAAGAAGGCCTAGGTTGGCTTGCCTCTGCACGTGTCCAAAGTCATGCCATGCACCGAGCCACTGATGATCTGGGAATTCGCTCAATAGCCGCAGCATTTCTGATTCGTTCGGAACTTGTTCGAAGTGACTTCGCGTCTCGATAGCGAGTTTGACCCGATGGCTTTCAGCCACGGGCAGCAGTTCCTCGAGCGCACTTCTGGCTCTCTCAAGGTAGAAGGCCGAGTGTTTCTGGCGCTCTTGAACGAAGCGCAGTTTTAGCTCGGTGTATTTTCTGGAGTAAGCAGCGCCTTGGTGTGCCATTTCCTCCAACTGATCGGTGAACGGTTTCATCGCCGCGCTTCCCATGTGGAGGACGACGCGATCAGCGCCAAATCTCACCGCGGTTTCGATTGATTTTTTGGTCAGCGAGATGGCTCGCTCACGGTCTTCTTTGCGATGTGAGGTGAACTCATAGGCATCAGGAGCATCGATCATAACCTCCACGGGGGAGGGGCAGAAATTGTGCACACTTGATACCCGGATCTGTCCCGCCTGAAGGCACTGGAGGAGGCCGGGGAAGAGGGAAATACTCGTGCCGTGACTGATCTCAATCCATTCAAAGCCGCAACCGCGAGCCTCGGAAACAATGTGCTGACCTTCCGTAAAGCGGTGACTGTTCCAACAGGTGGAGAGGGATAACATCGGGGAAAAATCAATGGCCCTTGAGAGTTCCGCCGGAGACCCAAACGGGAAGGTCGATCTCGGCGGGCGGTGTGGCAGAGGTCGTCTCCCACGAGAAGATCCGGATTTGAGGGCGGTCTTTGGCGTGAGTGATGACGACTGCATTGACCTCGAGAATTCGCTCCTCGCCCTCTGGGATGGGAATCGCCTTGATCGACAGCTTGAGGTCATTTTTCCCCCAGGCCAGTCCGCCGATGATCAATTGCTGTTCTGAATTGTCCGTCACCGGGGGGTAGTCGAAGCCATTGATCTGGGCCTTGGTCTCGTAGCCATAAGATTGCATCTGAAGTGCAGCCATGTAGGGCGGCTTTCTACACTCAGTCGGCACGGGTGGCACAATGCCACTGGGTGTAAAGGCAGGCTCATTGAGAAAATCCGCGCTTCCGTTTTGTAAACCTGCTCGGATGTCGGGCACTTCTTCCAAGTTGATGAACCGGGTCGTATCGAACTTCCAAGACTGCCCCTCTTTGAAGAACTTTAGAATCAATAGGTTGTCGGGTATCTTCTCAGCATCAAGGCCGAGGTCGATCTTGCCGAAATAAACAAGGTGTGCCGTGTTTCCGTTGGCTTCACATTCCAACATTCTGAGTTTGGTGATCTCGGGTGGCTGGATCGGTATTTCGAAGATCGAGTCCGGGTAGGGCTGTCCGCCGCTGACGATGAGATTTCGAGTCACGACCTGACGGAAGAGGGATGTCGAACGCTTCCAAGCATCCATGTTTTTGTTGATCAGTGCACTGCGCCAGTCGTGATAAACGCGATCAAGTTCCGACCGGAGTGCGGGATCTGCACCTTTTGCGCCTGGAATCATGCCAATGAGCAGGAAGACGGGAATCAAGAGGCATGGCAAATGGGTCATGGGGTTCGGTGAGGGTGTTCCGTTTGAGGGGGACACCTTTAATGCAAGAATTCACGAGGAAAAGCATTTGCTGCAATGCAGTTATTCGCGAATCTAGCAGCCTTTTCATCTGAAGCCATGGAGCACTCCCCAGAAGGAATAAGCAAAGCGCCACCGATTGATCGTAACCGTGAACTGTTTCGGTCTGCGAGTGAGGTGACGTATAAGGTTTCCGGTGACACAAACCTCTCTGCTTTCATCTGGAACCCAGAGCCGCAACAGATGCCGCTTTATCCGAGATCGGTTGCGGCGTTCTTCTTCAGCAGTGGATGGGATCATGGACAGGTGAGTCAGTTCGCCCCGCATTGCGTCTATCTGGCTACGCGCGGGATGACGACGATTGCCTTTGAATATCGCGTCGGCAGTAAGCATGGCACGGGTCCTCGTGAAGCGATGTCAGACGCGAGGTCAGCCATCCGTTGGATTCGAATGAATGCGGCCGAGTTGGGCATCAATCCCGGTAAGATTGTGGGAGTCGGAGGCTCGGGCGGGGCGCACGCCATCGCTTCTGCTGTGATGCTAAAGGGGTATGATGATCCTGCTGACGATCCGACCATCAATGCCGCGCCGAATGCGTTGGTCCTTTTTAACCCGGTCTTGGACACGTCCAAAGATGGATTTGGACTCGATCGCTTCCCGGATCCCAAGGCGGCAAAAGCAGCCAATTTGATCAATGCGATCGCCAAAGGATTACCGCCGATGTTGATCATGCATGGCACCGCTGATCGGGTGGTGCCCTTCAATGGTTCCTATACCTTCACTCGCAAAATGGCGAGGAAGAAGAACAAGACCCGGTTGATCGAGTTCAACACTCAAGGGCACGGATTTTTCAACTTCAACTTATCCTTCGAAATGTACAAGGCCACGCTGGGGGCCATGGATGAGTTTTTTGTCGAACTCGGATTCATCGAGCCCGACCCGAATGCGGGTTTGGGGGACGATGGATTGATGTGAGTCTGGGCATCGGTGTGCCGATGTCTCTATTTTTTTTGGCCAAAAGGCCAGTTGTCCCGCGTATCCCACTCTTTACCAACATGAAACAAGGTATCCTCGCACTCTTTGTCCTTCTCATCTTTCAGTCAGTCACCCTGGCTCTGGCTCCTCCCTGGCCTCAGGAAGGAAGTGATCTGAAGGCTGATGCCAAGGTGACTTACGGACGCTTAGACAACGGATTGCGTTACATCATTTTGCCGAATGAGGAGCCGCCGGGCCGGGCGAGTCTCCGGCTTTACATGGACGTGGGTTCCCTGATGGAAATGGATGACCAACAGGGCATGGCTCACTTTTTGGAGCACATGGCCTTCAATGGCTCGCGGAATTTCGCGAGCGGAAAAATGATTGAGTATTTTCAACGCTTGGGCATGGCGTTCGGAGCGGATACCAATGCGCACACCTCATTCATGGAGACCGTTTACCAACTCGAGTTGCCTAAAGTGGAGGAGGCATTTTTTGCGGACGGGATCAAACTCTTCAGTGACTACCTCGACGGAATGCTCCTGGGAAAAGTGGAGATTGATCGTGAGCGCGGGATCATCTTGAGTGAAAAATTGAGCCGTGATTCCGTGGAATACCGCACCATGCTCGAGGGTTTTAAGTTCTCGTTGCCTGAGGGGTTGATCTCCCGCCGCCTGCCGATCGGGCAAGAGGAAACCATCAAATCGATGACGCGGGAGCGTTTCATCGATTTTTATGAGACCTACTACACGCCGCAACGCGCCGTTGTCGTGGTTGTTGGCGATATCAAAGAACCGGCATTGGTCGAAGCCCTGATTAAATCCCATTTTAAGGATGCGAAGCCTCGCCGTGAAAAATCCCCGAATCCTGATATGGGAAAGGTGAGTGCCGGGCGTGGTCTGGTTGCCAAATTGCATCACGAGAAAGACGCTCCAGCGACTGATATTTCGATCGAGGTTCTCCGCCCTGCCAAAGTTGTCCCGGACACTGCGGTTCGTCGGCGCGAGTTGATGGTGCGTGACATGGGGGATTTGATGTTGAACACCCGGTTCTCCCAGTTGGCGAAGGCCGAGAATGCCGCGATCATGTCCGGGGAATCCTACTCTTACGAGTACTTGGAGTTTGTGGAGGTCAACGGAGTCATGGCCAAATGCAAGCCGGAGAAGTGGAAGGATGCGTTGGCCCTTATCGAGCAAGAGCTTCGTCGTGCGCTGTTGCATGGCTTCACGGACTCTGAGTTTGAGGAAGCAAAGGCGACTTACCTCAAGGGTGCTAAGTTGCGCGCCGAGCAGGCGAGCACGCGTCAGTCAAAGGTGTTGGCCAGTCAGATCGTGAGCGTTCTGGCTGCGCACAAAGTTTTCACCCATCCGTCTGATGATCTTCCGCGTGTCGAGGCTGCGTTGGCTACGCTCAAAAAAGAAGAGTGTCTGAGTGCGTTCGTGGCAGGCTGGGATTCCAAAGACATCGCGATTTTTGTGGGAGGAAATCTGAAACTGGATGGCGATTCATCCGGAGCCATTTTGTCGGCATACAAGGAGAGTCATGCGAAGCCCGTGGCTGCGCCTGCGAATGAGAAAACCGCTTCCTTCGCCTATACCAACTTCGGTCCCGCAGGGAAGGTGGCGTCTCGCAATGAGGTGAAGGATCTGGAGATTACCCAAATCGTCTTCGAGAACAACGTGCGTTTGAATTTGAAAGCGACTCCCTTTCAGAAAAATGCAGTCAACGTGTTGGTTAGCTTTGGTGGCGGAAAATTGGATGCACCGAAGGATAAGGCGGGTCTAATTCCCTTCGCTCAGAGCACATTTGAGTTGGGTGGATTGGTGAAGCATGACTCTGATGAGATTCGCCGTCTGTTTGCGAGTCAGACAGTCAGCGCTGATTTCTCGGTGGGGGATGAGGCCTTCTTGCTTGGGGGTAAGACCACTCCGACTGACCTTGTGGCGCAGATGCAACTCCTGGCGGCTTACGTGACGGCACCGGGTTATCGGGAGGAGGCTGAGCGTCAATTCAGACAGAGCATCGGGCCGATGTACACGAGCCTGGCCCATACGGCTGAGGGCATCATGACGGATAAGGTATCGGGGTTTATCCACTCGGAGGATCCTCGCTTCGGATTTCCAGACCAAGCAGAGCTCGAAAAGATCACCACGGCTGATCTGAAATCTTGGATGGCAAAGCCGTTGTCTGAGGCCTGGATGGAAGTGACGGTCCTGGGCGATATTGACGTCGAGAAGGCAATCGCTGCGGTTTCACAGACATTCGGTGCCTTGCCCAAGCGTGAATCCCGGAAACCGGACTACTTGGCAGAGAGGATTGTGGGTTTTCCGACTGAGCCGAAGTCCAAGGAGTTTCGCTTCACCACGGAGATCCCAAAGGCAGTGGCCACGATTTATTGGCCCACGGATGACATGAGCGATATCCAGCGCACCCGAAGGCTCTCTCTGCTGGGTTCAGTGCTCGATGATCGACTTCGTTTGAAGGTTCGTGAAGAACTCGGAGAGACCTACAGCCCTGCCTGTTACCATGTCGCGAATGATACTTTTAAAGGCTACGGCTACATGACGGCCATGATCGAGTGTAAGCCTGAGCAGGCTGAAAAGATTGGTGCGCTCGTGATCCAAATTGCGGATGGGTTGGCGACAGGGTCGATCTCGGATGATGAGTTTGAGCGGGCTCGGAAGCCGATTCTTGAGCAACTTGCTCAGATGCGCCGGGATAACCGCTACTGGAGCCAAAATGTGCTGCGGAACAGCCAGGAGCATCCGGAACGGTTGGCTTGGGCACGCAGCCTGGTGTCGGATTTTGATGGTATCACGAGGTCTGACCTGGAAGCTTTTGCCAAGACCTATCTCGGAGCGGCTCGGGCGATCACCGTCAATGTGATGCCAGACGTGGCGAAGCCTTGATCTGGTAAGCCGATTTCAGGAATAACCTTTGCTATTGGCTCTGAGCGGGACGAGGCATAGGGTGTTCGAGCTAGACCCCTGAAGAATTATAGGCATGGCAGTTCATCAGGTGAGTTTGTGTATTCATTGGTGATTTTTAAACCCGACCCTCGGGACCAGTCTGCAAGGAAGAGACCGGTATCTGCAAGAAATCCAAAAATATGAATACCAAGATGTATGTGGGGAATCTCACGTTTGAAGCAACTGAAGCCGAAATCCGTGACCTTTTCAGCCAGCACGGCCCAGTGAACGAAGTGGCAGTGGTCATGGACCGCGAGACCAATCGCCCACGTGGCTTTGCTTTCGTGACGATGAACTCCAAGGAAGGCATGGACAATGCCATCCGCGAACTCGACGGGAAGGCCTGGAATGGTCGGCCATTGACCGTGAACGAAGCCCGCCCACGTGAAGAACGCCCAGCCTACGGTGGTGGCGGCGGTGGCCGTGGCAACGGCGGTGGTGGCGGTCGCGGTGGCAAAGGCGGCGGTGGTGGTGGTGGTGGTCGCTGGTAGCCTCCGATCACCCATTTAGGGTGTTGCTGATTTATCTCTGAGAAGGTTCCTTTGAAAAGAGGAGCCTTCTTTTTTATCCAAGCTTCTGAGTTTTGTGAGCTTGAATCAGGCGTTGAGATCGGTTTCAATGCCAATCAGATTTTCGTTCCGTCACTTGCCACACATTGATTCATTTTTCTTATGATGAAGCGCCGCACTTTTCTATCTGCCGCGTCTGGGGGCATCCTTCCAGTTGCATGGTCGGCTGACGAAAAGGTGCCGAGTCCGATGGGAATTGTGATCCACTCTTATGGTCGCCGATGGCAGGGGAAGGACTCGAGTGTGAAGTTTCCACCTTTTGAAAATGCACTGGATGTCTTGGATCACTGTCAGCAAATCGGGGCCGGGGGTCTCCAAGTGGGCGTTGATGGATGGTCGGCTGACTTTGCCGGCAAGGTGAGGGACACCCGGGAGTCCTATGGGCTCTACTTTGAGGGTAGCGTAGCTTTGCCGAAGACGGAAGGTGAGGTGCCTGCATTTGATAAAGCAATCCGGTTAGGGAAAGAGGCTGGAGCCCGGATTTTCCGCACTTACCTCGGTGGTCGGCGTTACGAGGATTTCTCGAAACTGGCGGAATTCAAAGCTTACAAGGAACAGGCTTTACGCTCCCTCCAGTTGTCTGAACCCATTGCCAAAAGATATGATGTGAAGATCGGTGTCGAGAATCACAAGGACTTTGAAAGCCCTGAATTGGTAGAACTCCTCCAACGTGTCTCCAGCGAGAACATTGGGGCCTGCATTGATCTTGGGAACAGCATTGCCTTGCTCGAAGATCCGATGGACACGGTGACTAACTTGGCACCCTTTGCGGTGACCACTCATGTTAAGGACATGGCGGCAAGGGAGACGCCTGAGGGCTTTCTGCTCTCTGAGGTTCCGTTGGGGCAGGGGATCTTGGATCTGCCCAAGATGCTGGAAGTGATCCGGAGGTTGAATCCTGAAGTGAAGCTGAATTTGGAAATGATCACGCGCGATCCCCTTTCCATCGATTGTTTGGACCCTGGCTACTGGGCGACGTTTCCTGAAAAGCCGGGGGCGCACTTGGCGGCCACATTAAAAATGGTGCGGACTTGCGGTGTGGCTGATTTACCTTTCGTATCGGGTAAGTCCGCAGAAGCGGTGTTGGCGTATGAGGAGGATAACATTTTAAAGTCCCTTCAGTATGCAGGACAGTCTCTCGGCCTCGCCTATCATGGCCAAAAATTCACCACAGAAGACATCGATGAAAAATAGCATAGCTCTCCTTTCACTCTCTCTCATCACTTCGCAGGCGTCCCTGGCGGGGGATTGGCCCCATTGGCGCGGCAAAAACTTTGATGGAATTTCGACCGAAAAAATCATTGCCTCAGGCACTCCCAAAGAACTGTGGAAGGCGGAGGTTGGAATCGGTTTTTCCTCATTTAGCGTGGCCGATGGGCGTGTTTATACCATGGGTCACGAAGGGGGGAAGGATACGGTCTGGTGTCTAGATGCGGCCACCGGTGCGAAAGTCTGGGCTCACAGCTACGATGCTGATCTCGGTGACAAATACTACGAAGGTGGCACGAGTGGCACGCCCACGGTGGATGAGAACCGGGTTTACGCGTTCAGTCGGTGGGGTGATGTCTTTTGCCTCGATGCGGCGAGTGGGAAGGTGGTTTGGAGTGTGAACCCCCGTCAGGATGAAGATTATCGCATTCCAGATTGGGGCTTTGGCGGATCCGTTCTTGTGGCGGGAACCGCATTAATTTTGAACATGGGTGAGTCGGGTGTCGCGTTGGACAAAGCGACGGGCAAGAAGTTGTGGAAATCGGCAAACAAGGATGCGGGCTACTCCACGCCGGTTCCCTACGACGCAGGTGGGAAGAAGGCGGCGATCCTCGGCTCTGGTCGCAGTTACATTGGCGTAGAGATTTCAACAGGTAAGGTGCTTTGGTCGCATGATTGGCGGACGAGCTATGGGGTGAACGCGGCCGACGCCATCGTTCAAAATGGTCAGGCCTTCATTTCTTCAGGGTATGAAAAAGGTGCCGCTCTTCTGAAGTTGGGCGAGGGGGAGCCTGAGGTGATTTGGCAGAGCAAGGCAATGCGGAATCAAATGAGCCCCTCCATTTTGGTGGATGGGCACCTCTACGGAATTGACGGAAACGAATCCAAAAACGCGGCGCTCAAGTGCATTGACCGGGCCACGGGTGCCGAGAAATGGACGTATCCGGATTCAGGATGCGGCTCAGTAACCGTGGCGGGTGACCAACTCGTGGTGCTCAGTGACGCGGGGGAATTATCGATCGGCAAATTGTCTCCAGAGGCATTTAAGCCAGGGGTGAAGGCACGGGTCTTGTCGGGTCGTTGCTGGACGGTTTCTGTGGTGTCGAATGGCCGGTTATACTGCCGGAATGCCGAGGGGAAGGTTGTTTGTTTGGATGTGGCTGCGCCTTAACGGGTGCGGCTAGACATCCAAGTCGGTGTCTCCATCCCCTGACTTCCGCCCACGGAGCTTGGCCTCAATGAAGGGGTCTAATGCGCCGTCCATCACAGCCTGCACGCTACTGGTTTTTTCACCCGTGCGATGATCTTTCACCATCTGGTAAGGCTGGAAAACGTAGGAGCGGATCTGACTTCCCCAAGCGATGTCGGCGGTCTCGCCATATTGACGCTCGATCTCGGCCTTCTTTTTATCTTCCTCGACCTGATAGAGTTTTGCCTTGAGCATGTTCAGAGCCTTGGCTCGGTTCTTTGGTTGAGAGCGCTCGACCTGACAGGCCACGATGATGCCCGAGGGGATGTGCGTGATGCGCACGGCAGTCTCCACCTTATTGACGTTCTGACCGCCTTTGCCGCCCGCGCGATAGGTGTCCACTTTCAAATCATCATCTCGGACAACGATGTTGATGTCTTCATCCGAGTCAGGAGTGGCGTCAACACTGGCAAATGAGGTGTGCCTCTTTTTGGCAGCATCAAAAGGGGAGATGCGCACGAGGCGATGGACGCCCCGCTCAGCCTGCAGGAAGCCATAAGCATTTTCGCCGACGATCTCAATGGTGACCGAACGAAGGCCCACTTCATCACCGGCTTGATAGTCGATGATCTGAGTCTTGTAGCCCTTCCGCTCGCACCAGCGCTGATACATGCGCATCAGCATGTCGGCCCAGTCACAGGCTTCTGTGCCGCCGGCACCCGCATGAATGGTGATGAAGGCATTCCCATGGTCAAACTCACCCGAGAGCAATTGACCCAATTCAAAGGAACCCAAGTCCTTTTCCAGGGAGGCAAACTCAGACTCCACCTCACGCCAGGATCCGGTGCCACCGTCCTCCTTGGCCAGTTCGACTAAAACGGGCAAGTCTTCCAGTCGCTGGGTGAGATCCTTGAGAGGGAGAAGGATGCGCTCGATCTCTTTGGTGCGTGCGCCTACCTTTCGAGCACCATTCGGATCATCCCAGAAGCCGGGACGCGATTGCTTGTCTTCGAGTTCAGCGAGCTCGCTTGAAAGCTTCGGGAGGTCAAAGAAACCTCCTGAGCGCGGCGAGGCGGTCTTTGAGGCTGTCGATATCGAAAGCCTGCAGGTCGGTGAGTACGGCCTTGTTCGTTTTTTCCATAAGAGCGCTCATGCTACTGTGGGCGCAGGGTAACGCAAGAGGCAGAGTGAAAACGAAGCTACTTCATCAAATCAGTGACTTTCGGCAAAATGGCTTGGGACCATTTTTCATAGCCAGCTTCGTTGAGATGGAGGAGGTCTGGCATGATCTCTTTTGGGAGTATTCCGGCAGATTGCAGGAAGGTTTCGCTGATGTCCATGTAATGCACGCTTTGGCCATCAGCGAGTTTGCTGATGATGGCGTTTGTTGCGATGTTCTGTTTGCGCTTGTCGTCATTGGCGTCTGCTCCACGAGGGAAGATGCCCAGAAGTAGGATTTTCATTTGCGGCTGTTTTTCTCGCAGCAGCTTAATGATGGCGCTCACGCCTTCGGCTGTTTGCTCAGCAGTGGATTGATAAATCGCGCCATTCAATTCGGCCTGGGGGCGGCCTTGATGGCCGGTGTTGTTGGTGCCGATCATGAGGACGGTCAGTTTTGGTTTCAAGCCGTCATAGTTTCCATTTTGCAGGCGCCAGAGAACGTGCTCGGTGCGGTCGCCGCCGATACCAAAATTAGCTGCCTTCATGGGTGCGAAGTGTTTCTCCCATGATGCTTTACCCTTTCCACTCCAGCCTTGGGTTATGGAATCGCCGAGAAAGACGAGCGGCGCCTCACCTTGCTTGGAGATTACGTTGAAGGACTCGTGGCGTTTCATCCAGCCGGCATCTCTCGGAACCGGAGAAGTGGCAAAGTTTTTGGGCTGCTCTGCCCGCAAAATAAGAGGGGCGGTGAGGAAGATGGCAAGGCTGAGTTGGAAGATTGAGTTCATGGTTGGAACTTCCACTGGAGCACGGGGTAGAGACTGTGCAATGAGATCCTCAAGACACAAAAAAACCGGGGAATGCAATGCACTCCCCGGTTTTTTGAATCCTTAAAGGACTGAACGTTTTATGACTCAGCAGATGCCTCGGCAGGGACCTCTTCGCCGCGGGCGCGGGCATCGGCTTCCTTCATGGCGATCTTGCGGCTCAATTTGACGCGGCCTTTGTCATCGACACCCACGCACTTGGCGGTGACGATGTCTCCGACCTTGACGACGTCTTCGGTGCGGTTGACGCGGCAGTCGGCCAGTTCGGAGATGTGGATGAGGCCATCCTTGTTACCAAAGAGACGCATGAAGGCTCCGAAGTTCGTCGTCGAGACCACCTTACCGGTGTAGGTCTTGCCGATTTCAACTTCAGCGCTGACTCCGCTGATCATCTCGACCGCACGCTCGAGGCCTTCCTTGCGGGAAGCGTAAACGTAAACCGTGCCGTCGTCTTCGATGCTGATTTCTGCACCCGACTCGGCCTGGATGGCCTTGATATTTTTACCACCAGGGCCAATGAGCTCACCGATCTTCTCAGGGTTGATCTTGAGGATCTCAATGCGAGGAGCGTGCTTGCTGAGGGGGC
>CAMBPV010000018.1 GCA_945869695.1 Prosthecobacter debontii
CTACCGCATTTACCGCGTCGAAATGAAAAACGGCGACCTCATCGACGCCTTCTTCATCAGCGAAGACAAAGACGCCGTCGTCATCCGCCAAGCTGGCCTCCCCGACCGCCGCCTCCCCAAAGCCGACATCCGCAGCACCCAATTCATCCGCCGCTCCCTCATGCCCGAAGGCCTGCTTGATGGCTTGCAGGATCCGCAAGTGGCCGATCTGCTCGCCTTCCTGATGACGCTGAAAGGTTAGCCTACCCTGCGTTTGACATGCAAGCGCATGAGCCGATAGCTCTTGGCTTTTATTTCCATGCAACCCGTCCCTCCTGACTCTCCCTCCAAGCCAGCCGTTCCGGCAGATCTGGAAATCAAAGATGCTCAGCTCATCTTTAACCATGTTTGGAAACAGCTCGAGGCTGAATACGGTCGAGAGAACCTCCGCTTTCCTAAGGAGATGATCCTTCTGGGCGGGGCACCGGGGGCAGGGAAGGGGACGAATACAAACTTCATCCGCGAGCTGCGTGGGATCACTGCTGACCCGATTGTTGTCAGTGCACTGCTGGACAGCCCCGAAGCGCAGAAGCTGAAATCCCAGGGAGGCATGGTCGGTGATCGTGAAGTGGTGAGCATCCTCATCCGCAAGTTGCTGGAGCCAGAGCAGCAGAACGGTGCTATCCTCGACGGCTTTCCGCGCACGAAGGTCCAGGTCGAGTGCCTCAAGATGCTGTTTGATGAAATGATGCGGCTCCGGCGTGACTTTGCTCAGACGCCTGACGCGGCTCACTTCAAACAACCGATCTTTCACATCATGGTTTTGTTTGTGGATGAGAGTGAGAGTGTGGCCCGGCAGCTCAAACGCGGCAAGGAAGTGCTGGAGCACAATGAAGAAGTGCGCCGCTCAGACTTGGGAGAACTGTGGGAAGAGCGTGCGACGGATTTCGATGCGCGTCTGGCGAGGAATCGGTACAAGGTTTTCAAAGAGCAGACCTATGACGCGCTGGTCTCGCTGAAGGAGATTTTCCATTACCACTTCATCAATGCGCAGGCGCCTCTGGAGTTGGTGCAGGAGAATATTGTCCGCGAGTTGGAGTATCAGAGTTCATTGGAGCTGGATCCGCGCACCTTTGACTTGATGCGGAAGTTGCCGCTGGCGAGTGAGATCATCCGTTATGCGCGACAGGACTTGGTGCGAAGACTTGATGCTTACAAAGTGGAGCGGCCTGAGATGATGGAGGAAGTGGTGGGGTTCATTGAGACGAAGATGATGCCGATCATCGTGAGGCACGCCATCTCGGGGCGGGCGGATGTGAACTCCGAGAACAAGCTCTTCCACGATCCTGAGGCGATCGCGATGCTGATTGATATTTTTTCGGAGCGTGGCTTTCACGCGACGGTGGACCTGCATCGCATCGAGATCCCGGAGCGGTTTGACCTGACGACGGGTGAGATTCAGTGTCGCAAAAAGAAGGTCTTCCGCTTCAGCATCCGCTTCAAGGGCTCGGAGATTCGTCGCGGTTAGGCTCAGCGGCCTCCGAGGTCCTTTTTCAAATGCGTCCTCACAAAGGTGAGGAGGGACGGGACTAGGACGATGGCAAATCGTTCTCGATTAGCAGCGGTGTCGCGGAGTCGTGTGCGATTCGCTTCGATCTGCAATCCGGTGACCTCAGGCGTGCCGCGGATGTGTCTGTCCACCGTGTAGCCTCCGCGAAAGTAAGGCTCATCAGGCACAGGAAGTCTCGGGCTGGGTGTGCTGTGGAAGCCGCCGTTTTCCAAAAGTGCGCCCAGGCTCGTGGGGCCTTTCAAGAGGGCGGAATATGAGACGGTTGCGTTTTTGGCCATGAACTGAAGGCTGCCAGTTGCGGCGAAGGCGGGTGCGTCGAGCAACGGGTCCGGCTGAGCGAGTTTTGTGGAGCTATGGAGGTAACCGAGCTCGACGCGGAGGCCTTTGTGATTTTGGCCATGAAGGTCGATGAGGAAGGCGAATCCGTGACGAGCAACGGCGGCGGCCAAAGCGCGGGTGATGGCGGCGTGATAGTCGTGCCAAGCTTTTTCAGCGATGGCGTTTCTCTGGGCGGCCTCTTTGATGTCACGGTTGGCGTCGAGCTTACTCCGATGCAGAAGACAGATGATGAGGTGAGGCCGATGACCGGTGCTTTTAAAAAAATGCTCACCCACGGTGCGGGCGAGCTCCTGCGTATTGGCATCGGCGTCGGTGACGCCGTAGGTGCGATTTGGAATGTCAGCGGGCTTCTCCCGGCCTCCATGCGGAGCGGAAATAACGAGCGGTGAGTCACCGGGAATCTCGTCAATGAAGGCATTCGGATAAGCCGAGTTCTCGGCACCGAATGCAATGAAAGAACTGAGAGTAAAAAGGAGGGTGCGAAAGATCATGCGGTGAGTCAGGTGTGAACCAGACACTGATGATCTATGAGAGATGTCGCGGACTCAAGTGTTAACCCAAAAGGTGTCTAACTGTCGCGGAGACAGGATAGATCCAGATCACTTCCTCGCGGCTCACGGTGATGGGCGGGTAGGCGGGGTTCAAACTGGAGAGGACAATGGAGCGACCTTGATTCGCCGTGCCGTAGATTCGGAAGACGACATCTCCGTCCTGTTCATCGCGGATGCGCGCGATGACGCGATCGCCGGTGTGTGGGAGTGAGTGGGGGTAAACGATGGCGAGCTCGCCCTCGGCATGCTGAGGGCTCATGGCGTCACCACTGAGGCGCAAAGCGAAAGCATGGGGGTCTCCGACGGTAAAGGCAAAATGCTCGATGGCGAGGCGGTCTGCGTTTTCAGCGGTATCGATGCCGCGAGCTTCACGGAGAGACAGGAGAGGGATGGCTGTCAGGCGTGGCCGATAAGTGATGGGCGCTGGCTCCGGCGGGCTGGGCTCGGGGAGGGTGGCTTCCGGCTGTTTCACCTCCGGCGGCTCAGTGGCCGGGGGGGAGGGCTGGGCAAGCTGCTCGCGGATGTCTTGCTCCAGACGCTCGATCAGCTTGATCACGGGAGCCGAGACTTTTTTTCCGTTTTCAATGTTGGTAATGTATTGCCTGCTAACGCCCATCCATTGGGCGAGGCGGGGTCGCTTGATGCCGAAGTGCTCACGCACGGCGCGCACGCGGTCTGCGATGGAGGGTTCTTCATTCATGGGCGGGAGGGCGATGGCACCTTCAGTTTCTCGGAGAGGAAGGTTTTCCGGGGGCAGATCGTTTTGGATGCGGTCAAGAGCCTGCAGGGCGTCGGGTGACAAGGTGACAAGTGGGACTTCATGGGGGCGGGCCGCAGAGGGCTCATGCATGCTGAGCGCCGCGTGGGCGCTTCGTGATTCGAGCTCAACAAAAAGGCGAAGGACACTGCCGGAGGGCACCTGAGTCCCATGCTCGAGATGGCTGATGTAACTGGGGCTGACGCCGAGCCAGCGTGCGAGTTCCGTTTGGGGAATGGAGAGTCGTCCCCGGAGTGCGGTGCAACGTGATGAGATGTCTGAGAGAGCCGAGCGCTCGAGTGCAATGGTGGCCATGCGGAGGAGAGGAATCGAAGTGTTCCTGTCCGATTAAGCATCATGTGTGCCACGCATGAAAAGGATGTGCGCCCGCCGAGGTAGGGGCAACAAAGCCAACGATCAACGAAATGAGATTCTTTGAATCAGCGCCTCTCAAAGAAAAGGGTGAACTCATGACGATTGTGCGGGAGGTGGCTCTCTGTGATCAGCGAAAGGCCGGCCCGTCGAGCCGTGGAGATGACTTCCCTAACCAGGCGGGCCGGTGCAGCAAGATCTTCGACTCGGGGCGATTTTAAGGTGAAAATGACGAGGCCATCCGGTTTCAAAAAAGGAGTGTAGCGTGCGACGTGAGAGATCGACTCTTGCGGTGGGCCATTGAGATCACTCAATATAGCGTCATAGACGGTGCCTGGAGCGGGGCGAAACGCGGCTACATCGGAGTGGATGAAGGTTAAACCGGCGTGACCATTGAGGCGAGCGTCCAGAGGTGCACGATCAATGGCGGTCACGCGTTGGTGCCGAGCCAGAAGCTCAGAGGTCATGCCGCCCGGGCAGGCGCCCAACTCCAGCCAATGGCTATCGGGAGGGAGCTGCGGCCTGAACATGATCAAATGATGAAGAGCCTCCGCGATCTTGGCACCTGCACGACTGATGGTCTGCGGGTTATCGAGATTGATAAACTTACTGCCGCCCGGGTAAAGACCGTTGCTTTCACGCGGGCTTTGCATGCCGCAGAACAGACCCTCTCGGCCAACGAGACAAAAAAGAGTCTGAACGGAGGGGTTTTGTTTCTCGGCGTCCTCGGCTTCCAGCTTGGGAAATACCTGGAGAGCGCGGCCACGGAGATTGGAAGCAAGCTTTTTGAAGTAGGGATCTGGAGAGCCTGGATTGAGCTGACCGACAAAGATCCCTTGTGGATTTCGAGAGCCGAATTTTTTCAAAAGTGTCTGAGCCGCTTTCTCGACGAAGCCTTCCATCTTCGGGGGCGAGCAAGGCCACATGTGGTCCATGGGAAGATTCCAGCGCAGGTAACGAGCGAGCTCGGGATTTCGGAGGGCCTTTGGATTGGCCGTTTTGATGAGATGATACTCGCTGCCCAAGTCGGTGCGAGTGGTGGAACCCAAACCGTGGAGAATCTCGCTGACGACCGGCTCGAAAGCCTCTGAGATGCGCACAAGCCAGCCTGTAGATTCAGGGGGAGAAGACTTGGTGGCGAGTTGAGCAGGGAACGACATGGAGAGTGGATGTTCAGCGAGAGTGCGGGTCGGCTCAAGGGAAGACGTGGGGGTATTTCTTTTTTGGAGGAATCTTCGGTTGTTTGTAGCAAGGGGACCGGCGAGCGCGTAGTTGTGGCCAATATGACGCTGACTCAACGAATGGAACGGGTGTTTTTCTGGCTCTCTGGAGCCGCGGCTGATAGCCTGGAGGCCTGCCCAGCCTGGGAAAGACGGAAGTATGTCGCCTTCGGGGCGACGGTGCTCGTTCCCGCGCTTTTTGCCCTGATGTCATCTGCTTATGCACTCTCGACTCTGACGGATGATTGGCGCGTCATCGCTCCCGTTTCTGTGGTGTGGGGGTTCATCATTCTGACGGTGGACCGGGCGCTGCTGGCCACTTACCGGGCCTATCAAAGCTGGCTGCGCAAGATGGCGCAGTTCTCGCTCCGGATCGTGGTCGCGACGTTGATGGGACTGACCATTTCACATCCGCTCGCCCTCTTGCTTTTCCGCGACACGGTGAGTTCAGTCATCGAGAAAGATCGGCAGGGGGAGATCGAATCGGCGCGGTCCACAGCACTGGCGGAGAAGCAAAAAGTCGAGTCCAAGGTGACAATCCTCGAAGCCGAGATCGCTGCCCAGCGTGAGCGATGGAATGAAACCTTCACGGCTAAATTTTTGGAGACGCTGGCTGATCCCAATGCTCAACCGCCACTCACCGACGAGGAGAAGCGAGTCAAAGCTGAGCTGGACAAACGCATCGCTGAAGTGGTGAAGCCCATCGCAGCGAGGCTCGAAACGGTGGATAAGGATCTGGAGACGAACAACATCGCCGCCAAGAAAATCACTGAGGAACTCAATTTCTGGCAGACTGAATTTGAACGGGAGCTGAATGGGCAGCGCAGCGGCATCATCGGTCTCGGGCCTCGGGCAAAGAGCATCAATGATGACCAACTCACCTGGCGCCGCGCGGAATCGAAACGCCTCACCAGTGTTCTGGAGACGCTAACCACACAGCGCAACACGCTGAAGCTGGAACTGAAGGCTGCGGAAACCGGCGTCGTTACCGCCTTTGAGCAAAAGGCGGCAGACATGGCTGCCAAAGAAAAAGAAGAAGCGCAGAGAATCGAGGGACTGCGCAGGCAGGTGCAGCAGCAGCAGGCGGACCAGTTTGTGGGGCAACAGAATGCGATCCGAACCACGATCGCCCAGCAAATCGATACATTGCTCGCTCAGCTGAAGCGATTGCACGAGGAAATCGCTGAAATCACGACCGATGAGCAGGCGCGCATCACGGCGCTCCGTGCGGAGCCGCGGAGGGACATTCTCACGCAGACGCTTGCCCTCCACCGTCTCTTTGAGGCGGGCGCTGAGGGTGGAAAATTTGCCTTCATGACCTACCTCGTGCTGACGCTTCTTTTTATGCTGGTGGATACCATTCCACTCGTTGTGAAGTTCTTCTCGAAGCCCGGGCCTTATGACACCTTGCTCGACTGTGATGAGGCGCGGTTTGATCGGGAGCGGACATCGTTTCTCGAGAGCTTCGGCCGCTACATGGAGGAGCTGTCGAATGGTCGTTTGCTCCACCTGACACAAAATAAACCACTGGAGCGGGCGCTGATCGAGGGAGTGGATCGCTCTCGGGCAGCCAAGGAGTTTTTGCAATCTCTCATGGAGATGGAGAAAGCTTTTGAAGAGAGAATGCGAGTCGAGCGTGATCTTTTGTCGAAGGAAGGACCGATGGGGCGCGCGACTGAACGGCTGGCCATGCTGGAGGAAATGGCCGCAAGTTTTTATGCTGATCTGCGTAAGCGGATGGAGCAATTTTTTGCGGAATCACCCTCCACGCGACGGGCATCGTAGGCTTACTTGCTCAGTTCGAGCATCCGTAGCATCGGTTTCAGTGCGCGTTTCCGCGTTTCTTCGGGGACCTCTACCCGAGGCTCGAGATTCAGCAGTGCATCGTGTAGTTTTGCTAGGGTGTTGAGCTTCATGTAGCGGCAGTCCGCGCAGAGGCAGTGGCCCGTGGGGCCGGCGATAAAGTTTTTCTCCGGCACCTCGCGCTCCAGGCGGTTGAGCATGCCCGACTCGGTCACGATGATAAAGTCTTTGGCTTTGCTGTTGCGGCAGTAGCCAATCATTTTTTCAGTGCTGCAAACTTCGTCTGCCAGCATCCGAACCGCGTAGGTGCACTCAGGATGTGCCACGACTTCGGCACCGGGATGTTTTTCCTTGATGGCTTGAATGCTGTCACGGGTGAACTCGACATGCACGTAACAGGCCCCCTTCCAGAGATCCATTTTCCGACCTGTTTGTTCAATAACCCATGAGCCGAGATTCTGGTCGGGGACGAAAAGAATGGGCCGATCCTTGGGTGCTGCTTCGACGATCTTTACCGCATTTCCGCTGGTGCAAATACAGTCGCAGAGTGCTTTGACCGCCGCGCTGCAATTGATGTAGGCGATCACGTAGTAGTTCTTCGACGCATTGGCCTTCAAGAAGGCGTCCAATTGGGGTCCCGGGCAGCTTTGCTCCAAGGAGCAACCTGCGTTCATGTCTGGGATGACCACGGTTTTTTCGGGATTCACAATTTTGGCCGTCTCGGCCATGAAGTGAACGCCGCAGAAGGCGATGACATCTGCATCCGTGTCCTTGGCCTTGTAAGCGAGGCCGAGTGAGTCACCCACATAGTCGGCGATCTCCTGGATTTCCTTCACCTGATAATTGTGGGCGAGGATGACGGCGTTGCGTTCTTTTTTGAGGCGGAGGATCTCAGAGCGAAGATTGAAAGCGGCGGTGGCTACCATGGAAGAGTCATACAGAGCCGGACGGTATTCTCAACTCGATGATTGACGTGACTCGCTTTAGTGAGGCTTTTCGGGAGCGTTGGAGAGGAGGCTGTCGGCGCGGATGATATTCATCGCGCCATTCAATTCGCCGCCCGGCTCGATCGAAACGGATCGGGCGGTCACATCTCCATCTACGGACCCATATGCAGTGATCAGAACAGCGCCGCGGGAGAAGATAGTGCCGGAGATCTTGGCGTGGATCTCAACTTCGTCAGCGTGGATGAGATTGGCGAAAGTCACAGAGGTGCCTTTCTCAATGATGAGGCGGTGGCAGCGCAACTCGCCGATCATGTTTCCCGATGATTTAAAGATGGCGTCACCGGAACAATCAACATTGGCCTGAAACATGCCGAAACAGCGCAAATCCTTGCAGTAAACCTGAGCGGTGCTGACATGGCCAGGCTTCCGGATGATCAAATCGCCACGGGTCTTGATCGGCTGAGTCCAATTTGTATTCACCTCAATATCTTCAAGTGAGATCAATGAACCGCACTGAGAGCAATTTGCTGAACGGGAGGACCTGCCGACCTTGAAGGTGTTTGTGCATTCAAAACACTGAACGACCTTAAAGTGCTGTTGGCGGTAGAGCCCCTGATCCTTCATTTTTTGAAGGGTTGTCGCATTGGCGGTTGGGGGCGCGACTGTGGGGGCGGGTTGATTAGCGATCCTTCCGAGAGTCCGAGAGATCGCCTCAGGCGCGGCTTCAAAGTTTTCGTGGTCCCTGACTGACTCGGCTGCCTGGCTCGGGTCAAACTGATGAAGCGGGGGTGTGACTTCAGGTGTCTGGACAGGCTTGACGTCGGTGAGCGCCAACTCAGGTTGGCTTCGCGCGATTATTGCGCGGAGCGCATTTGCGCCTGAGAGTGGTTTCGTTGGACGTGGGGCGGCGACACTTGACGGTTCGGCCTGTATTTGTTCTGAAGTTTTATCGGAGGAAACCGCAAGGCTCGCCTGTGGCTCATTCAGCGCGGCGGCGGCTTGGTTGGGCGACGGTTCAGCAACTCCGTATTTGCGGACTCCTGAGCCAATGACACGCTTCTTTTCGATGCGGAGATGATCTCCGCATTTTCGGCAGAACGTGGAGACCACAAGGAGCGGCTCATATTGAACCGCGCCACACGTCGGACAGACAATCTCGATCTTGCCTTTAGGTGGGGGCGGGGTTCCGTCGTTTCTCGCGAAGCCAAAAAGTCCTCGGAGCACTCACGTATAAGGGTTAGGAACCTTGGGGCTTGGCCGGAACGGCGGCCGATCCGCGGGCGTTGGCGGCCTCGACTGCTTTTTTGCCAACCTGCGATTGGCCCATGAAGGTCGCGCCCTCTTCAATCGAAAGAGTGCCGGCTGCGATGTCACCGATCAGGACGGCATTGCTCTTCAGTTCGCAACGCTCAGCGACGGTGATGTTGCCTTCCACTTTCCCAAACATGATCACCGAACGCGTCTTGATTTCACCTTTAATCACAGCGTTCTCACCGACGGTGAGTGCGCCGTCCGAGTGGACTTCGCCTTCGATCTTGCCGTCAATGATGAGATCGTGTGAGAATTTGATGGATCCTTTGATTTCGACGTCGTTTGCGAGAACGTTTTTGCTAGTGGACATGGGTGAGGAGGGTGCAGGTGAGGGAGTGAATCGTTGAGGTTGTGCAAGGGGAGCAGGTGCTGGAGCACCAATCACAGGCGCGGGAGGCATGGGGACCTCTGAACGCTTGTTGTCCTTTTGCCCGTCATTTGGTATGCCGATGATTTGCCTTAACATTTGAGATCACATATATCTTAAAAAGATTACGAGTGTCAATCATTCTATCGAAAGATTGGAAAATAGTTGTTCACAGATCGCCTAAGAGAAGGGAATGTTCTCGGCAATTTCTTCTGCAGGATAAGTCCAGATTTCACTCAGTGTCGGGTGATAATGAGGAATCGAAATGAACTGTTTCACAGTGCTGTGAAAATTCATTGCGATCACGATTTCGTGGATCAGTTCGGTGGCGTGGGGGCCCACAACAGTAGCGCCCAAAATTTCACCTGTGTCTCGATGGGCTAACATCTTCACGAATCCTTCCGTCTCACCCATGCACATGCTTTTTCCGTGGTCATCAAAAGGATAGCTGGCGCTGAGATAGGGCGTTTGAGCTTGGCTTAAGTCGTCCTCCGAAGCGCCGACGGCGGCGATCTGTGGGTGTGAAAAGACACCGAAAAGAAGAAGCCTGTAGTCAATCTCTTCGAGCGTCTCCGATGAGGACATGAGGCGATGGGCATTTCGGGCCGCGATCTCGCCTTGTTGGATGGCGATGTGGACGACGTCGAGTGGGCTGCAAACGTCCCCGGCAGCAAAGATGTGGGGTTGCGTGGTTTGCATGGTTGGTTTGACGACGATCTTTTTATCTGCCACCCCGAGGGAGGCGGCGTGATGGCTGAGACCTTCGGTGTTTGCGCCTCGGCCCATGGCGACGAGAATTTCATCAACGGTGACTGACCTTTCCTCGGCACCTTGACGGAAGTCGATCTTTTTGCGTCCGTTGTGTGAGGTGATGCGATGAATACCGGTGCCGAGATGGCATTCGATTCCACGTTTGGAATATGCCTGCTCAATAACACGACTGCACTCGGGATCGAGTCCCGTGAGGAATTGTTTCCCCCTTTGAATGAGCGTTACCTTTCGGTCCATTCCCTCCAGATAATGTGCCATTTCGAGGGCGATCGCACCGCCTCCGAGAATCGCAAATGAGGAGGGCAATTCGGATGCGTCCAAGACGTCATCGCTGGTCCAGAAACCTGTTTCAGGTAATCCAGGGATGGGTGGAATGTGGGGTGTGGAGCCCGTGGCGATGCAAAATGTCCTCGCCGTGAGTTTGATGGACGCGGAGCCGTCTCTCGGGAGCACTTCGATCTCATGAGAAGAAGTGAACCTCCCCAGGCCTCGGTAGAGAACGAAGCGACCGTCCTGTAACTGACCCTGCCGATAGCTGGCGAAGTTATCGATGAGGGCTCGCTTCCGATCCCGGATGACGAGCGGTCTGACTCCGCCCGAAGAGGCGCTGAGCCCAAATTCAGCGGCTCTCCGGATGCTGAGATTTCGGTCAGCCGATTCGATCAGCGTTTTGCTCGGCATGCAGCCTTTCAAAATACACAAACCACCGAGTTCCGGTGCACCATCTACAACGGCAACGGAGAGGCCCAAAGAATGAGCGGTTCGGGCGGCAGCGTATCCCCCACTTCCTCCGCCTAGGATGATGAAGTCAAAGTCTGTGTGAGTGGTGTTCTTAAGCATCGCACAGGCTGTCCGAGGAGGATCGGTCTTGCACTAAAAATAACCTGAAAATATGCACAAAAACCTTGGCACTTGGGGTGGGCTTGCTAACCTGAACGCCAGCCCATCGAGCACGTTTCTGGAGTGGTTAAATTGGACAGACTCAGGCGATGGCGAACGACACATTTTATGCCAGAAGAAATCATTGATTCGGTCGAGTCAAACTCTACCGCTGTATCCGCAGATCAGGCCTACGGTGCTGATCAAATTCAAAAGCTTGAAGGGCTCGAAGCTGTCCGCCTCCGTCCAGGAATGTACATCGGGGATCCTGATGAACGAGGCTTGCACCACTGCGTTTTTGAGGTCGTCGATAACTCCATTGACGAGCATCTCGCAGGCAATTGCAAAAACATTTGGATCACGATTCATACTGATGGTTCGATCACGATTCAGGATGATGGTCGTGGTATTCCTGTGGAGATGCATAAGGTGGCGAAGGTTCCAACGGTGGAACTTGTGCTCACCAGCCTGCATGCTGGTGGCAAGTTCGGTGACGGTGCTTATGAGTTCTCGGGCGGTCTTCACGGTGTCGGTGCGAAGTGCACGAACGCACTTTCTGATTGGTTCAAATGCGAGGTCTTCCGTGACGGCAAGATCCACGCCATCGGCTTCGAGCGCGGCAAGACGACAGAACCCCTTACCGTGCTCGGAGATCTTGACGATCCCAAAGCCACCGGCACCAAGATCTCTTTCTTTCCGGATGCGACGATTTTTACGGTTACGACCATTTATGTTTTTGATCGTCTCTTGGTCCGACTGAGGGAGTTGGCTTTCCTGAACCCAGGAATCAAGATCACGCTGACGGATGAGCGCGTCGAGCCACAGCGTCAGGAGATCCTCTTCTACCAAGATGGTGTGAAGCAGTTCGTGCGTGAGCTCGGGGCTGATAAAGATAAAATTCATTCTGATGCAATCGCCCTAGCGGGTCGTCGAGAGGTGGTCATTGATGACAAGAACAAATTCATCCTCGTGGACTGCGTGCTGCAGTGGAACAAGGGGCTCAATGAGCAAACCTTGTGCTTTGCAAATGCCATCCCCAATCCGGATGGAGGCACCCACTACAGTGGGCTAAAAGCCGCACTGACTCGCGCAGTGAAGGCCTACATCAACAGCAATCCGAAGAGCTTCAAAGACAAGTTGCCCGATATCGAAAGCGATGACTGCCGCGAGGGTCTTATTTGCGTGCTGAGCGTGAAGCTTCCGAATCCGCGTTTCAATTCGCAAACGAAAGTGAAGCTGGTGAACGGTGAGGTCGAGGGCGTGGTAAGTTCAATCGTCTATGAGGGCCTCATGCGTTTCTTTGATGAGACGCCTGAGATTGCCGTGACGGTAATCAATAACATCATCATCGCCGCCCGCTCTCGCGAAGCTGCGAGGAAGGCAAGAGAAGCGATCCGCAAAGATGCGATGAGCAGCGGCGGCCTGCCTGGGAAGCTGGCGGATTGTTCCGAGCGGGACCCGGCGAAGACCGAGCTGTTTATTGTCGAGGGTGACTCCGCCGGTGGCTCCGCCAAAATGGGGCGCAACCGACATAACCAGGCGATCCTTCCTTTGCGCGGTAAACTGATCAATACCGAGAAAGCTCGGCTCGAGAAGGTCCTCCAAAACAAGGAAGTCCAGACGATGATCACGGCGATTGGCACGGGCATTGGTGGCGACAGTGAAGTGGAGGGCTCCTTTAACATCGACAAACTCCGCTATCATAAAATCGTCATCATGACCGATGCTGACGTGGATGGCTCTCACATCCGCACTTTGCTGCTGACCTTCTTTTTCAGGCAGATGCCGGAGTTGGTCAAAGGGGGACACATCTATGTGGCGCAGCCTCCGCTTTATCAGGTGACGCGGAAGAAGCGTGAAGAGTACGTCCAGGATGATGCTGAAATGGACGCCATGCTTCTCGAGATGGGATCGGGCGAAATCAGCCTGCGTAACATCGCAGACGGAAGCAAGGTGGCGGACGACCGATTGAAGGCGATCTTGGAGCAACTTGTTCCCGTTGCCAAATTCGCCGACATCATTCGTCGCCACGGTGGTGATTTTGAGGCTTATCTTCAAGCTCGCGATGAAGCTACGGGCAGTCTTCCGCACTATCTGGTGACTGTTCGTGAGGGGAACGAAGTGAACATCCAGTACTTCGTCAGCAATGAGCAACTCGCCACCTTTGCCAGGGAGAACAATGATCTGCACCTATTCGGGAAGCCGGATGCGGATCCCGAAGCAAACGGGACCGCGGCTCCCAAATCACATCGTCGGGCCAGACTGATCGAGATTCACGAGGCTCACGGCATGAAGCGCCGTTTTCAGCAGCTCGATGAACTCGGGTTGCACGTCGACCATTTCAGCAGTCAGGATAGGCCGCTGTTTGAGGTCATTGAGGGCGATGGTGACAATGCTAAGGTGCACCCTGTGTTCAGCATTCCGGGTATTCTCGACAAAGTCATGGAAATCGGGAAACGCGGGATGGAGATCAAGCGATTCAAGGGGCTGGGTGAAATGAACGCCAAGCAGCTCTTCGAGACGACCATGGATCCTAACAAGAGAACGCTTCTGCAGATCCGTCTTGACGAAACCAATGCACAAGAGGCGGAGCGCATCTTTACCATCCTGATGGGAGATGTCGTCGAACCCCGAAAACACTTCATCGAAGAGAACGCGCTGAATGTGCGGAATCTGGATGTGTGATGCGCCTCAAATTCTGATCAGCACTCCCGCTATACTCTCATGCAAGAATCCAACACTCGCCCCATCTCAGTCGCTGATGAGGTCAAGAATTCGTTCCTCGACTACTCCATGTCGGTCATCATCTCTCGCGCGTTGCCCGACGTGCGAGATGGATTAAAGCCCTCACAGCGCCGCATCTTGTATGCCATGCATGAGCTCGGACTTTATCCGCCGAAGAAGCAGATGAAGTGCGCCAAGATCTGCGGTGATACATCAGGTAATTACCATCCACATGGCGAGGCCGTCATTTATCCCACGCTCGTTCACATGGGGCAGCCGTGGGCGATGCGGGAGACACTGATCGATCCGCAAGGTAACTTCGGCTCTGTGGAAGGTGATCCACCTGCAGCGATGCGTTACACGGAGGCCCGCATGACGCCCCTTGGGGGCACTCTGATGTCCGACATGGACAAGGATACGGTCGATTTTGTGCCGAATTACGATGAGCGTCTCACGGAGCCAACCGTGTTTCCGGCTGCCTTTCCGAATCTTCTTGTCAATGGAGGGACAGGGATCGCAGTGGGCATGGCCACCAACATGCCTCCGCACAATCTCGGTGAGATCGTCGATGGTGTTTGTGCGCAGGTCGATAATCCCGCGATCACGGTCAGTGAACTGAGTCAGTTCATCAAAGGGCCCGATTTCCCGACGGGTTGCGTTTTGCACGGACTCGATGGAATCCGCGAGTACATGGAGACGGGTCACGGCAGCGTGCGCGTGCGGGGTCAGGCTGAGATCGTGGAGAATAACGGCCGCGAGCAAATCATCATCACGGAGATTCCATATAATGTGAATCGTGCTGAGTTGGTGAAGCGCATCGCTGAATTGGCCAATGAAAAAATCATCACCGACATCACTGCTGTGCGTGATGAGTCCGATGAAAACACTCGAGTCGTGGTTGATCTGAAGCGGGATGCTCGTCCGCAGGTGGTGCTGAATAACCTCTACAAATTCACGGCACTCGAGAGCAGTTTCAGCATCCACATGCTGGCCATTGACGGCGGACGCCCGCGGGTGCTTAGCATCAAAGACGCGATTGCCTGTTATATTGAGCATCGGCGTGAGGTGATCATCCGGCGCACTCGGTACTTGCTGAAAAAAGCGGAACAGCAGGCAGAGAAGCTCGAAGCCTACCTCCTGGCGCTGGGTCATCTGGATGATTTCATCAAAATCATTCGCGATAGCCGAAATCGCGATGAAGCGAGGATCGGGTTGAAGGCTTACCAGTTCAGCACGGCCACGGCTGAGCGTTTGGGCATCCTCATCCGCAATCAACCTAGCATTCAAGGCGACCAATACGTGTTCACGGACACGCAGGTCGATCAGATCCTGGAGCTGAGACTTTATCAGCTCACAGGAATGGAGCGGGACAAGATCAAGGCTGATTATGATGAGTTATTGGCCACGATCACGGATCTCATGGACATTCTGGCTCATGAGCATCGGGTGCTGACAATCATTAAGGACGAGCTTCAAGCAATCAAAGCCAAACATGGCAATGCTCGACTGACTCGGATCGAAGCCGCAGGCGGTGGGATTGAGACCATCGATCTCATTCCGAATGATGCCAATATCGTCACGCTTACTCACTTTGGTTATGTGAAGCGCACACTGACCAATGAATACCGACTGCAAGCCCGGGGAGGAAAGGGGCTGAAAGGAATGGAAGCCCGTGAGGCTGCGACCAAAGAGGACAAGAATGATTTCGTGGAGACGCTCTTCAGTGCGAACATGCACGACTTCCTTCTGTTCTTCACGAATACGGGGCGGGTCTATGTGGAGCGCGTTTACCAACTCCCCGAAGCACCGAGAACAGGGAAGGGGCGGAGCATCAAGAATGTGCTCAACCTTGGGCCTGATGAGAAGATCAACAGCGTTCTTCGTCTCGAGGCGCAGGGAGTCGAGGATGATGCCATGTGGAGTCCCGAGAAGTTTGTGCTCTTTGCGACCAAGGATGGCACGGTGAAAAAGACATCACTCGACGCTTTCAAAAATTACCGAAAAGCGGGTATGAACGCCATCAACATCGAGGAAGGAAACGACCTCGTGGATGTCGTGCTGACGGATGGCAAGAGCGAGATCTGTTTTGCCACTCGCGACGGCATGTGCCTGCGCTGTGAGGAGACGGACATCCGCGCCATGGGTCGTGGCGCTGCCGGTGTGAGGGGAATCCGACTTGATGAAGGTGACTACCTCGTCGCATTGACGGCTGTCGTTCCAGACACGCAACTGTTAGTTGTTTCCGAAAAAGGACTCGGCAAGCGCACGCCATTCGAAGATTATCGCCTGATCAATCGGGGAGGCAAAGGCGTGAAGACCATTGATATCACCGAGAAGACCGGAAAAGTTGTCGCAGCGATGGCGGTTCACGATGACGATGAACTCATGCTGATCACCAGCAAAGGGCAGAACGTCCGTATTCGAGTCGGCGGTGAAAAAGGAATCCGGGAAACAGGTCGGGTGGCCCAGGGAGTCAAGCTCATGGACCTCAAAAAGGACGAGACCATTCAGGATGTAGCGACGGTCATCGCCGATGAAGAAGAGGAACAGGCCGAAGTTCAGCCTGTAGAAGGAGTCGTGGAAACTGAGGGGAATCCTCCTGAAACGGCTGAATCCTAACAAGGAGGATGCTCAAAACGCTGTCGAGGGCGCCCTCGACAGCTCTCGGGCTGTTGGGGAGTTAGCCATTGAGGCGCCAGAGCGTCCCGTCGCTCCGGATGAAGATGGCCCCTTTCGCGATGGCAGGTGTGCAGAGAATCGTCTCTTTCAATACCAGGGTTTGCACCACTGCGCCCTCTTTGGCCGAGGTGTCGATTACTTGAAAGTCCCCGCGCTCACTGGCGATGTAAATGTACTGACCCGCAGCAACGGGAGAACCACTGATTGGCCCTTTCAATCGCAGTTTCCATTCCTCATCTCCATTGGATAGCTTGGCTTTGATCAGGACGCCCGCTTTGTTAACGACGTAGAGCGCATTACCCAGTGCAAGTGGGCTCGCGGTGCCAGGATTCAGTTCTTCATTCCTCCAGAGTTGACTGATGGAGTTGCCGTCGGGTTTGAGTGCTGTGATGCCGTGACTCACCGCAAATAAAGCACCGGAACCCACTGCGCTGGATGGAATGGTGCTCGCGCCGTCGGCGTAGTCCCAAACTTGTTTGCCTGAAAAGGGATCAAGACCGAGTAAACCTTTGCTCGACTGAAGTGCCACGAGGGCCTGACCACCGTCAGGATTCCAATGAACAGCGCTCGTCCAGTTGGCTGCTTTCGGGCGATCAATCTTCCACAAGTTAACGCCAGTTTTGACATCGATACCTGCCGCAAAAGACTCACTGTCGTTCTCGCTTTGGATCACCAGAGCCCCGCCGATCACAGTTGGACTTTGCGACATCCCCAGACTGTTGCTCGCATTGGAGTAATCGTAAGTCAGGCCGCGCAACCAAAGGAGATTTCCATCCAAGTCGAAAGCAAAAAGATCGTTCGAAGAAAAGAGGGCGAAGACCCTTTTGCCGTCGCTGCATGGAGTTGGTGCCGCCACGCAAGTCTTGTTGTGACTCATCGTCCGACCCGTGGCGCGCATCACTCGCTCCCAGATCGGCTTCCCGTTACTCGCATCGAAACAAAAAACGTGAAGTGATTGTTGTTCCGGTCCGCTGGAACAGGTGATGAAAACTTTGTCACCCACCACAATGGGGCTCGAGAGTCCGCGGCCGGGCAAGTCCGTTTTCCAGCCAATTTGAACCTTTGAACCGGGGCCGGAAGACTCATTAGCAACAGCCCCTGAATCGGGACCTCTGAATTGGAGCCAGTCGTTTGCAAGGGCCGCTGAGTCGAAAGAGAAAAGTGCGCACGCACTCAACCTCAGAAATTTTGCGATCAAAGGATGATTCATGGATCAGATGAAGTTTAGAGATTAAAAGATGGGATTAAGGTGCACTGCTGATGGCTGTGCCGGTTGAGTCACAAACACGAAGTTGGAACTGCCACTCGACGGTCCACTCCTCCGTTTGCTCATTTTGGCAACATTTGACGAGTATGGCGTTCTTACCTTTCTGGAGTTTGGCTGGTAGCTTGTATTGGTCCAGTTTCATGCCTCGATGATATTCGTCCCGGGCAAAGATGAGTTTTCCGTTGAGCCAAATTTTCCATCCATTCTTGCAGCCGAGCCGAATCTCCGCCTCTCGTTCCTCCGTCGAATTAAACTCGGTGTAAGCATAACCCGTGACTTGTTTCTCCATGCCAAAGGGTTTGTTGAAATCGATCATTCCATATTCGTCTGTGCTTTTGTATTCAACCCACTTTACCTGCCCAGTTTTTCCCGGGTAAGTAGTAGCTAGATTGATCTCCTTTTCGGCTGGGAAGACTTCATTGAAGCCCTTTCGTTCAACATTGGTGAAAGGGGCGATCAGGTGCCATTCGGTCAGAAAACCGAAGTGCTTAACGAGATTCACTTTTTTGCCGAGGTCGCGCAGGCTCTTCGTTAGCTTTTTGATCTGATCCTCATCTCGGGCGCTGATGAGGGCTTTTTCAAAGGTTGCCCCAGCGGCTTGGGTGTCCTTTTTTCCGAGCAGCTTTTCTCCGTCTTCAATGAGTTTGACGATCGGGTAACGGCGGAGGTCAGAACTCGGATCTTCAAGAAGGCTTGGTGTTATCTTCTCCGCCTCTTCAGGCGAGACCTTTCGGATTAGGTCGAACGCGAGGACGCGTGGAGCGGCTGAGTGCTTTGTGTCTGCGATGAATGCTTTGAGTTCTGAGATGGGCAGTTCTTTTTGGGTGGCGAGTGTGCGATCCACAATCGTGTCCACCGCGGCTCGAATCCAGTTTTCAGCCAAAGGATTCGCGCCGTTCATTCCCTCGAAGACAGCCGGGAGATTGGATGCTTCGGTTTTTACGACTTCCTGCCAAGCCTCGGAGGCATCCGTGTTTCCAGATCCCTCTCGTCCCACTGACCGCAACTTTTCAATGGAAGAGGTAAGGTCTGCGGTGGCCGTTGTGGCACAGAGTGTCAGAAAGGAGAGGTGGGTAATCAGTTTCATGAGGGGGGAGGGCAAACTGCCTTGTGTATTGAAATGGATGCGGCCTTGACCGTGTAACGATACGTTACTTAATTCCACAACCTATGAAAAGACTCTTCAAACTTATCGGAATCGCAATGGCTGGTGTGATGGGCACTTTTTCCCATGCAGGTGAAGGGGAGAAGGTTGATCTGCCGGCGCCTCAGGTGAGTGGCACGAACCAAGATGGGAAAATGGTGAATTTTGCCGATGTTTACGCCAAGGGGCCTACCGTGGTGTTCTTCTACCCGAAGGCAAACACCCCGGGTTGCACGAAACAGGCGTGCAGTCTGAAGGATGCGTTTTCCGAACTTTCCAAGGATGGCGTGCAGGTGCTAGGGGTGTCCTTTGATCAAGTCGAGGCTCAGAAGAAATTCAGGGACGATTTTAAGCTTCCTTATGATCTAATTGCTGATCCCGAGGGAAAGATTGTTGCAGCCTTTAAAGTGGAAAAGATGATGAAGGGGCTCTTGTCACTCGCGACGCGGCAGTGCTTTCTGATCAAGGGTGGAAAAATAGTCTGGCATGATGCGAAGGCATCCACGGACCAGCAGGCAGAGGACATTAAGCGCGTCCTGAAGGATTAAGCCTATCAGTCCGCTTTCCCGAGTCGGCCTTTTGTCCATGTGAGCCCCTGCGTGATAATCGGGTCAGATGGATTGGCGATGGAGAGTTTCTCCCAAATCGCAAGACCGCTGGTGAATGAAGCGGTTGCCAGTTTTGCCTCCTTGAGGCTCTGAGCCGCATTGCCCAGCACTCCGTAGGCGAGCGCCAACTGCATTTGCCAGCTTTTGCGCTCGGGTCTGGAGCTGACTTCTTTGTCTTCACTGAGCAGGATTTCCAACGCTGCCGTGGCTTGTTTGGCAATTGGCAAAGCTTCTTTTGTCCGACCTACGTCTGAGAGCAGTTCCGCATACTCGCTGCGCAGTTTTGCCAGAGAAAAGACGTATCGAAGATTCTCTTTGTTGTCTGAGACGATCTCGTTGACCAACTCGATAGCGTCTTGCTTCTTCTTTTGAGCATCGGAGTGCTTGCCTTCATCACGGTCGAGGCTGGAAATGGAGCCGTAGTTTCTTGCCAGTAGGTGCTTAGCCTCTGCCAAGTCGGGGTGGAGGCGGGTGAGTTCAATCAAGATCGGCACGGCTTGGGCATGGGCTTCTTTGGCCTCTTTCGACCCAAAATGCGCAGCGATGACGACCGCCATTTCTGTGTAAGTTTCAGCCAAACTCAGGGCCTGATCTTGATTCCGAGGGGAGGTCCCCATGACCAGTTCACCCATCTCTTGGGCGGTCTCAATGAGCGTGTGGAGGGCATCTTCGACTTTCCCCATATCCCGCTCGATGAGTGCGCGTTGGAATTTACCCCGAGCGAGCAAGAACTTTTCCTCGTTCATGAGATCGGAGCCGATGGCCTTTGCGTCCAGCAGGCTTACCGTTTTGCCGAGAGCGGCAATGGCCTCGGTTTGCTCCCCGTTTTGTCGAGTGCGGATGCCTTGCTCCAACCAAGCCCGGGCACACTCGAAGCGGGTCATGCGGTTGTTGGGGTCAGCTTCGAGACCAAGGGTCAAATCGGCCGTCGCCTCTTTGAGGAGTCTGAGTGAGTCGGCTGATTTGCCCTCGCTGTCACGAATTTCCGCCAACATCAATGCATACTGGCCTTTCCATTGATGGTGCAGCGAGGCTTCCCTGGCGGATCCCGTTTTTTCGAGTAGGGCTGATACTTCAGCCAAAGCATTCTCCAAGTGAGAGGCGGCTTCTGTTGTTTGTCCGAGTCGAAGTTGGATGCGCCCCAGATTTCCGGCCACTCGCACGCGCTCGTGATTGGGCTTCGGGCGGTCCTTGAGTGAGGCGAGATTCTTTTCCTCAAAGACCAAGGCTTCCTCGAACTCATGCCGGAGGAAGTCTGCCTCCATGGGATTTGAGACCCGAGTTTGGAGCAATTGTGCCAAAAACTGATCAGCGGCGCGCTGAGTGTAACCGAGGTTGAGGTCCGTCTCCTTGAGCTCTCGCCTGCTTTCGTCCAGTTGCCCGGACAATGATGAGATCTGCAAGTCTCGAATTTGCATCTCCGCCGCGTGTTCGGTGGCGATTCCTGCTAGACTACTCTCTGCCGTTTTGGCCCTGTAGAAAGTGACAACAAACAGGGTGGTGGCGATGAAGAGCGCGGCCACAATGCCTGCGCAGATAAGTTGCAGACGCTTCACCCGGGCCGAGTAGACGGAGCGCTCGGTCTTGATGCGTTCATGGGATTCCTCAATCAGGTAGTCAGACTCCAAACGTTCGAAATCTCGAACAATCTCCCTCACGTCGCTCCATCGCTCGGCAGGATCAAGACTCAGTGCTTTTTCGATGATCTGGCGGCGTCGTTCTTCCCATTTCGAATTGGGTTTGGTGGGCCAAGTGATTGTGGGCTGGGTCCGGATGGCATTGAGGAGGATGGACCCATCAATGGAATAAGGTAACCCTCTCCCCTCGCGCTGGATCGCGAGGCTTTGCTGCTCTCTCCAAGCTGCATCTCCTCGGGGAAAATGTCCGGTGAGGAGACGGTAAGCGAGAACACCGAAAGTGTAGACGTCCCATGATTTTCCGTTTCCCTCGTGTACTCCCTCCGGCTCCTCGATTTGATCCGGGCAAAGATGCACCCAGTGATCACCAAGAGAGAAGTGGTGGACACCTCCCACCCAGCCCTGGCCTGGATCGGTGATCCGGGTGGATGTCTCTTGGCCGGCTTGGATGATCACGTTGGAGGCCCGAAGATTGCCATGAGGAATACGCGAGCGGTGCATCCAACCAATCGCATCAGCGATCTCGTAAATGTATTCCCAAGCCTCATTGGCAGATACCTTGCCACATAGATTCTCCAATGTCAGAGTGCGCCAACCGGTTTGACCCTCTGAGTCTGGTTGTTCCTCGCCGACTAAAGGTGTGACGGCGTAATACGGGGACTGGTCAAAACTGTATGAATAAATCGGTAGCACGCCTGCGTGAGCAGGCATGTGCTGGAGGGCCCGCATCGTGGCTGCCAGAGTGCGTCGATTGACGGACATGGAACCAAAGACTTTCACGGCGCACGCCTCGCCATTCGAATCCACAGCACGATAAACAGCCCCACAGAACCCGCTTCCGATTAGGCTTTGAAGCTCATGTCCCGCGATCTCCGGCAAACTCATTGGGTGGAATCGGGTTCAGGTGTTGAAATAGTGGGCTCACCACACGCACTCAATGCGGTAGAGTCGCACGATGAGGCATTGCGGCCAACGAATCAAGAACCGTTTGAGTATCCGGTTCAACAAAAAATTAGCCGACTTGATGATGAGGGGGGATCAGACTCCATTGGCCACCCGGTAGGCAGGGAGACGATGGTGTCCCTGATAAAAATCCAGTTCTGCCTGACCACAACTGAGGAGCTCAGCCTTCACTTTCTCGGGGCTTTCAAGCCCAAGCACATGCTGGCGGATCCAGAAAGTCTTGTCGGCTTGGAGTTTGAGAAAAGATGCGTCCACCTCAGGAGTTCCCCGCCACTTACCCTCAGCCTGACCAGCCTTGAGTATCTCGGTGAAGGGTTTGCCGGTCAGTTGCGCCACTTTTTTGGCTTCGGTCACTCCTGAATACCATTCGGCGTGCATGATCTTGTAGTAGTCACGCATGGCCTGTTTGTTGTAGTGAATGATGAGTTTGCTTCCTTCTCGTTCGATGACACTGGTGGCGCGGAAGGAGTCGGTGTCGATGGTGTCCACAAAAAGGGTGTCGCCTTTGTCAGTTGCAAACTCCCACTTTAAATCCCAGAGGGTGAGGCCAACCTGTTCCAACAACTCACTTACGGCATAACCGCCCAGGAGCGCCATTTTAACGGTGTCCAAAAAGGCGGGTGCGCCCAAGCCTGACATCATCACGGCCTCCTGTCTGGTGACATTTCGATCCTCGGGTTCATACTTGCTCGTCAGGTCAAAAATAGGATGCGGTAACATTTGCCACGCCTGCATGGGTGCACTCAAGCCCAATTCTTGTTCATAGGCTTTTTTGCCGGATTCGGTCAAGGTCTCGTATTTCCGCAGCACCGATGAACCGCTGGTGATGCCGAAGCGCACGATGTACTCGAGGGGAATCACATAGGTGTCACTCTGGTGGAACTGGGCATAGTCAAACACATGCCCATCGAGAAACGGGCGCTGTGGCGGATGCATCACGGGAAAACGGCGCACGACGTTAAAACAACTGGGATGATCAGGCATGCCCTCCGAGGCCACATTTCCAGACTCAACGTCGATCATTCCAATGTGGTGGGTCGGCGCACCCTTCTCGATCATTTTCTCCAACGGACCCGCGAGTAACTCTGCCTTCCAGTTGGATTCGATGCTCGATGAGTTCTCGATGACCGTCTTCACTCGATTCCAAGTCTCCGACTTCCCGAGTCTGAGATACATGGCGTGTCGAAAGATGGCTCGGCTGAGGTCATTGCCTTCGATTTTAAAGATGGAGCCCACATCGAAAACGGAGCCGGCTTCGGTGGTTTCACAAACCATGTATCCAGTGTGATCAGGGATCGCGTAAACTTGCTGGACGGAGCCTTCGTAAATCGGACGGCCGAGGGAAGAGATTGAAACTTGGGTGGGGGGCGTTGCGGGGGAAGACATTTTCTGGAAGTCACCACATTACCGGGCTTGCCAGAGTCGCAAGTGGTTCTGTTGTGAGCTTTCGTTGTTGATGATGACAGTAAAAGTTGGGTATTTTCCCCAATTGACCTGAACAACCCATCCGCGAAGAATCGCGGCCAGTTCGCTATCAGTAAAAAAGAGCAAGAGCGGGTTTCAATTTAGTCGAAGACCATGGAACGAAATTGGGCGCGAGTGTTTGGGAGGTTTGCGCCAGAGCACTCGGCCTTGAGGGGGGGCAAAAGGATTCCATGGCAGCGTTGTCGTAGCAGCTGGCTTTGCGACTCCTGCTGGCAGTGATGCCGCGTAGCTCTAGTGGTTTTCGGAACTCGCCGCTGTTATTCTGGCGGCCACCGTCGCTGGGGGGGCGCAGGTCGACTTGGGCTGAGCCGCGAGCTTGGAGAGCGAGCGCCAAGGCGGCATTGGGCAGTTAGGTGGATTGGTCTTTGCGGGTGCTCCAGCCAAGGATGCGGCGGCTGCAAAGGTCCATCTCGGCAGCGAGATAGAGCCCGCCTTCGCAAGTCTGGAGGGAAGTCATGTCGGTGAACTAGACTTGGTTGTGCCGCTCGGGCGAACCGCGCTCGTGCTTACGCAGGTGGGCGCGGGAACCGCTGTGGCTGTGACATTGAGAGATTGGCAGGCGAGGGAGGGGTTCGCGGTGGCGAAGGGTTTGGATGAGGGCGTAGCGCTGGTTTCAGGCTGGGCAACAACGGCCTTGGTTTCATTATGAGCGCGGATGGCGTCGAGTTCGCGGCAAACAGCGGCGATCTCGACGGCCGCCGTCGAGCAGTGTGACTGCATCGTGCTTGAAATACTCCTCATAGGTCGGCTTCTTTGTTGGTGTGTTGTTCCTGTCGAATGGGGGTAATCCCCAACTTTTGCTGTCCTCATCGACGGAGAAAGCTCACAAAAGAGATTGATGGCCGAATGCCTCTGGTCACAAAAAAAGCGCAGACCCGTGAGTCTGCGCTTCCATGAATTGAATGAGGACGGTGACTACCAACTCTGACCGCGGCCATATCCGGCTTGGGATATGATTCCGACCTGCGGGGGGAATTCGTCATAACCGTACCAAGAGTCGATGTGCCCTTTCTTGTAATAGGGCGGACGGTAGGTCCGCTTGTAGGTGGGGACAGGGAAGGTGACGAGTTCGTAGATCCCGTACCCTGCGCGGACGACCGTGCGCTTGGCACCTTCAACAATCATGTCGGTGGCGGCACCATTGTTGCCATTCACTCGGTTGCTGCGCTGCCACGTGACAAGCACTTCACTCGAACCGTAGGCAATGTTTGCGAGCGCCCGGCTCAGTTTACGGCTCCACCCAAACTGATGTCCGAGAGGAGATTGAATGTCCGCCATGGCGAGACTGCCGATGGCAAGAGTGGCTACGAGAGCTGAGGCGATGATTTTTTTCATGCAGTTCTTAATTGTTAGCAAAGTTCGAGGGGTGTTGGCAAGAAAGAATCTCGATTTTTTGGATTAATTTCAATGGAACGGCGAGGCGATAAACGGGGTGCGACCCTTATCGGAGGGTTCGGGGGATGAAGACGGCTTGCATTCCCGCAGCCTTCGCAGCCTCCATGCCTGATTTTCCATCTTCGAACACAAGGCAGTCAGAGGGATGAATTCCCATGCGTTCAGCTGCCAGTAAGAACATGTCGGGGGAGGGTTTTCCCTTCGCGACGTCCTTCGGGGTGACGATCGTGTCGAAGAGGTGCAACAAGCCGGTGATTTCCAGGCAGGATCGCACCGTGGGCTCCTCGCTACCTGAGGCCACGGCCATGGGTAACCGTCCCTGGGTGCATCGCGCGAGATCTGCCACGGGAGCGATCTCCTGAACCTGCGGGATGGTGCGATGGAAGATATCAAACTTCAGCTCAGCGACGCCTTCAGGATCCACATCGGTGCCATGCTCCTGATTTAGAATCTTCACCACGTCCTGCTCCCGCATACCGGCATGGGCATAGAAGACCTCCTCGGTAAATTCAAAAGGTGCCTGGTGCTGTCGAAGCGAGTCTACCCACGCGAGGTAGTGCAGGGGCATCGTATCCACAAGGGTGCCATCACAATCAAAAATGAAGGCACGGAAGGGGAATTCTGGGATCGTTAGCATGATGAAATCACGGATCGCCAGATCTCAAGGCGTGGGGCGTTCAGAGAGGAGAAATCGAAATTTCTCTTTAGTTCGAAACAGCGGAAGGGGGGGCTGCTTCTGCGCGGATCGGAGGAGGGGTGCCGAGTTCCATCTTTTTGATCACGGCTTTTCTCCGGAGCTCAGCCAGCCACTTATCGAGTGCAGCTTTGCCTTTTTCCTGGTCGATGATCCTCTCGATGTCAGGACGCACTTTTTCGAGAGGTGTAGCGTCTCCGAGTTTCTTGGCATCCAGGTAAATGATGATGTAGCTCGTTTCATCATCCAGAACGGGGCTCACGCCTCCGGCTTTGAGGTTGAAGGCAGTGTCCGCGAGTGACTTTTTCATTTGTTTGCGCTCCATCCAGTCCCACTCGCCCCCGTTCTCCGCACGGCTATCTTGAGAATAAGTTTTTGCCATCGTGGCAAAGTCACCACCGGCGACAATCTTGGAGCGGATTTCATCAGCGACCTTCTTTTGTTTGGCAGGTCCGGCGTCGGCGTCACCGGTGAACTTTGGAACCGTGATGGTGCTGATCTTCAGCATGTCCTTCTCACGATAGTTCTCGTTGTTCTTCTGGTAGAAGTCATTGACCTCACGAGGGGTGGCGGGAGGTTGGCCGCCAGCGTAGCGTCCGCGCATGACCTGAACGATGATCATCTTCTCACGCAACTCCCGGAATTTCTTCATCGTCATTCCCGTGCGGGCCAGTTCTGTGACAAACGCGTCGCGGTCGCCTTTAAAGCTCTCGCGGATGATTCCGTTGATGTCGTCCTCGACGTACTGAGGCTTAATGACTCCGCCGATTTTGGCGAATTCAGACAGGATCAATTCGCGGTCGATCAAGCTATCAAGCGCCGTTTCCCTGAGCTCCCGCATTTCCTTCTCAAAAGCTGCGGGGTCCTCCCGGTGTTTCATGCGCAGCATTTGCTCCTGTGCATTGACCGCATCACGGACCTCGGATTTGGTAATGACCTTTCCGTTGACCACGGCGGCGAGTCCATTCACAGCGGATTGGCCAGAGGCAGAAAGGGAGGTCAGCACAAGTGCGAGGAAGACCTGAGTGGGCTTGGTGAACATAATGGGCTAAAGCGAGCGGATGAGTTGAAGCGCTTCCCGCAATAGTAGGAACCCGTTCCGCTCTGTCAATCGGGGAAACTTCCCGCTTAGGAGCAACAGTCGTCCGTTTCGGGTCAGCATCAATTTCTGATTCTTGATCTCCACTTCAGTAATTCCAGCATGTGCCGATGCCAAGCGGATGGCGCCGCAGACGAGGAGATTCTGCACGGGAGGCGGTGGAGGGCCGTATTGGTCCTTCCACTGGTCCTCGAGCTCGTCCAACTCCCGGCGGGTCATGACTTCTCCGAGCATTCGGTAAGCTTGGATGCGCAGCTTTGGGTCTTCGATGTAGGACTTTGGAATGAAGCTGGGAGTCGTCTCGGATGAGGCTCCTGCCATCAGAGTCTCGCTCAGGCAAAGGAAGTCAGCCCGCACTGAAACTTCAATCGGCCGCGCATGGCGGCGGCCTTGGGACTTATTGACGGCGACTTTCAGCATCTGGCAGTAGAGATCAAATCCGACTGCTGCGATGTGACCGCTTTGAGCGGTTCCGAGCAAATTTCCAGCCCCTCGGATTTCCAGGTCACGCATGGCGATTTTAAATCCTGAACCAAGCTCGGTGTATTGCTTGATGGCATTCACTCGTTTCCGGGCATCACCCGCAGTGACGGCGTCTCGCGGTAAGAGGAGATGTGCGTGAGCGCGCTGGCCACTCCGGCCCACTCGGCCTCGGAGTTGGTAGAGATCTGCCAAGCCAAATCGGTCAGCGCGGTCGATGATGATGGTGTTGGCATTGGGGATGTCCACGCCGCTCTCGATGATAGTCGTGCACACAAGAACATCTGCCTCTCCGTCCATGAAACGGTGCATGACATTTTCCAGAAGCTCGCCGTCCATTTGACCGTGGCCCACGATGACTCGTGCTCTGGGGCAAAGTCTGCGGATCAAATCTGCGGTGCGCTCAATGGTCAGAACGCGATTGTGAAGAAAAAAGACCTGTCCCCCTCGATCCAGTTCCGCATCGATGGCTGCACGGATAGTTCGTTCATCGTAGGGACCGATTACGGTTTGAACCGATTTTCGATTCGGCGGCGGGGTTTCGATGGTGGACATGTCTCTCATGCCCATCAGGGATAAATAGAGCGTGCGTGGAATCGGCGTCGCTGAAAGAGAGAGCACATCGATCAAACGGAAGAGCTCTTTGAAACGCTCTTTGTGCTTCACGCCGAACCGTTGCTCCTCGTCCACGACGACGAGACCGAGGTCTTTGAATTGCACGTCTTTCGAGATCAAACGGTGAGTCCCGATCACGATGTCCACAGAGCCCTCGCGGATGCCCTTGACGATCTCACGTTCCTTTTGTGGACTGGTGAGCCGGCATAGCATCTCCACACAAACGGGGAACTCACTCATCCGCTCCCGGAAGGTCATCCAGTGTTGCTGGGCCAGCACCGTCGTTGGCACGAGGACACCCACCTGACGACCACCCATGACGGCTTTAAAAGCAGCGCGGATGGCCACCTCGGTTTTCCCAAATCCCACATCTGCGCAGAGAAGGCGATCCATTGGACGCTCGGATTCCATATCACGTTTGATCTCCTCGACTGTGCGGAGCTGGTCAGGGGTCTCGCGGTACACAAAAGAGTTCTCAAACTCCATTTGCCATTTCGTGTCAGGAACATGCGGCTGTGCTTTGAGGGTGGTGCGCTCGGCCTGAATCGAGAGCATCTTTGCTGCATACTCCTCAACACATTTCTCGGCCGATTTCCGGGTGCGTGCCCATCGGCCATCCCCGAGCTTGTTCAAGATGGGCTTTTTGCCTCCGACCCCCACGTATCGCGAGACCATGTGGGCATGGGAAAGAGGAACAAAGAGCCTCCCTCCCTCCGCATACTGAAGCACGAGCACTTCCTCCTTTTTATCGACTTCGCGGACCTCTATGCACTCGAATCTTCCGATGCCGTATTCGGCATGAACGACGTAGTCGCCTTCTTTGAGGTCCCGGAGGAGATCACGCGCTTTCCGGAGGCTCTGGGTCTCATCCAGTTTGCTGCCCCGGATGCGTCGGGTGTGCTGATGTCTGCCGAAGATTTCCGCCCCTGTGAGCACTGCCATCTGAGCCGATGGAACGGTGAATCCGCGAAACAGGAGGCCTAAGTGAGGCTCAATTCCCAAGTGCTTTTGTTTTTCGGGCCCAAGGAGTTCGAGGAATCTCTCTCGCTCTGCCTCATTGTGAAAGAAGATTTGGGTGCGCCAGTCGGCCTCGTGCCACTCGTTCAGTTGGGAGTCGAACTGAACTCGTCTGGCCTCGTGTAAGACAAAATCGGATGCATCAAAGACTCCGAGCGGATTCTCGTAGATCGCTGTTTCGAAGTCTTCAGGGCCATCCTGACTTTGGCTGCCGCTGCTGATAAAAACGTGTGTTGCCACCGGAGGGCCACATTCAATAGCGATGACGATGTCCCGGGCCGTGAGATGATCCTTGACCTTGCTCTTCGAGGCGGCTGAGTCGTTGATCTGAAGCACCACGGAGACTCTATCGATCTTCCGAATCGAAGATTGGCTGTGAATGTCAAAGGCGCGGATGGATTCAAGTTCATCATCGAAAAATTCGAGTCGAAGAGCTTCTTCACCATGCCAAGAGAAGAAGTCAAGGATACCGCCCCTCCGGGCAAATTGACCCCGTTCTCCGACCACAGGCACGCGTTCATAGCCTGCCGTTTGGAGTTGTTGAATCAATTCCTCAGTATCTCGGCGCTGGCCCGAGACCAATTCAAACTGACCGGCCTGAATCTCCGCTTGAGTCGGGGCATTCTCATGGAGGCTTTCCTCGGAGATGACAATGGCCCGAGGCTGGCCGGATGACTCGCTTTCGCGAAGTCTCTTCAATGCCGATATCCGCTCGGCAGAAGTTTCAGGATCGATCATTTCTTCCGCTGAGCCCGGTGAGAATCTGGGAAAGTAGAGGGCGGGGATATTCCAGACAGCTAGATCAGCGTGTATGGAGTCCTGGGTGCGGGTGTCTTTACAGATCACCCAGACCCGGTTTTCAGGCCTAAGCTGAGTTGCAGAATCAATGACGATTCCGACAGTGAACGGAATGGCGTGGGTGCAAACATGATCGAGGCAAATGGGATGATCCGTTGATCCCAGAGATTTTAGCTTCGCGGCAAACGAGGGGGAATTTGCGACTTCCGTTACCAGTCGGTGGGCCTCCTCGCGCGAAGCGGAAACCGTGGGGTTGGCTGTTTTTGCCGGAGGTTTTGTCCTTTTTGCCGGGGCGCTGGGGGACTTTGGTGTCATGCGGTGGTCACACTGATTCGGGCCGCGTGGTCCCATCTCCGCAGATTGCAACTAACTGGCCTTCCGCGCCTTCTTTTCGGAAGCTTTGGTCACATGCGCTTGCATCGCCGCTAGGGGAACTCCGAGGAATTTGGCAGCCTGCGCAGGATCCTCGTCAAAGTGACGGAAGGCCATTTTTGACAGCTCGCGTTCGACCCATGGCATGAGTTCCATGTCGGGGGTGGACTGCGAAACATTGAGAAGCATCTGGAGTGCATCCTTCATCCGGTTCACGCTATTGGTGGCGTTTCCGTAGCGATTGCCCGTCGTCCCGAGAGGGATATCGGAGGGAAGGAGAACATCTGTGTTCGAGAGCGCACAGGCGCGTTGGATCGTATTTTCCAGCTCGCGCACATTTCCCGGCCAGTCATAAGCTTCGAGCATGGTCAGGGCATCATCGGAAAAGCGCATCTGTTGGCCGCGTTTCCGCGATGCGATGCGGTTCAAGAAAAACTCGGCCAGCAAACGCACGTCCTCACGTCTCTCGCGAAGAGGGGGGATGTGGATGCGAACAACATTCAGGCGGTAGAACAAGTCCTCGCGGAAATTTCCCTTGGCCACTTCGTCCTCGAGGTCCCGATTCGTGGCTGCCAGTACTCGCACATCACTCTTGGTTGTTTGATTGCTCCCAACCCGAGAAAACTCTCCTTCTTGAAGGACACGAAGGAGCTTGCTCTGCACGGAGAGCGGCATGTCGCCGATCTCATCAAGGAACAAGGTTCCGCCATCGCACTGCTCAAACCGCCCGACGCGGAGAGCCATCGCACCTGTGAAGGAGCCTTTTTCGTGTCCGAAAAGCTCACTTTCTAGAAGATTGTCGGGGATTGCGGTGACGTTGATAGCGACAAACTCCTTCTGAGTGCGCGGGCTGAATTTGTGAATGGCTCGGGCAACCAATTCTTTGCCGCAGCCACTCTCTCCAGTCACCATGACGGGCGCGTCCGAACGGGAAACTCGGCCAATGAGTTTGAACACCTCCGTCATCGGGACGGATCTCCCGATGATGGTCTCCTGGATGGTTTCCGCTGGGACTTCAGTCGTGTTCGCCAAGGCTGAACGACGCCCCTCGACGGCTCGGAGTGCACTTTCTACCACGACACGGAGGTCAAAGTTGAGCCGCTCTTTTTGGAGAACGTCGTAGGCTCCCAAGCGCATGGCATCGATCACGTTGCTCGTGCTCACGATGCCGCTGAAAAGAAGCACCATTCCGTTTGGATCAATTTGCCGGATTCGCTTCAGGAGCTCGATTCCATTGATCCCGGGAAGACGAACCTCAGACAGGACCAGATCGCATCTATTTTTCTGGTAGGCGACGAGAGCATCCTCTGCTTTTGAAAACTTCTCGACGCTGACAGCTGGCGCCTTCAAATGTCCTGCCGCCCAATCCAAGAAATCAGGATCCGGATCAATGAGGAAAATTCGTGTAACAATTTGAGGCATGAGGGGGAGGACAGGTATGCATTTACACTGAATTCTAAATCGCGCCAAATCTTCTTTGCCTCTGGCCGTAGGCTTTCACTGCGAGATGGAGGGCCTCCTTCCGGAAGTCTGGCCAGAGCGTCTCCGTGACGTAAAACTCCGTGTAGCTGATTTGCCAGAGCATAAAGTTGGAGATACGAAGCTCACCTGAGGTTCGGATCAAAAGATCTGGGTCTGGGTAATACCGGGTGTATAAATGCTTGGCAAAGATGTCATTATCGATCATGGCCTTGTCCAAATGGCCCTTTTCGACGCTCTCAAGAAGGCTTTTTATTCCGTCAACAATCTCTTCTCTGGCACCATAACTGAGAGCCAAAATAAGGGTCAATCCGGTGCATTGAGATGTTTTCTCGATGGATCGGTGGAGTTGCTCTTGGCAGGATTTTGGCAAGTCGTGGAGGCGACCGATGGCCTGAAGGCGCACATTTTTTTCGAGCATTTCGGCGGTTTTGGTCTTCAAGAACCGCTCCAGGAGGGTCATCAGGGCCGAAACCTCGCGTTTCGGACGTTTCCAGTTCTCGGAGGAGAAGGCGTAGAGGGTGAGAAACTCGACACCCAATTTGCCGCACTCTTCGACCACTTCACTCACGGAGTCGGCTCCGATCCGGTGGCCTTCCGTGCGAGGCAGGCCGCGTTCCTTGGCCCAACGCCCATTGCCGTCCATGATGATGGCAATGTGGCGGGGAATGATTTTGATTTCGTCCAAGGAACGGCTCATGTCGGGATGGGAGGGGAGTTTAGGTCAATATTTCTGGGCTGCCAATGGCGAGTGTGCTCTGAATCACCATTCGATCTCAATCAGCTACGGAACGTTGCGTGCGCGGATTCGGTGTGCGAGGGTTCCGACATGACAGCATGGGAGAGCCCGAAAACGGTAAACTTAGTGGACCTCGGATTTATGGATTCGAGGAGCAAACTCATCGACTTGGCCGCATTTTTGGATCGGACCCAAAAAGCCGGACAGGATACTGATTTTCGAGTTCAGGCTCTGAAGAGGGCCATCGAAATCCTTTCTTCCGATGAACCTGCTCGTGCTCGGGAGGTGCTGATGAGCCTGAGCGACCCCAGCCTTGAACCGATCGAAAAAGCGACGGTGCAGGGAGCGATCGGTGCATTCAAAGCCTCAATCTAAAACGCGCCATGAAATACATCGAACCGCATGGGCACATGGTTAGCCGAACAACGGACGACTATGAGCGGATGGCCATCGCTGGGTGCCAGGTGATTTGTGAGCCAGCATTTTGGGCCGGATTTGACCGTGCGAGTGCAGACGGGTTTTACGATTACTTTCGCCAAATCACGGATTACGAGCCGAAGCGTGCGGCCAAGTTTGGCATTCGGCATTTCTGTTGGTTGTGCATCAATCCCAAAGAGGCTGAAGACCTCAAGCTGGCCGAGGATGTGATCGCCCTGATCCCCGAATTCATTGATAAACCCGGAGTGCTGGGAATCGGTGAGATTGGACTGAATAAAAACAGTCGAAATGAACTCCGAATTTTTGAGCAGCATCTTCAAGTGGCGCAGGACTACGAGCAACTCGTGCTGATCCACACTCCCCATCTTGAGGACAAGTTAAAGGGCACCCGCTTGATCGTGGACGCCTTGAAAAACTTCCCCAAGATCAGCCCCGAACGCGTGATCATTGACCACGTCGAGGAACACACGATCGACCCTGTCTTGGATCGGGGGTTCTGGGCGGGCATCACACTTTATCCAGAGAGCAAATGCACGCCTAATCGGGCGATCGATATGTTGGAGCACCGCAAGGCTGAGCGCATCTGGATGAACAGCGCCTGCGACTGGGGCGTGAGTGATCCCTTGGCTGTGCCGAAGACGATGCAGGCCATGCGACGCCGAGGGTGGAGTTTTGAGATGATTCAGCGAGTGGCATGGGAAAACCCTTGTGCATTCATGGAGCAGAGCCCCAAGTTTATTTTGTGATGGCCAGCCCCAACCTCGAGACCATGGCCCTCATCGCGGGTAATGGCATCTATCCTGAGACCTTCGTCACCGCCGCCCGGAAAGCTGGCGTGAAGAGGCTCGTGGTCGCTGCTTTCTTGAATGAAACCAAGATGGAGTTGGCTGATCAGGTTGATGAGATCGAATGGTTTCGCGTGGGCCAGCTCGGAAAGATGATCGCCTTTTTCAAAAGGCATCATGTCGAGCAAACGGTGATGGTGGGACAAATCGCACCCAAGAATCTATTCGATCTCAGGCCAGACATTCGCACCTTGATGATGCTCGCTCGGCTGAAACGGCGGAATGCGGAAACGCTCTTCGGAGCAATTGGTGCCGAATTAGCCAAGGATGGGATCGAGCTACTTCCTGCGACAACCTTTTTGGAGGAGTTGCTTCCGAAGGCGGGTCAAGTGGCGGGACCTGTTCTCAAAAAGCGCCGCCAGGAAGATGCGGAATACGGTTTTAGAATCGCGAAAGAGACCAGCCGGCTCGACATTGGACAAACCGTCGTCGTCAAAAATGGTACTGTCTTGGCGGTGGAAGCCTTCGAGGGAACGAACGAGACCGTGGCTCGTGGGGGAGCTTTTGGAAAAGGAGGAGCCACCATGGTGAAGGTTTCAAAACCCAATCAAGACATGCGTTTTGATGTTCCCGTTATTGGGCCTGACACAGTGAGGACAGCTGCTTTTGCAGGGGTTGACCTGATCGCAATCGAGGCCGGGAAGACCCTGCTTTTGGGTAAGGATGACCTTGTTGCAGTCTGTGCGGAACTGAAGGTTTCAGTGATTGCTTTAGGATGACTAACCATCCGTTCTCATCTGACAAAAGGATGAATTCTCACCAAAAGCTTGATTTGTTAAGTCTTTTCAGCCAAAAATGAACATTCTGGGATTTTCCTGGTCTCAGAGTTAACTCCTAACCAAACCCTATGCTACTCACTGCAATCAAAATCAAACTGGCAGCGCTCGTCGCCGTTGCTGGACTTAACACGGATACCCTCAAAAATCCTGAGGTGGTCAAAACCCTTGAATCTCTCGCTGCCGACCAAGCGACCGCCCAGAAAGAGCCCGGAAAAGTGGACATCAATGCGTCCCTCACCAAGGCTGTCGAAAAGATTGCTGAACTAGCGAAAGCAGGAGATGCAGATGCCAACTACGCTCTCGGCAAATGGGCGACTCTCGGCGTTTTCCAGAACGCCACACCTGAAGCAGTGCTCGGCTTTTACAAGGCTTCTGCTGACAAGGGAAACATCCTCGCGAAAGTGGAACTTGGCGCATTGATGCTCCAAGCTTTCCCTCAAGACGGAGAGAAACTCAAAGAAGCCGTCAAACTGATTGAGGAGGCTGAAGCTGCCGGCAACAACGACGCGCGTCGCGCGCTCGCTCAGCTTACCCTTCAGGGTGCAGCTGGTCTTGAGCAAAGCCTCGAAAAAGCGAAGGCGCTTCTTGAGAAAGGCAGTGCCGACGGTGACGGCGCATCGACTCTCGGTCTCGCGCAGCTCTATGCAGCTGGGGTGAAAAATGCGAAGGGTGAGGACGTGCTCGTCAAAAACGAAGACGAATCCTTAAAGCTTCTCCAGAAGTCCGTTGAGCAAGGCAACTCTCCAGCCATGAGTGCACTTGCCGCCCGCTACTTCAATGGTGACGAGAAAGTGACCAAAAATCCGGCCAAAGCGATAGAGATGTTCAAGGCAGCTTCCGAGAAAGGAAACGCTGCTGCAAACAACAGCCTCGGTTTGATTTATGAAAATGGACTTGGTGAGACCAAGAAAGACCTCAAAGAAGCTGTCAAGTATTACACCCTTGCAGCCAACGCTGGTGACGGCGCTGCTCAGTTCCGTCTCGGTCAGTTCCTTGAAGTTGGACTGAAGGAAGGTGAAGAAGTCGTCGTTGCCCAGAACCAAAAGAGCGCCTTGGATTTGTATCGTATCGCTGCTCAGGGTGGGTTGGCCGAAGCTAACTTCAACGTGGGCGCTTTCTATGAAGCTGGTAACACCGTTGACAAGGACCTCGCCAAAGCTTTCGGATTCTACCAACGCGCCGCCTTTGCTGGCCTGCCACAGGCTCAGCACAAAGTGGGTCAGTATTACCAAAACGGTGCTGGCATCGGCCGTGACCTCGTGGCTGGGGCCGCATGGTATGACAAAGCTGCTCAAAATGGTTTCGCGCTCAGCCAGTTGATGATGGGTGCCATGCATGAGCAAGGCGCAGGTGTTGCTCAGAGCGCCACTGCTGCAGCCAGCTACTATTCACTTGCTGCTGACCAAGGGATGCCTCTTGCGATGATCCGCCTTGCCAGCCTCAATGAGCGCGGTGTCGTTTCCGGTAAGCCTGACCTCGTCAAGGCTTGGGTCTATGCACAGCAGGCTGTTGATGCTTCAAAGGAAGCCAAGGACGCCGTGGCTTATCGTGATGCATTGGAAAAGGCGATGTCTCCTGAACAGAAGGCTGAGGCCAAGAAGGTTCTCGAGCAGAAGAAGGCCGACGCCAGCAAAAATGCGCCAGCCTCCGCTCCAGCAGTCCCTGCCGCCGCACCCGCCTCGGGTGCAGCTTCCAAGGCCAAAGGACCTGCCAAAAAGTAATTCCTTCAATCGAACGCAGGGATTTCCGGATTAGCTCTGAAATCACTTGTCAAACCTCTGCGTCTCGGTACTCTCTGGGGCGATCTTCTCACCGAAGATCGCCCTATTTTTTAGGGGCATTAGCTCAGTTGGTAGAGCGCCTGCATGGCATGCAGGAGGTCAGCGGTTCGAACCCGCTATGCTCCACCAGTCATTGGCGGCAAAAGTCGCTCCAAACAGTTTTCCAGAGCAATCAAGCGTGTGGCTAAGCCCAGAGATGTTCGCAAGATGAAAACTTTCCTCCTTCTGTTTCTCCCGTGTATCCTAGCGACTAATCCCTTGATCGCGGGGTTGCAGTTGGATGGCAAAGTCATCGAAGTCAAAGCCAAGCCTGAGGACGAAAAGGTCAGCACTCTGTTTACCTTTACCAACAAAGGAACGCGAACCGTAAATATCTTGGGTATCGAAAGTGCGTGCAGTTGCCTGAGTTCGACCGTCGATGCCAATACCTATGCAGCGGGAGCAAAGGGTGTGGGAACGGCTGAATTTAAGGTGGGATCTTTTGTGGGACGGCATGAAAAATCAGTGATTGTCACCACAGATGATCCTGACCAGCCTGAGTTTCACGTAACCTTCGTTTTGGATGTGCCTGAGGTCATTCAGATCGAACCGCGCACCTTGCAATGGTGGCTCGATGATGAGCCGGTCGAAAAAGTGGCGATCATCAAGATGATAGGAGAGGACCCGATGAAGGTCATCAACATTACCTCCACCCGAGACACCGTCGAGTTCTCGTGGAAAGAGACCGTTCCGGGGAAGGAATACGAAATCCGCGTGAAACCTAAATCGACCCACGAAGTTTCTTTGGGTGCGCTGAAAATCGAAACAGACAGCAAGATACCCAAGTATCAGCGGCAGTTGGCTTTCTTCAGCGTTTATCGAAAACCCAGTGCGGCTTCAGCTGCAAAGGCCAAATGAACTCCCGCGTGTTTCGCGAAGCTCTTATTCTGATTCTTCTCTCTCTCGCTGGAGCTACGGGCACTCATTACCTTCATCCGCGTGCCCCCGCATGGTATTTGTCCGAGGCGCCGTTGGAGGATGATGAGGTGAGCATGGCCTCCATCACGGAACGTTGGAAGGGCGATGTCTTTTGGATCGATGCACGCGTGTCAGAGCAGTTCGAGGCCGAGCATGTACCCGGTGCCATTTCGCTCAATGAGCAGAACTTTGATCAGACACTCTTTGATCACTTGGAGCGCCTTCAGGACAATGCAAAGCCGATCATCCTCTACTGTGGATCAGAGAAGTGCCAGGCGAGCAAAAAGATCAAACAGGCTCTGTTGGAGCGACTTCCTTTGGAAAACGTCTTCATCCTCAAAGGCGGTTGGCAGGCTTGGCAGCAAAGCCAAAAGTAGAGGCCTAGATTTTCAGGAAGACGCGTTGGCGGTAAAGCCACCAACACAGCATCCAAAGAACCAGAAGCACCGCGGACTTCTCCAAAAGCGGGCCGTAATAGCCGCTGAATGCCTCCTTTCCGAGGTGCGTCACCAGCGTCTCCCGAATCCAGCCCGCGCACAAGGAGTGCATGACATAGATAAAGATCGAGTTCATGCCGACGACGACCAACGGAAAAACCAGCTTCCGCTGCCCCGCGATTTCCACCAGCCAGTAGAACGCAGCCAAAAGAAGCAGCACCCACCCTCCGCTGAAAAGCACCCAGGACGGAGTCCAGATGCGCTTCACGATTGGGCAGGCTAGAAAACCTGCTAATGCACCCAAGAGAAGGAAAACGATCCCTGCCACGATGAGGCGCGCAAAGGTCTGCTTCAGATCTTCGGAGCGGTGCAGAAACCTGCCCGTGATCAGCCCCAGCGTCATGGTCGCCAGGGAAGGGATGAAATTGAGCGTCTGATAGCCGCCCGCGTTGCTTTCAAACAGCTTGTCTCGCGGAAACAGATTGAGGAACCATTGATCAAAACGAGCCGCCGCATTGGTGTGAATGTTCCAGTGAGCAAAAAAGCCGGACAAGCCATCGGGCGGCAAGGCAGAGGGCAGGGGCTCGATGAGAAACCAAAGCCAGTAAGAAACAAGAATGAGGATCACGGTCGCCACTTGGACCTCCCAGCCGCATTTCCAAAGGAGAAAGAGGAACAGGTAGCCCAGTCCGATTTGCGCCAGGACATTGGTGAAAATCCACTCCGTCGCGTTTTTGTGATTCGAGGTCAGCAAGACAGCCAGCAGCACAAGCACCACCGCCCGGATCAGCGCATGGCCGAGCATCTTGAAGAATCCATCTCCAGCGAGTGCACGTCGAGCATAGGAGTAGGCACCAGCGACTCCGACCATAAACATGAATGAGGGCTGGATCAGGTCCCAAAGTGAACAGCCTACCCACTCGCGATGCACGAATTGAGAAGAGATCGCCACCCATGCCGAATCGGGATGATTCTTTGCCATCGTCGGAATCCCAAAGCTCGATGAAGCCATCAGGAGCATGATGAATCCTCGGAAAGCATCCAGAGAAACGAGTCGATCGGAAGGGCGGGACATGATGGGATTCAAGTGTGGCTCGGGTGCTGAGTGTGGATGTCGAAACGCTTCATCGGCACGAGTTCTCTCTGAGGCCCGAGTAAAAAGGGATGGCGTGTGAGATCGGAGCGTTCAAGTTCTCATCATCATGCAGACCCCCTCCGTTCTCGCGATCCTCTCGGACCTTGTGCGCATCAACAGCATCAATACCTCCTATGAAGGCGGCCCCGGAGAGGCGGCGGTGGCGGAATACGTGAAGCACTTCTTTGCTTCTCGTGGCATTGAGACAGAAGAGCAGATTGTGTTTCCCGGCAGGAATAACGTCATCGCTCGCCTGCCGGGGAGAAATTCAGATCGACGGCTGGTGTTGGAGGCGCACATGGACACCGTGTCCATCAAAGGGATGACCATCCCGCCCTTTGAGCCCAGCATTTCCGATGGCCGGATGTTTGGACGCGGTTCATGCGATACCAAAGCAGGCCTCGCCGCCATGATGCATGCCCTCGCCGTGGTGAAAGCCTCCGGCGTAGTTCCGCCATGTGAGGTGGTCCTCGCTGCGGTGGTCGATGAAGAGTTCTCCTTCCGCGGCGTCGTCAAGCTTTGCGAGGGACTCACTGCGGATGCCGCCATCGTGGCGGAGCCCACTGAGATGAAAGTCGTCATTGCGAGCAAGGGCACGCTACGCTGGCGCATCGGAGTCCGTGGGAAGGCTGCGCATAGTGCAAAACCTCATTTGGGAATCAATGCCATCTCCCACATGGCTCGCATCGTTCTTGCTCTCGAAAAGGACCATGCCGATCTCTCCGCACGGGGGCATCCTCTGCTCGGACCCGCCACCTGCAATGTCGGCGTGATCAAAGGCGGCGTGCAGGTAAACTTCGTGCCCGATGAGTGCTTCATCGAAGTTGATCGACGCTTGCTGCCTGGAGAGACGGCCGTTGGCGTGTTGGCGCATTATCAGGGAATGCTGGATGAACTGAAGTCTCACCATTCAGACTTCAACGCCTTCATGGAGCCACCCATGTTGATCGATGAAGCCTTGGAGACATCAGGGGATGCCGGCATCGTTCATGTCGCATCGGCGACATTGGGTGCACTGGGTTTGGACCCAGCGCCCGCAGGCGTTCCCTTCGGCAGCGATGCGAGTAAACTCTCCCGTATTGGCATCCCCACCGTGATCTTCGGCCCCGGCAGCATCGATCAGGCCCACGCCGCAGTCGAATGGGTGCCCGTCTCCGAGGTGGAGCGGGCAACCGAGTTCTATCGTCGAGTCATCCTCGGCTTCGAGTGATCACGCCTTCTTCTGGCCGTAGTAGGCACCGGGTCCGTGTTTGCGGAGATGATGCTTGTCCAGGATGTGGCTCGGGATCGGTTGCAAACCAGGATTGAGGGCCAGCGAGCC
>CAMBPV010000019.1 GCA_945869695.1 Prosthecobacter debontii
TGCTTGATGAGAAGCTGCGAGGCTATCGAGCGAGCTACGCCGACTACTTCCACCTTCGCCTCGAACAGCATCTACACTTTTTGAAGACGCGCGGTTTCCTGCCGGGCACGGACGAAATTCTTGCCGAGATCGGAAACCACCGCGCCTTGCTCGATCTCCCGCAAGGCTGCCTCGTGCACAAAGATCTCGCGCTTTGGAACATCCTCGGCACCCGCGATCAAATCGCTGCCTTCGTCGACTTCGACGACGCGATCAGCGGTGATCCGATGGATGACCTCTCGCTCCTCGCCTGCTTCCATGATGCCGCGTTCCTTCACAGAGCCTTCGAGGGCTATCAAAGCATCCGCGCCTTGCCGGAGGAGCATGTGAGGCGGTTTTGGCTGCACCTGCTGCGTAACATGATCGTGAAGGCGGTGATCCGTGTGGGGGCAGGATACTTTGATCGTGATGACGGCTTCTTCCTCATCGGCAGCGGCTCCTCGGGAGCCAGCCTGCGTGAAATCACGCTCTCACGTCTCTCCACGGCCTTGCTCGGCTTGCGGGAAGGCAGCGGCCTCGACATTCTCTCACCATGAAAACTCACATCGGCACCTTTCTCTCCATCGGATCACCCGCAGTCACAGAGCTCGCCGCCGAGTGCGGCTACGATTGGGTGCTCATCGATTTGGAGCATGGATGCGAATCGGAAGCCGCGCTGCCAAACCAACTCCGCGCCCTTCGCGGAAGCCCGACGCTCGGCATTGTGCGGGTGAGTGCGCCGCATGCGGATTTGATCAGCCGTGTTCTCGATTGGGGCGCGGATGGCATCATGGTGCCGCATGTGGATACGGTGGCACAGGCGCAGCACTGCGTGGATGCGGCTTATTATCCACCAAAGGGTCATCGCGGTGTCTCACGCACCGTTCGAGCTTATGGCTACGGGATGCGACTTCCCACTGGTGAGATGCCCAAGCCGATCATCCTGGCTCAAATCGAAACGGCCGAAGGTGTGGCGAATGCGGATCAAATCGCCGCAGTGGAGGGCATTGATGCGCTTTTCATCGGTCCGGCCGATTTGAGCTACGACTTGAAGGCGCGAAACTCGCCGCGCAGCTACGATGAATGCCTGAATGCCGTCGTGAAGGCCGCCAAAGACCACGGCAAAGGCTGCGGCATCCTTGTCCGTAATGCGGATGACAAGGAAAAGCTCAAAGCCCTCGGCCTAAACTGGCTGGCGATGGACTCCGATCTGTCACTCGTGCGCGAGGGATTTAAGCGGAATTTTGAACTGGCCCGACAGTGGCAGGGTTAGGCATCGTCCTGCGTGAGTTGCCCGTCGATCAAGCGCCACGATTGGCGAGTGTTCTTGGCTTGGAGAGCCTCGGGCAAAGCGGCGTCGGGAAATCCCTGGTAACAAACTGGGCGCACGAAACGATAGATGCTTGCGGTGCCGATGCTGGTGAAGAAGCTGTGGCTTGCTGCCGGGTAGGGGCCGCCGTGATGCATGGAGGGGCAGACCTCGATTCCTGTGCCGAAGCCGTTGAAGATGATGCGCCCGACTTTCCGCTCGAGGATGCGGATGAGCGGAGCGTATTCTTCGAGGTCCTGTTCTGTGCCGTGAATGGCGGCTGTGAGTTGACCTTCCAGAGCTGAAGCGTAGCGCAAGACCGCTTCCTTGGATTGTCCAGCTGCGATGATCGAGCAGGGGCCAAAGACCTCGCGTTTGAGCTCTTCATTTTCTTCAAGAACATCAAGTGTCGTCGTGAAAATGCGACAGGCAGCTTGGCTGGCCTCCGGTTGAGTGGGGGCGGCTGATTCGCCTGCGAGGTTCAGTCCTGAGATATCCTTCCAGGCAGCGGTTCCGGAGTCGTAGGCTTTGCATATGCCACTGTGCAGCATGCTCTGCGGGGAGACTTTGGCTGCGTGCTCGGCTGCTGTGGAGACAAAACTATTCAGCTCAGGACTGTCGAGTCCGATAACGACTGCAGGGTTGGTGCAGAACTGACCGACCCCCATGGTGACGGAGCCGATGTAGCCTTCTGCCATTTTGGCGGCGCGCTCTTTGAGCGCACCGGGGAGGACGAAGACAGGATTCACAGAGCCCATTTCACCGTAGAAGGGAATGGGGTTCGGTCGAGCGGCCGCCACATCCATGAGGGCTCGGCCGCCGCGAAGGGAGCCTGTAAAAGCGACGGCTTGTGTCAGCGGGTGTTTTACCAAAGCGATGCCGATCGCTGTGCCGCTGCCTTGAAGGAGAGAGAAGCTGCCAGGAGGCAGGCCCGTTTTGACGAGGGCCGCGACGATGGCACGGCCGATCATCTCACAGGTGCCGGGATGCGCGGGGTGTGCTTTGACCACAACCGGACAACCTGCGGCGAGGGCGCAAAGGGTATCCGTGCCAGCTACGGAGATGGCGAAAGGGAAATTGCTCGCGCCGAACACAACAACTGGGCCGATGGGCAACATGACGCGACGAACGTCGGGTTTTGGCAAAGGCTGGCGTTCTGGAATGGCGTGATCGATGCGGGCCTCCGCCCAGGAATGATCTCTGATTAAGCTGGCGAAGAGTTTACACTGTCCAACGGCTCGCCCGCGCTCGCCGGTGCAGCGAGCCATGGGGAGGGCAGTCTCTGCATGAGCGCGTTCAAGGAGTGCGTCTCCGAGTGCCATGATCTCTTCAGCGATGGTTTCGAGGAGAGCGGCGCGTTGCTCGGGCGGCGCAAGACGAAGGCCGTCAAAAGAAGCGTCTGCAGCGCGGAGCGCGGCATCCGCATTGGCCTCGGAGGCATCAGCGAAGGCGGGTTCCAGCGCTGCGCCAGTGGCTGGATTCATGCCGCGAAAGGTGGGGCCGTTTGCGGCGACTTCGAGGCCTGCAATGAGATGGTGTCCGGTGATGGTCATGGTTAGGGAAGGTGTTGGAAAGGTGAATTAATCGAGTGAGTTGATGAGCGTGCCGATGCCGTCGATGCTGATGTTGACGATGTCGCCCGTTTGCAGGGTGAAGTCATCTCCGGGCACAATACCTGTGCCGGTCATGAGCAGCGCGCCGGTGGCAAAGGTGTTATCGAGGTAAAGGAAACCTGCGAGTTCTTCGGGCGTGCGCTTGAGCTGGGAGAGGGTGGTTTCTCCTGCGAAGACTGAACTGCCATGGCGTTGGATGTCGAGGCGGATCGCAGTGGTGGGTGGCGGAGGTGTCTCTTGAACCAGGATGCATGGCCCAACCGATGCACAACGATCAAAGCACTTCGCTTGCGGGAGATAGAGCGGATTTTCTCCTTCGATATCTCGGCATGAGAGGTCGTTTCCGATCGTGTAGCCAATGATCTTGCCAGACGCATTGATCACAAGTGTGAGTTCGGGCTCTGGCACCATCCATTTGGAGTCGGAGCGCCGATGCATCACGGCACCTGGTTTTGCAACCCGCTGAGGGGTTGCTTTCAAGAAGATTTCGGGACGCTCCGCCTCGTAGACGCGATCATAAAAAGTTCCGCCACCTGCGTCTTTGCTCTCTTCCATCCGCGCTGTTCGACTGCGAAAGTAGGTAACGCCCGCTGCCCATACTTCTTGAGTTTGAAGGGGAGCCAACCATGCGTCGGGCGCTAATGGAGCTACTGCGGGTGAGGATTCAATGCAGTGACGGAGATGGGCCGCCAAGTCTGGATGATTGAGGAGGGCATCAAAGTCTGACTCGGGTAAGAGGTGCCATTGATGATTCAGAACGACGTAGAAGCCAGTGGTGGTGCGATAGAGATGCATGGAAGTTGCTCGTGCAAACTAGTCAGAAGCACGCGGGCTTCAACCTGCATCCTAAGCTGCTTTGCAACTCAGTTTGGCCAAGAGATCCTCAAGGTCGGAGAGGTCCGAGATGCAATGAACGTGGTTTTGTTTCAACACGTCCGGATATGTGTCGACGACACGACCACCGATGATGAGTGCGACCTGACTGGGGAGCGCGCGCCGCAAGTCGCTGAGTTGCTGAGTGACGCCAGGGGAGCCTCCTGGATACACGACGCTCACGGCAACGGCTTTGGCATTTCTCGCCTTGGCGCAGGCTGCGATTTCCTCAGAAGGGAGATTCGGGCCGAGATAGGTAACGCTCCATCCGAGATCACGTGCTGTGGAGGCGGCGAGCATGGCTCCGAGTTCATGAACCTCGCCGCTCGGGGTTGCGATGACGATCTCCGGTGCATTCTCACCGCACTGACTGCCAGCGACGGGCGCGAGCAAATACTCACGGATGATCGCCGTACCCAAATGCTCTGCGCCCGTGCGCACCGCCCCTTCTTGCCATCCGTGACCCAGCGCGTGAATGAGAGGTGTGACGACCGATAGAAGCGTGCCGCGCTGACCGAACTGCACCCGCGCCCGATGGAGCAATCTGCGGAGTCTCTCGCCATCGAAATCGACGGCAGCCTCCGTGCACGCCTTGACGTAGTCGGAATGAGATTGGAGGGGAGGTGAGGCATCCACCGTGAAGGTGTGGTCACGACGTGCGCGCGCCTGCGCCAGGAGTTGTTCAAGCGCTTCTTTGTCCAATTTGGCGATGCTGCTGATCCGATGACCCAAAGCGGTCAATTCTCCAAGAGCTCTGAGTCGCTCGATTTCACATTCGGAATACAGCCTCCGGTTCGTGCCGGAACGGCACGGACTCAGGGCGCAGTATCGACGCTCCCAGATCCTGATCACGTGCTCACTCACACCGCTCTGATGGCTCGCTATTTTGATGGTGTGCTGCATGGGATGGTTGGATTACGCCTAGGAGGGTCGGCGGGACTCATGAAATCGATCGGGCCGTGGCGTCCGTTTTTGAAACTTGCACACTGGGCGAATAACCGCGAACAAGAAAGCATGTTGAACAATATCTGGGCATTTCTCATTGTCAGCGGTCTGCTGATGGCAGGGCTGCTCGGTCGGATCACTGGTGACGGTGGTGTGATCGAAATGGCGCTGTCCGATGCGAAGAAGGCGGTGATGACGATCGCGCTGCCGCTGGCCGGTGTGATGATGTTTTGGCTCGGCCTGCTTCGGCTTCTGGAAAAAGCCGGGGTGCTGAATCTGCTCACCCGTCTAATGTCTCCCGTTCTGCGGCTACTCTTTTCCCAAGTGCCGCGGGATCACCCTGCGATGAATGCGATGGTGATGAATCTAGGCGCCAATATGCTGGGTCTCGGTAACGCGGCGACGCCCTTGGGATTGAAAGCCATGGGACATCTTCAGGAGCTGAATCCATCGAAAAGGGTGCCGACCAATGCGATGTGTGTATTCCTCGCGCTGAACACGGCGGGATTCTCCCTCATACCCATGTCTTCCATCACCTACCTGACTGCAGCGAGCGTGAATGGTCCGACTCGCGTCATCATCCCGACAATTTTAGCCACGGCTTTTACCACTTTGGTCGCGATCCTAGCTTGCCGAACTTATGAAAAATTTCCGTTCTTTGCGGTCAGACCGAGTGACCTGGATGCCGAAGCGGAAGGTGAGGTGGATGCGAAAGGGGAGCACCCGATCACGAGGGGTGGTTGGGTCGCGCTCGGTGCTTTGTTGCTTGGATTTCTGGGGATGGCGGTGCTCGAATTGGGTGATCCTGCGTGGAGAATCGACCTGATTCGTTTTTTTGGGTTGGAAGGTCTTTTGGCCGACGCTCAAGCGGCGCACCAGCAAGTCGCGGCAAAAGTCGCAGCAGATCCTGCTCCCGATGTGATGAACTGGAAGCGGATCATGAACAGCGCTTCTGCTTTGGCCATTCCTGCGATCTTACTGGTTGCCATCGGTGTGGCATTGGCCCGCGGAGTGAAGGTGTATGAGGAGTTTGTCGAGGGTGCCAAGGAGGGCTTCGCGGTGGCGACACGCATCATGCCGTTTTTGGTGGCGATGCTGGCTGCCTTGGCCATTTTCAAAGGCTCGGGGATGCTGATGATTCTGGGACATCTTTTGAATCCACTCTTGTCCCGTCTCGGATTCCCGGTGGACCTTCTTCCTTTGGCTCTGATGCGGCCTTTGAGTGGTTCTGGGTCTCTTGGCATCTTGAATGAGATTCTCACCAATCCGGAACTCAGCGAGGGCGTGAAGATGACGGCGGCCATTATGTTTGGCTCCACGGAGACCACATTTTACGTGATTGCCGTTTATTTTGGATCTGTCGGCATTCGAAATGTGAGGCACGCTCTTGCCGCCGGGCTCACGGCTGATTTGGCAGGGATGATTGCGGCGGTGACTTTTGGTCGGTTGCTTTTTGGCTTCTAATCATGATTCAACTCACCCAGATTAAATTGCCCGTTCATCACACGGAAAGCGACTTGTCATCAACAGTCGCTGATCTGCTTGGCGTAAACGTCGCGGATCTGCATGGGTTCAGAGTGAAGCAGCGGGCGATCGATGCCCGCCATGGGAAAGTAAACTTCATTTATACGATCCAAGTCTCCACGCTCAATGAGGCTCTCGTTCTTCAGAAAAGGGGAAAGAATGGACTGATCGAGGCTGCACCGGATGAGAGTTACCGTCAGATGGATGGTGTGATCCCTGAGGGAGAATTGAACTCGCGGACCCGACCGGTGATCGTGGGTTCAGGCCCTTGCGGACTTTTTGCGGGTCTTCTGCTAGCGCGTTCAGGCAGACGTCCGGTTTTACTGGAGCGTGGCAAGGCTGCGGGCGATCGAGCGCGTGATGTGATGGGCTTTTGGAATCGGGGGTGGGCTTTCAACCCTGAATCCAATGTGCAGTATGGAGAAGGCGGGGCAGGGACGTTTTCGGATGGAAAACTGTACACTCAGATCCGGGATCGGGAACATCGAATCCCGTGGCTGCTGAAGGAGATGGTGGCGGCCGGAGCACCTGAGGACATCCTCATCAAGGCGAAGCCGCACATTGGCACGGATCGACTCATCAAGGTGGTGCGCCACATTCGGGATGAGATTATTTCTCTGGGCGGGGAGGTTCGTTTTGAATCGCGCGTGATGGATGTGGTGATCGAGAATGGCGCGATGCGAGCTGCGGTGCTAGCTAGCGGTGAGTGCATTGAGTCTGACCAGTTTCTTTTTGCGATCGGCCACAGTTCTCGCGATACCTTTGAGATGCTTCACAGGCGAGGCATTCCATTTGAACCGAAGCCATTTTCGATTGGCGTGCGCATCGAGCATCCGCAGAAGCTGATCGACAAGATGCTCTTCGGGCGGCTAGCTGGAAATCCTCTGTTGGGCTCGGCTCCTTATAAATTTGTGGCTCACTGCTCCAATGGGCGTGCGGCCTATAGTTTTTGCATGTGTCCTGGTGGGCTGGTGGTCGCTTCGTCGTCGGAACCGGGCGGACTGGTCACCAACGGCATGAGTAGCTACGCACGTGCGGAGGCCAATGCAAATAGCGGATTCATGGTTGAAATTAAGACGAATGATTTTGGCTCTGATCATCCGCTGGCTGGAATCGAGCTTCAAAGAAAGTTCGAGCGCGCCGCCTTTGTGTTGGGGGGCGGAAACTACCAGGCACCCACTCAGTTGCTGGGCGACTTCATGAATGACAAAGCCAGCAAAGGGCCGGGCTCTGTGCCTCCTTCTTATAAACCAGGCGTGGTGTGGTCAGATCTGCGCGAGTGCCTGCCACATCAAGTGGTGACGACGATCAAGGAAGCGGTAGGCAGAGTTGAGCGGTCTTTGCCTGGATTCAACCTGCACGACGCTGTCCTCACCGGCGTGGAGACTCGGAGTTCATCTCCGATTCGGATTCCGCGGGATTCGGAGACTTTTCAATGTCTCGGCGTTCGTCATTTTTTCCCAGCTGGGGAGGGTGCCGGTTATGCCGGTGGTATCATCTCCGCAGCGGCTGATGGAATGCGCGTGGCAGAGGCACTTTTGCGTGCCACGCGCTGAAGTCTGACGAGCTTACTTGGCGGCTGGAGCAGGCGTTGCTGCTTTGGTTGCGCTGAGAACGGAGGCGAGCTTTCGGGCGAATACTGATGGTTCGCTGCTCCCGACTTGCTTTTCGATGGCTTTGCCCTCGGAGTCGACGAACTGAATATGGGGGATGCCTTCGACACCATAGGTTTTCCCTGCCTTTTCGTTCGAACTGTCGTCCACATCAAGATAGGCCCACACAAACTTGTCATGAAACTCCTGCACTTCCTTGCTCGGGTAAACGCTTTTCTTCATTTCCTGACACGGGGGGCACCAAGAGGCGGAAAACACAAGAATCACAGGCTTGCCGGTCTTTTTCGCGTCGCTCATGGCGCTACGGTAGCTCTTTTCAAATTTTGGGCTGTTTTTCGGAAAGTCTCTGGCGATAAGGGGGACAGCCAACAAGGCGGCGAGGAGTAGGATGATCTTTTTCATGATGAGTTTTTGATTGATGTAGGGTTGAACGTTGGTTCTGGCTCCCGAATCGTTTAGGCACCATTACCACTGAATGTTAAGACGCGCACACTGACGCATTATTCTTTCGGAATTTCAGATTTTTGGCCAAACAGTTTTCTGGGAATGGGGACAAGAGATTGACAAGCCGTTCGTCCAGCGGATCAACTTTGCCATGCAACAGACACCTGATCCCTACACCCTGCCGTGCAGTCCTCTGGCAGAAACCTGCGGACTCAAGTATTTCCCCCGGATGCTGGGTAAGATTCGTCTGCATGCGGAGGGAAAATTGTGGGTGGATCTGCATGCCAACCTCGGCTCGGGATCCGACGGAGCCCTCGTGAATTTCCTTCACCTGAACTACCAGGACCTGAAAGAGCGTGTGCTTCTGGGTGAGAGCGATGAGGAGATCTTCAAGTGGTGCGAGGAGCAAAGCCGACCCTTGAATGATACGGACAAGCTCATCTGGAACGCCTATGCGACCAAGCTTGGCTGGAATGATCACATCTCTGCCATTCTAGACAAACGAAAGGCCGATGCAGGATTGGCCCATCGAGATGACATCCAAACCATTGCGCACTACATCGATGTGGATGAAGGCCGGATGCCCTGAATGGCATCCGCTGACCTGGGTGTGTTGGCGTTCCCTTCTGCAGGTAGTCCAAAACCCCTTTAAAAGGCTATTGGCGTAGTCGTGGTTGCGAAGTAGTTGTTGGGGGAAATGAATCTCCTGCGTCGCGATCTCCCCGCCTCCCTTGTTGTCTTCCTTGTAGCTGTGCCGCTTTCGTTGGGCATCGCGTTTGCTTCGGGGGCACCGATCATCGCCGGACTCATTGGCGCTGTGGTTGGCGGTATCGTCACCGGGTTGTTGGCAGGTTCGCCACTCCAGGTTTCCGGGCCTGCGGCCGGCTTGACGGTGGTGGTCGCCGGACTGGTGCATCAGTTCGGCTGGGAGACGATGTGCCTCATCACGGCCTGCGCTGGGGTGGTGCAGCTTTTACTCGGCTGGTTCAAAGTGGCACGCGGGGCCCTGATCATCGCGCCAGCAGTGGTGCATGGCATGCTGGCTGGTATCGGCATCTCCATCGCGCTGGCGCAGATCCACGTCGTGCTCGGTGGTTCTCCGCAAAGCTCGCCCGTGGTGAATCTGCTCGGCATTCCGAAGCAACTCGGCGTTGTGAACACGCAGGCGGCGATTCTTGGCTTTCTAACCATCGCAATCCTCATCATTTGGAAAAAGCTTCCCTTCAAAGCCATCCCAGGCCCGCTGGTGGCTGTGGTGACGGGCACGCTGGTGTCCATCATTGCAAGGATGGATGTGAAGCGTGTGGATCTGCCAGAGTCCTTTGAATTGACCAAACTTGCCCCGCCGGAGCATTGTGGGCCGTTCATTGTTGCAGTGTTAACGGTGGCGATCATCGCCAGCATCGAGTCACTGCTGTGTGCGGTGGCCACGGACAAATTGCACAGCGGCGTGCGCTCAAATTTGGACAAGGAACTACGCGCTCAAGGTGCTGGCAATCTCGTCTCTGGTCTGCTCGGCGGCCTGCCGATCACGGGCGTCATTGTGCGCTCATCGGCAAATATCATCGCTGGTGGTGTAAGCCGCTGGTCGGCTATTCTTCATGGCGTGTGGGTGCTGATCTTTGCGCTTTTCCTTGGCGGTGTGATCGAGCAAATCCCGCTGGCCGTGCTGGCTGGCCTTTTGGTGCATGTGGGTATTAATCTGGTGAACCTGCATCACATCCGCGACCTGCACACGCATAAGGAAGCGCCGAGCTACTTCGCTACGGTGCTCGGCGTCGTCGGGCTGAACCTGCTGGCCGGTGTCGGCCTTGGCCTGGGTCTCAGTGTTTTCTTCCTGCTGCGCCGACTTTCCAACACAGATGTCAAAGTCGAGCAACGTGAGGGCAAGTGGCATGTTCGCATCGGCGGCACGCTCACCTTTGCCTCCGTGCCGAGCATGAATGCAGCGCTCTCGACCATCCCCGCCGGTCACAACGTGGACATCGACCTTGCTGTGGATTTCATTGACCACGCGGCCTTTGAATCGCTGCATGGCTGGCGTCAGAATCACGAGAAGACGGGCGGCCATGTCGATCTCGATGAAACTCACGAGGAATGGTACAAGCCTGCTCGTGAAGGCGCTCCGAGACGCGGCAAGTCGCTGCCGGGTGTAAAAGCGTGAGCCCAGCATAGCCCCTGATGGGGGTTCATTATCCCCTCTCAAGGGGATGGGTTTTCAAGGGGTGAAGGTGGTTATTAAGGACAAGTCCACCACGCCTCTCCCCAAGTAATGTCTCATCCTGCCGAACCCGCCCTCGTTCATCCGACTACAGCCTCGGTAGTTGATTACCATCCACATCCACCGAAGCGGAAGAAGCCTCTCGCGAGTGATCTGCTCATCGCGGAAAAGGCAAAGAAACCCGCGATCTTCACGCTCGACAATCTCCGCCGCGATGCGCTCGCAGGCTCGATTACGGGCCTCATCGCAGTGCCACTGACGGTGGGCATTTGCTTGATGTCGGAGTATCCGATCGAGACAGGCCTTCTGACCGTGCTCTTTGCCTGCGTCATCGGCTTCATCACATTCCTGTTCCGTCCTGGGAACTACGTCGGCGTGCCCGGCGTGGCGGCTGGACTCGCGCCCGTTTTGGCGATGAGTGTTCACAAGTTTGGCATGGACAATATGCCCTTCCTCATCTTTTGCACTTCGGTGATGCAGGCCATCGCGTGGAAGTTTAATCTCCAGCGTTTCATTCTCAAAGCCATCCCGAGCTACCTGATCGAAGGACTTCTCGCAGGCATCGGGCTCAAGATCGCTCTCAAGTTCCTGCCTTACACTTATGGTGTCATCGGCGAGAGCCATGAATGGTTCACCATGGAGCGGATCAAGATGATCACCCTGTCACTCGGAGCGCTCGGGCTGTTCCTGCACCTGTTTGGCAAATACAAAGCCAAGTATCCTGCGGTGCCGTATGTAGCCGTGGTGCTAGTCGGCGTGATCTCTGGCACGTACATGCACATCCCGATGCTCCACATTGAGCACTCGCCCATCAAACTGGCGTGGCCATTTCCTGATTTTAATGTCATCCCGCCGAAGATGGTCGCTGAGATCATCGGCTACGCGCTCATGCTGGCGCTGATCGATGTGATCGAGCAGGTGATGAGCAACGCAGCTATCGAAAAGCTCGATCCACTAGGTCGCCCCGCTAACACCAACAACAGCCTGCTCGCCATCTGGGTAGCCAACATTGGCAGCAGCTTCTTCGGCGGCATGACGAACCTCGATGGTCTCGCCAAAAGCGCCACGAACGCGCTCGCTGGAGCCGTCACGAAGATGTCGAACCTCTTCACGGCAGGCGTCATCCTCGTTTTCATTCTCGATCCGCATCTACTGGAGCATTTGCCGTATTTCTCGCTCGCAGTGCTCATGATCTTCACCGGTTGGAAGATGATCGTCGGCCTCACGCATGTGGCATCGCATGGTAACTACGCACTTCTGCTGGCTCTCTTTTGCGGCATCCTGACTTACACCGTTGGCATCTTCGAAGGGTTGATCGTCGTGCTGGGTATCCATCTTTTTATCAACTTCGTCATCTTCCGCCATGATCATGTTCCGTTCATCGAGATGATGAAACGTTTCGCGCATCGTTTCGGAGAGGAGATTGATCCCCGCAGCACGGACACCATGCTCGTGCATCATGATAAACAGGTCGGGGGCCTGCGCTATAGCACGATCAGCCACAATGCAGCTGAACGAAAAAATTTAACAGACTTCATCAACGACTGGGCCTTCGGCATCAATAACCACAGCATGAGCGCCGTCGTCGGCTGTTACGACATCAATGGCCTGCTCTGGGGCACCTTCGCCAAGGAGTTGCGTGAGGGTCACCACAAGATCAAGGGTTACTTTGAGCATCTCTTCGAGTTGGAGGACGTGCATGTGAAGTTCGAGAGCGGCGAGGTGCGACAGTATAAGGACATCTACATCCAGTCCGGCAAATACATCTTCACCTTTAAGCGCAAGAAGGAACTCATCAGCGTGCCCGCCCGCTACTCCTTCGTCTGCAAAAAGGAAAAGACCGGCTGGTTCATCCTCGAGCACCACTCCTCCGAATTCCCTGCCTGATTTCCTCATCACCTCCGCATTTCACAAACAAACCAAACCCAAATCCATGATACCCGCCGCCGTCATCCTCACCGTTCTCATTATCCTCAGTGCTTCTGTCATCAAACAAGGGCATGTGGGAGTTGTCACCCGCTTTGGTAAATACCAGCGACTCATGCTGCCCGGCCTCAACTTCAAGTTGCCACTACTTGAGGGTGTCTTTAAGAGCATCTCCACGCAGAACCAGTCCATCGAACTCGAGTTCGAAGCCATCTCGCTAGACCAAGCCTATGTGAACTTTAAATCGCTCATCGTGTACTCCGCGCAGGACGCCGGTGAAGAGACCATCAAGAAGATCGCCTTCCGCTTCATCGACGAAAAGAGCTTCATGCAAACGCTCGTCCGCAGCGTCGAAGGTAGCATCCGCTCCTATGTGGCGAACAAAAAGCAGGCCGAAATCCTCGTCCTCCGCTCCGAAATCATCGGTGCCGTGAAGGATCACCTCGAAGAAGCGCTCAACAGTTGGGGCTATCACCTCCTCGACCTCCAGATCAACGACATCTCCTTCGACGAAGCTATCATGCGTTCGATGTCGCAGGTCGTTTCCAGCAACAACATGAAGATGGCCGCTGAGAACGAAGCCCAAGCACAATATCTAATCAAGACACGGTCTGCTGAGGCTGAAGCTCGTGCGATCCGAGTGAAGGCGGAGGCCGAAAAAGAAGCCTCCGAGCTCAAAGGTGCTGGCAACGCCCGCTTCCGCGAGCAAGTCGCCGAAGGTCTCGCCAATGCGGGTAAAACCATGCAGGCAGCCGACGTGCCCCCCGGCTTCATGCTCTTCACCATGTGGCTAGACGGAATGAAGTACATCTCCGAGCATGGTAAAGGCAACGTCATGTTCTTTGACGGCTCCAACGAAGGCATGGAACGCACCATCAAGCAGATGCAGGCCCTCAAAACGCTCGACAAGCGTTCACTCGAAGCCGCCTCACATTGAGTTGAAACATAGCGTTTCTGACAGGAAGTTCTGGATTCCTCCCCATCCATGAAATTTGCTCTGCTCAGCCTCCTGCTTTTCGGCAGCCTATCCACAACCGGTTCGGCTGCCGATCAGCATGCGGACAATTATAACCTTTGGTTAAACTACGTCGGTGATCATCCTCTTTTTGGCTCGCCGTGGGGTTTGCATCTCGAGGTTCAGAATCGGCTTTCAGACTGGGGTGATGACTGGCAACAACTCCTTGTCCGTCCGGGTATCAATTATGCCATCAGCCCCACGTTAAGTGTGAGTGCCGGCTGGGCCTATGTGAAAACTTTCCCCTATGGAGATTTGCCTGTGGCTCATGAGTTTGATGAGCATCGCGCTTGGGAGCAGGTGCTCTACAAGGCGAAATTTTTGGGTCTTGAATGGCAGCACCGTGTGCGCTTGGAGCAACGCTGGATCGAGGAGTTAGATAAGGAGGGCACGACGACTAACTGGAGAGGCGAGAATCGGTTTCGCTACCTCCTGCGAACCAATATCCCCCTATCGAGCGACAAGAAGACCTACCTGGCGCTGTGGAACGAGGTGTTTCTGAATTTTGGGGGCAACATTCTAAAGAATCACTTTGACCAGAACCGGGCCTTCATCGGTATCGGTCGCCAGTTTTCTGCGGACACCCGATTGGAAGTGGGATTCATGGAGCAGACCATCCAGCGACGAGGAGGGGACAAGTGGGAGAATAATCATACGCCCTCTATTTGGCTCACGTCAAAATTGCCGTTCGGGAAACCCTAGTCTTACTCCGACTCAGCGAGTCGTAGGGGCACCTCCGCCACAATTCGCAGACCATTTGGCATGACAGCTTGAAGCTCGAGCGTGCCCCCGCACTCGCGAGCACGGGCTCTCATGCCAATGAGCCCGAGACTCGATGAGGACTCTTGGCGATCGGGTTGAATGCCCTTGCCGTTGTCGGCGATGACGAGGCGAACGATGGCGACTTCTGCTTGTAGGGTAATGTTGACCCGTGTGGCTTCTGAGTGGCGGGCGATGTTTGTCAGTGCCTCTTGGGCGATGCGGAAGAGGTGGGTCTCAGTGTCGCTGTGAAGTCTTCCGGCAAGCGAAGATTCATAGTCCACACTAATGCGGACACGCTGTCCGAACTTCTCTGTGAGCCAGCGGAGTCCTGCATCGAGGCCAAAATCATCGAGTATCACAGGTCTGAGAAGTTGGGAAAGCTCCCGGACGTTGGCAATGACTTCGTCTACGAGGTGGACGCAATCTGCTTTGCGGGCTTCGGGCTCGTCGTTATTCTTCGAGGTGAGATTGGCTCTGACTGCGGCGAGGGATTGCCCCAGTTCATCATGCAACTCATGTGAAAATCGGCGGGCCGTCTCCTCCTGCGTTTGCAACATGTGCCAGGACACTCGGCTCAGTTCATCCCTCTGCCATTCGATCCGGCGGATGCTTTTGCGAACGAAGGCAATCGTGGCAAAGGCAAACAGTGCGGCGAGGAAGAAACAGGTGCTCAGGAGAACGGTGGAATCATCAGCTAACTCCTGAAGTTGGAGATTCATTTGCTCGTCCACCTCGGTCAGGTGTTGGGTGCTGATCAGCACGAGATCATGAATGATCCTGACGACACCATCATGACTCGTGAAGAGTGACTCGAGAACGTTTTCAGGAATCGGGCCACTCCGAGCGATCGTTGGAGTCGCGATCTGGGTGAATGCCTGAGTGGCGCTTGCCAGTCGATTCCACATTTCAGCCTGGGGCGTGCCGCCTGCCTGTTGGGCAAGACTGGCCAAAGCTTTGTCCGCCAATTCCAGTTCTTTCAGGCGATTGGCGCGATCCTTTGTGGTGGAGTCACGGGTAAGACGATGGAGGCCTAGGGCGAGGGCATCCTCTTGCGCCTGAACTTCATGGAGGAGGCGGGCTATCAGGACCTGATCCTTTGCGAGTTTGGTGGCACTTTGGCGGATGGCTCGGCTGTCGCGAACGGCGACCAAGCCTGCTAGTCCGAGCAAAATGACGACGAGTCCAAAACCTAGGATGAGCCCCCACAACACGGTGCGTTCGGTGATCCGACCGGAGAAGGCAAAGAGGCGAGAGATCATGTGCCCGTCAGTCAATGAGGCCATTCCTCACCGAGAAGCGCACGAGCTCGCCAATGCTATGCATATTTAGCTTCTCCATGATACGACCTCGGTGAGCCTCAACGGTGTAAACACTGAGGTTCAAGGCGTTTGCGATATCCTTGTTGGTCTTGCTCTCTGCAATCAACTGAAGTACTTCACGCTCCCTCGAGGAAAGCAGATCAATGGGATTTGTGACATGCTTCCGGTAGTCGTCGAGCACGGCATCACTCACCTCGGGGCTGAGATAGCCCTTTCCCACCGCGACTGAACGGACGGCTTTGAGGAAGTCAACGGCGCTGCTGTCTTTCAATAGGTAACCTTTCGCCCCAGCACGTAAGATCTCGCGGACATAGACCGAGTCTTTGTGCATGGATAGGGCAAGAACCCGAGTTTTGGGGGACACTTTTGCGAGTCGGCGAGTAGCCTCAATGCCATTGAGCTCAGGCATGGTTACATCCATCACACAAACATCTGGCTGAAGGCGCTCTGCTGTTTCCACTGCCTCCCGACCATTCGAAACCTCTGCGACCACTTGCATGTCCCACTCCGCAGCCAAAATCATGCTGAAGCCGTGACGCACGACCGCGTGATCGTCAGCAAGCATGATTGTGGTGGTTTTTGCGGGCATAAATCAGTTAGCCTTCTCTGTTTTCGGAGCTTCCGTGAACGAAGCGATTCCGAGGAGGCAAGCGGCGATAACCACGCAAGAATCGGCGACGTTAAAGCTTGGCCATGGGTTAGCAAATGGCACATGCAGATCAAACTTGAGGAAGTCGACCACGTATCCATGAAGCAATCGGTCAGTGAGGTTTCCCAAGATTCCGGCAACGAGAAGCGCGATGGCCAAGCGACTCAGGGCACCAGGAAAATATCCTTTCTTGTAGCCCCAAGTCAGCCCGGCCAGGGCAGAGATCGAAATGGCACCGAAAGCCCAGTTTGCATATTCGGTGCCGTTGAACATTCCGAACGCGATGCCTGTATTGGCGGTATGGTGTAGCCAGAAAAAATCGGGAATGATGGTGTGATCGGGACCGTGCAATTCAAAATTCCTGACGATCCAAGTCTTCGTGATCAGATCGAGCAGATAAAGGGGAAGAGATACAAGAGCAACGAGGCGCTTCATGATGTGAGAACACTGGAAGGTTTGGCCGGAATTCAATCAAGAGGCCTTGGCTTCTTTGGGCCGGTGAGGGGTGAGGACGTCTGGGGACTGCGAGCGCTGCCTGGAACGTTTGGCCGCGTCTTTGGTAAAAAACTCCTGAGATCGGATGCCTTTGGATGCCTCTGCCTTTAAGCGAATGTAGCTTCCATCTGTGCGAAGGGCGCGTGCCTGGACGTTGTCTTGGAAGCCTGTTTCGAGAATCTGCATCAATCTTTTTTTGGCCTGGGCATCCTCAATGGGAATGAGCAGCTCAACACGTTTGGAGAGATTACGAGTCATGAAATCAGCGCTGGAGATGAAAACAGCTGGGCGACCGCCTTGCCGGAAGTAAAAGATGCGTGCGTGCTCAAGGTAGCGATCAATCACAGAAATGACGTGGATGTTTGAGCTGACGCCCTTGATGCCCGGGCGGAAACAGCAAATGCCGCGGACGGACAGCCTGATCTTTACTCCGGCGCAAGATGCCTCACAGAGTGCCTGAATCATCTCCCGATCCTCAAGCGCATTCATCTTCAACATGATCTCGGCTTCTTCGCCTTGGAGGGCGCGCGATGTTTCACTTCGAATCATGGCCACCAGTTTTTCCCTCAATGCAAAGGGCGCCATGGAGAGCTTTTCGAAATGAACGAACCGAGAACGTCCGGTAACGGTATTGAAGAATGCAGAGGCATCGGCTCCATAGTTCTGGCGGCAGGTGAGGTAGCTGATGTCGGTATAAACGCGTGCTGTTGCCTCATTGTAATTCCCCGTTGCCAAGTGCATGTAGCGCATCATGTGTCCCGACTCACGCCTCATGACGAGGCAAATTTTGGCATGGGTTTTGAGGCCGCGCACTCCGTGAATAATCTGCGCTCCTGCATTCAAGAGTTCCTCAGCACGCTCTAAGTTCCGCGCCTCATCAAAGCGAGCCTTGAGTTCGACAAGAACGGTGACGTGTTTGCCCGCCTCTGCAGCACGAATGAGTGCGGAGATGACACGACTGTTTTTGGCGGTGCGGTAGAGGATCTGTTTGATGGCTACGACATCAGGGTCTGCTGCTGCTTCCTCAAGGAGTTGAAGCACGGGGTCGAAGGTTTCATACGGGTGGTGAAGGAGGATGTCTTGACGCTTGATGGCGTCAAAGATGCTCTCATCCGGCTCGATGAGTGGAGTGGAGTGTGTCTCCCAAGGTTCCACTTTGAGCTCTTCAAAACCTGAGAGGCCCGAGATCTGAAAGTAGGCTCTGAGATCGAGCTCGCCGGGGACGATGTAGTTCTGAGCGCCCTTGGAACCAAAGGTTTCGCGGATGAAGGTCTGAAGCTCCCGGGGCGCTCCGTCTTGGATCTCAATGCGTATGGTGGAGCTAAGTCGGCGTGCTTCGAGGACCTCCTCCATTTCGCTCGCGAGGTCAGTGGCGCTTTCATCATCCACTGTGATGTCACTGTTTCGGCAGATTCGAAAACGGGCACAAGCGGCTACTCTCTCTGATGGAAAGAATCGGTGAAGGAAGTGTTCGAGAAGGTCTTCGAGGTTGATGTAGGTGTGGATTCCAGCTTCGGGGTCTGGGATGAGAACGTGACGGGGTAAGTTCTGAGGAAGGGAAAAGAGGACGAATCGCTGAGAGTCTTTTTTACCGGGCTCTGATTGAACGGTGCAAAGGAGGGCAATTTGCAGCGCGGGGACGATGGAAGATGATGTGCCTAGCTCGAGTGATATCGGTGTGAGAACGGGGTAGATGTGTTCTTGGAAGTACTCTTCGAGGTGAGTGCGTTGGGCGGGAGTGAGTTCATCCGCCCCAAGCTTTCGGATTCCGTTTTCACGCAACCCCGGGAGGATCTGTTCATTGAGGATTCCATACTGCCGCACGACAAAATCACGGGTTCGCTCGCGAATCGCATCCAATTGTTGGGTGGCGGTGAGTCCAGCGTCGTCCCTCACTTTTTTGCCTTGGTCTTTGAGGAACTGGAGTCCGCCGACTCGGACCATCATGAACTCATCCAAATTGGAGGCCGTTATGGCTAGAAACTTGGCACGCTCCAAGAGCGGAAGATCAGCCCGGGCGGCTTCGTCAAGAACGCGCTCATTGAATGCCAACCAACTGAGCTCACGATTGATGAAGTGCTGTTCAGTCAGGATGAGCTTGGGTGGGGAAGGGGATTTGGCTTCAGGGTTTGCTGAGGATGATTTCGTAGCCATAGATTTCGCGAAAGAGGTCGCATTTGGAGTTGATGGCGATTTGCTCGACGGTCGTATCGTCGACGCCAGGCGTGAAGATGTAGAGGCGATTGCCTTCCGGCCTGAGTTGGAAGGAGCGGATGCGCTGAGAATGGCTGCGGTCCAGTGCATCGGCGATACGAAGGATGGCGGCCAGCTTGAAGACGATCATGCGCTCCTCGCGGGTGAGGTCAGCAAAGTGAGGGTGATTGGGCTCTGGATTGTAGCGCCGGTGGTAACGTGCGAGTAGAGCGGCTAGCCCACGATCCGATGTGCTCAGTCCAAACACCTCGGTGTTTAGAATGATGTACATGCTGTGTTTGTGATGCTCACGCGGGCTGATGAACATACCGACCTCATGTAAATTGGCAGCGATGCGGAGGATGAGTTCATATTTGGAATCCAACCCATGCAGATGGCGGAGCTCGCGAAAAAGTTGCTGAGCGAAATTGGCAACATGGATAGCGTGTTTACGGTCGGTTTTGTAGCGGGAACCGATCTCGCTGGCGGACTGCATGACCTCCTCTTGAAAGGTTTCCGGCTGCACGCCTTCTGACATTAGATCCCGGAGTAAGTCGCGGTGAAAATCGCCGTCTGGAACCCAAATAAACTCATCACCGAATCGTTTTGCCAGAGCAAGATTGGCTTGAAGAGCGGGGACCACGCCCTCAGCTCCCGTGTAGTGGACGCTGAGTTTCCGCACCATTTCATCGGGAGTTAGCGTGGCCAGTCGTGCAGTCGTTCGGCTGAGTTCCTCCTCCGAAATGCGAATGGCCCCCTGCTTGGATTGTGAAAGGGTGGGCGCCACACTTTGAATTTCATTGCCGATGGCGACATGATTGTCGATTTCGTAACCGGAGTAATCTTGAGCGAGGTGATCGACCACTCCTCGGATTTGCTCTTCGAGATGGGCGAGTTGGTGCCTTGCTTCTCCCTCGTAGGCGGCCACGGCCTCGCGTGCGCGGAAGATGCCAAGGCGGTAATTGCTGTAAGCAGCTATTCGCCCCTTCTTGAAATAGAGCGCGCGAGTATTTCCGGGGCCAATGTGGGAGACGAAGGTGTTTCCCTCCGCCAGTTTGGGGTTTCGCTTGAGAAGACGAAGCGCAATCTGGTAGATGAGTCGGGTCATGTCTCCGTCGTCGATCAAGCGAGCATGAAGCCCGGAGGAGACCTGAAGCCTATTGAGGAAAATTTCGTGATTGGTGGCCTCCGCGAGGATGTTTGTGGTGTAGAGACGGATTGAGCTGAGAGGAATGCCGAACTCTTTTGTCGCCTGAAGGAAATCACCCATGATCAAGGCCGCCTGCTCCATCGTGGAACGTGAAATGGAACCGCCACGGAAAATGTCTCGCGCCAAGGAAAGCGGGCGGTCGAGATACTCCATGGCATCGGGAGCACGACGGTCACCAATGACGGCTGAAACGGAAGCAGCGCTTACATAGATGACGGCTTCCTCTTCTGTTACGGGAGAGGCTGATGAAGGGGCGAGGGCGGGCTGTGAAATCATTCGGATTTACCTTTCGTCTGGGAACTCTGCCTGAGCCAAGAAACCGCTCCAATGGCGACGGCATTGTCGCCCAGTTTTGCGAGGGAATAACGCAGGCCCTTGACCAATTCCGGCATCGCAAACCGGGCCACCTCTTCCTTGAGGAGATTCAGATAGAGCTTGGGCATCTCCATCACTAAACCACCTCCAAGAGTGATGTGGTCGGGTCCGAAAAGATTTACGACCATGGCAATGCCCATTCCGAGGTAGCGGATGGAATTCCGAAACAAAATCATGGTGGCTTCATCGCCGCTCCGGAAAGACGCGGCGAGGGCTTTGCTGCGAATTTCGCGCAAACTTCCGCTCGTTTTTTTGGCCAGTTCTTCGGCTTGTCCTCGGTAGCAGGCCACTCCGGCTGCTGACGCAAGGGCAAGTCGGCTGGTGAGATCCTCCAAAATCACAGTTCCAAACTCGGTGCTTCCGATATGGGTGCCGGGCAGCACGATCATGCCCAATTCCATGCAAGAGATGGTGCGACCCATTACGAGTTCCCCATTGAAGACAAAGCCGGCGCCCAAACCCGTGCCGGGAAAGACTCCGAGCAAAGAGCGCGCTCCTTTTCCGGAGCCTCTTTCATACTCGCCAAAGGTGCCGGCATCGACATCATTAAGAACGGCCACCGGGCAGCCGAACTCGTGATTCAGGATCCCTTTGAGTCCCATGTTTACCCAGCCTAGGTTGGGGGCACTCAGTAGAATGCCCTTTGCGGGATCGACCAGCCCAGGACATCCAATGCCTATGCCTTGAATGCCGGTTGGATCGACTCCGGCGTCAGCAATGGCCTCGTAGATTGCGTTGATGATTTTACGGCGGCCTTTCGTCTGACCTTCGTTTCCGTTCGTTGATTTTCGAGCGGAGCCCAGCACCTTGTATTCACTGTCGAGGACCGTGGCCAGCATTTTGGTGCCACCAAGGTCAAAGCCAATCCAGAATGGAAGCGCGATCAGGGGCAGTTTCGCCTTTCGGTTTCTCGACTTTTTAGTTTTCGATTTAGCTTTGGGCTTGGTTTTGTTTTTTGGCATGGTCAGGTTAGGGCCGAACCCAACAAAGAACCACGCAGCCTCTTCGCAAGTGCGAATGCGAATTCTAGCGAGAGAACCAATAAGTACCCCACAATGGAATCACCAGAGAGCAAAGCCAATTGATGTGGCCTTCTTAACTCGATGACTTGAGAAAAGAATGATGCCTCCCACAAAATAGACCATGCAAACCAAGGCTCCCCAAAGCGGGAAGAGAGTGCGTGGAAGGAACGGAGTGGTGCCCTCGGGCAAGGGGGGAGGCGGTTGGGTGACGTAAACAGCCCCAATTGCAGCGAGCACCAGAAAGAGCACTCCCAACAATGGCCGACACGCTTCGAAGCAACTCATCATGCCAGCAACGAGTGCGATCGAAATGAGATACCAGATCAGGGTGACCAACGCCCCGAAATGCATGAAATGGAACAAAAGAAGAGTCGGGATGAGGGCACCGAGAACCAAGTGACATCGAACGAGCTTCTGGGTGAAGAGCCGATGCTCGACGGGGGAATGGGGTCTGCGTCTTTGTGCGTCAAGCATCCTTACTTTTCCTAGCTGGGATAAACTGACCTCATTCAGTGCTCTACACCACCGGAAAATGTGTCTTTTTTGTTTCAATTTTGCGTTTTTCAGAACATGATCTGACGCGGTCTTGCTTTTTCGCCTCCAGCGGAGTGATCTATAGCCCTTGGTGGATTCTGGCGAGGGCCATGAGGGTGTAGGAGGTGACAAGGACATCATCACTCTCCATCCAGCGCCCTGTTTCATTGCTCCAAGATCCATTGGCTTTCTGAATGTTAAGCAGTTTTTGACCAAGCTCTTTTCTCCAGTCGATGAGTGTTCCGTCCTTCATCCTCAGGACGTCAATCTTTGCGATGGCAAGCCCCTTTGCCATGGTGTGGAAGTAATAGAATTTGCCCTCGTCACCGAGCCCGGGGTTCTCCTCAAGCGTGAAATTGGTGCTCAGCCAGTCCACAACAGCCTTCACGCGTGGGTCACCCGCCTCCAGACCGGCGTAGATGAAGCTGAGTAGTCCAGCGTAACTGATGCTGCCGTAAGACCGAAGGGCAGTGCGACCGTCTGAAGTCTTCACCTCCTTGCCTCGAGTTTCGCCGGGCGAGTAAACAAAACCCCCGTGATCTTGAGCTTCCTTGCTGACCCAGGACGCATCGTTGGACTCAGGTCGGTTCTGGCAGCGCTGGATGAATTCAAGTGCTGCTCCATAATTCAATTGAGGTTCATTCTTTGCTGCATCCCCTTTGTCTGCCAGCAGACCTTTTGAGTAGTAAAGCGCCTCTAGGGCGAAATGGGTGTTCGACATGTCTGCATGTGCAGGTTTGCCATTCTTGGGGGTGCCGTAGCCAACTCCTCCATCAAAGGGGTTATCCGTTTTTCCTTTTTCGTCGAAATCGTTTTGCTGTCCTACGATGAAGCGCCTAGCTCGGAGAAGTGTTTCCTCATTTTCCAATTTGGGATTGAGCATCAAGGCGACAAGGGCGAGCGAGGTATTGTAATTTGCCCGTGCTTGGACGTAAATGCCACCGTCGGGCTTTACATTGCTGAGAATGAAACGGTAAGCCTTCTCAATTTCCGCGTTAAGGGGTGTGTCTAGTTTCCTAGAGGGGGACAGCATGGCCGAGGTCAATGCGAGTGCAGTGAATGCAACCGGCTCCGCGTCTCCCCATTGACCCGTGGATGTATTTTGCTTGGACTTCAGGAAGGCAAGACCGCGTTGGTAGGCGAGTTCGATCTCTTGTTTGAGGGATTCATTGCGTGCACCTGACGTGATTTGAGCGCCGACGGGGAGACTCAGGGTGAGGCAAATGAGGGAAGTGCAAAGGGTGGCTCTCATGGTTTGGATTTGGTGGTTGTTGGGGAACTTGTGTCTTTGAGGTGAGGGTTGGCTGGTGAAATGATGACAGTCACTTCGGTGCCTTCCGCGGGGATCGCTGCTGGATTGGAGATCCAGGCGGAATCATCCCAATTTCGCCTCGCGGGGGAATTGATCATCGCGTTTCGATCCAAATAAGCCGATACAAAGGAACCATCTCGATCTGCTGCGAATCCATCTTCATCCACGTAAGAGCCCGAGAAGATCCAGGTTTCCAAGTCGGGTGCAGGTTTGTAAGTATTGATGTCGCGCATCCAATCGGAAAGGGGGGCCGTTTTTTGAGTTCCGTCCACCTTCCATTCCAGACTGATCTTGAGGCGGTTGGCACCGGGATTTTTCAGGGCGAGAGGTTTGATCGGAGTGAGTTCCTTGGGTGCCTCTGGGTGTGCCAAGCCTTCTGTGCCAGCCTCGTAATGACAAAGCAGGAGGGCAACCTGTAGATCTGATGCTTTCACTCCGGTGCGAAGAACTGACTCATGCACTTTCCCTGTTTCGTGGACCAGCAGATACTCAATCGGTGCCTCCTTGATGTTCACCACCGCGGGTAATCGAATCTCCCGGGTCTGGCCATTGAATCGGATGCCTCCAACTTCAAACTCGTTGGGGCCCATTGTTTTGACAGTAGGCTGGGATGCCGGAGGTGCTGGTGGTGGTGTCTGTGCGCAGGCGAAGTGCGTCAGTGATGCGACGCCCCCCCATACCAGCGTGATCGAGGCAAGTCGTGAGCGAAGTAGCAGGGGGGCTGAGATCATCGAAGCATGATACGTCGTTCGCGAACTCCGGCAAACTGGGATTGTCAGAGAGTAACAGGCAATCGAAGTGAAAACGCGGGGGCGGACGCTATTTGCAACTTTGGACGGGTGATTGGTCAATTCTTGTCCATAACCCCGCAGTCATGAGTCTGTTATTAACCTTCTTTGATGGCAAGCAATCTGCTGTTTTCGCTTCTCGGGTTAGCACTAAAAAACAAGACAAGATCATGAAAGACGCCTATTTCCTTAGCCGAGCTTATGTGGAGTTCGGGCCATTCCCAGCAGCTGAGATGCTGGGTTTCTTTGATCGCGGTCTGCTCAAGGAAACGGACTACATTCTCGGGGAGAGCACCAAGTCAACTTGGCTGCATCTCACTGAGTGGGTGGTCCTCCATCGAACTCCCGCAAAGGTAGCCAAACCAAAAGTTGGTGCTGTAAAGAAGGTGGCTGTGAAGGCTGCTTTGGCCAAGGCACCGCCAGTCAAAAAGGCGGTGAAGAAGACCAAGTAAGCAATCAACTACCTGCGATCTTCCAGCATCCTCAGCAGGTAGACTAGGAAATAAGTCAAGCTGGAGATGAAGGCGGCGACATAGGTCATCGCGGCCGCACTCAGCACTTTGTTCATGCCGTCAGTTTCAGCCCCTGGGGCGACCGCGCCGGTTTGTGCAATGAGTCGCTTTGCTCTTGCGGTTGCGTCAAACTCAACGGGTAGAGTAATGAGTTGGAAGAGCATCAGGATGCCAAAACCGATCGCCATGATGGTAATCATAAGACCGGGCCGCATTCCGAGGAAAATGCCGCCAACGATAGGCACCCACATCACGATTTGGCTTGCGATACCAGTGATGCCGACGGCCGCCATGCGCCACTGCAGCGGGGCATACATTTGTTGATGCTGAATCGCATGGCCACACTCGTGAGCCGAAACGCCGAGGGCAGCAACGGATGTCCCGTGGTAGTTATCTTCGGAGAGAACCAGTCTTCGATGAGACGGGTCGTAATGGTCAATCAGTGTGCCGGGCTGGGAATGAACGGAAACATCGCTGATTCCGCTAATCTCGAGAATTCGATGTGCAATCTCAGCACCTGTCATTCCGGATGAGGCGGGAACCTGTGAAAATTTTTTATAGGCGCTCTTCACCCGCCACGAAGCGAAGAGAGAAAGTGCCATTGTACTAAGGAAGATAAGAATCATCATATTTTGGAAAGTTTTAGGAGTTGAATACTGGTCGGATCACTTCTGAAGACAACTGAATTTACGCATTATTCATTTCTTGGGTTGCAGAGTCGGTTGAAATCGGTTGTTGCCAGCGGCTCTGATGTGAGTTGGGTGAGGGTATGGAGCCGACAGAAAGTCCACTTGCGAAAGAAGAGGTAATCGAGTGCCGAGTCACACCTTGGTATTTCAAGCGCATGGGCATGTTGGCGGCGATGTTGATCGTTTTTGCGGGGCTATTCTTCTACGATGGGAAGTGGGGTTACGCTGCCAAGAATGAAAAAGCGGCGATGAAAGAGAGGTTCGAAGAGGAGGTGCTGAAGGGCTACGACCGGGCCAAATCTGAAAACACTTTGGACGCTTGGCGTGCGGAAATGATCGAGAAAAAATGGCCAGTGGATATCAATGGTCAGCCACCCAAATGGATGTCGTACGCCGCCGAGCATGGGATGGATGAGAAACCAAAGCGGTACAGCGACAAGGAGATCGCCGAACAGTTTTGGTGGGGGGGGGCGATGGGTCTAGGTTCCTTGATCGTCGGCGTGCTTGTGTTCTTAAATCGAAGTAAGGTGCTGAAGGGCTACGCTGAACACTGGGTCACGCCAGAGGGCAAGGAAGTGCTTTATGCTGACGTCTTCCGAGTGGACAAACGAAAGTGGGACAACAAGGGCTTGGCTTATGCTTTTCATCGTGGGGCTGACGGGGTGAAGGAGGTCAGGGAAGTCATTGACGATCTCAAGTTTGCGGGCGCCGACCGAGTGCTGGAGCGGCTCTTGGCGCAGTTCAGAGGCGAATTGATCGAAAAAGTGATGGAACCCGAGGAGGTTGCTGAACCCGCGGTCGATTCGTCGGACTGATCAAAGAATTAAGGTCACGTTCCTTGCGAGTGTCTGGGATCTCAAAAAAACGATACAATTCCCCTTGCCAAGTCTGACGGAGCCGCTAAAGCTCCGGCGCATCCAACAACCCCCTTCTCAATATGGCAGACAACATCGCAGACAAAGTCCGGGACATCATCGTCGAACAACTGGGAGTAAACCCAGAGCAAGTTACCCCCGAAGCAAAATTCATCGAAGATCTCGGTGCCGATTCCCTCGACACAGTGGAACTGGTCATGGCTTTTGAGGAAGAGTTCGGCATCGACGTGCCAGATGAAGAGGCTGAAAAGCTTCAGTCTGTTGGCGATGTGATTCGCTACGTTGAAGAAAACGCTGAGTAAGCGAGTCGGGCTCCGTCCCGCTGTTAAGGACCTTTTGAAGCCGGAAGATTTACTTCTTCCGGCTTTCTCATTTTGATTCTGGACGAGGGGTCTTTGAATCGAAGCTCGATAGCAGACGTTGGAAGCGAATGCTAGCATTGGCATAGGATGGGTAGGCGTCATCCGGCTCATTAGAAGGCAGGTAGCGCCAATGTTTGTACATCCACATCCATAATTCGGGCCGTTGACGAATTTCTGCTTCGAATCGGTCCCAGCAGAGTTGCACCGACTCAGTTTCATCAACGCTGCCATTGGGTCTGATAGGGCTAAAAGTTTTCACGTGGTAACCCCCATCTTCACGGGGCAGACAGACCGCGGGCAATATCATCATCCCGAGCCGTCCGGCGAGCATGGCGTGGATCTTCGGCACGCTGTTCTTAAGGCCGAAGCAATCGATGATCGTTGCGGCGCGCCCGGGTCTGATATTGAGGTCAGCAAGCATCGCCACGCTACCCCGACGGGACATGACCTTAATTAGCCTTACCACGGCTGCTTTTTGTGGAATGAGGGTGTGATTTTGATGGGCTCTGAGGATTTGAAAAAGGGGGGTGAGACCCGGATTTTTGAAGTCTTGAGCGACGGTGGTCATCTGGATTCCTCGAATTCCCCAGATGATGCTCGAAAGCTCGAAGCAACCGAGGTGCGCGGTGAGCCAGAGAGCTCCTTTTTCCTTCGCCTCCGCACAGGCTTCGGGGTCTTCCTCTTCCGTTGACACGATAGAGGATAAGTTTTCGGCGTTCAGTCTTGGGCTCCAGAAGAGTTCAGCGAAATTTCGCGCAAAGTTTCGGTAGGAATCACGGGCGACCTCTCGCCGCCGTTGATCGGACATCTGACCAGGGAAGGCTACGCGGAGGTTCTCGAGTGCCGTGGATCTGCCTTCCGCGTCGGCATAGTAGCCCAGCGTGCCGACGAGACGAGCAAACGCTAGCAATACATGCCTCGGCATCCGGACGACGCACCAGCCCAAGGCTCTTACAATCTCGATTTCAAAAAAATAGCGAAGCTTCTTCACGTTGGCAGTTGGTGTTTTTGGAAATCGCGCTAGTGTCAGGCATGGCAGTGCCCACGCTCATCACGATACTCAAGCGCATATTGAAGCAGCCCACAGCACCATTCCACGAATATCACGTGGCTGGTGAAATTGAGGCGCTTCTCAAAGATTGTCCCCATGTTAAAGTCAAGAGAGACAAATTTGGAAACTTGCTCGCGACCTATGACTATGGAAAGCACACGAGTCGCCCGACTTGGGTGCTCGGGGCGCACATGGATCACCCAGGCTTTGTTCGGGTGCCTAGTGGAAAGGGAAAACCCGGGTGGCAGTTTTTGGGCGGAGTCCCGCCCGTTGTTGTGGAGAGCGGAGTGAAGAAGGGTCTCCGAAAAACCAAGGGTGAAATCGGTTGGTGGAATTTCCCGGTGAAGATCACTGCCGAGAAAATTGAGGCTACTGCTTGTGACGATTTGATCGGTTGCTCGGCCATCATCGCGACGCTGTGGGCACTTGGGCAGTTGAAACTGCAAGGCACCGTCCATGCTGCCTTTACTCGTGCTGAGGAAATTGGATTTTTAGGGGCTTGGCAGATTGGGCGTAAATGGCCCTTTCCGAAGAGTGCGGTGTTCCTATCGATTGAAACGAGCCGGCCAGTCAACGGTGCTGTGATGGGAGGGGGGCCGATTGTTCGTGTGGGAGATCGACTCTCGGTTTTCGACAGCGATGCTACCGCTATCATGATGAAGACCGCATTAGAGCAGGGGATTCGTGTCCAAAGGTGCCTCCTTGATGCAGGGGCCTGTGAAGCGACCGCTCTCCAGGCGAGTGGGCATCGGGCGGCCGGGATTTCGATTCCTCTCGGAAATTACCACAATATGAATGAGGCCAAGAAACTGGCTCCTGAGTTTGTGATGATGAATGACCTCAAGTCTTTGGTTTCTCTCTTGACGGCTTTGGTTGGAACCAAACATGAAGGGATTGGTGAAAGCAGTGTGAGAGAGCGGGTCGAACTCCGAATGGACGAGTACAAGACCCACTTAGCAGCTGGGAACAAGTGCTTCGACTGAGATCGGTTGCTCGGTGAGGTTTCCGAAATGGAGAAAGATTGGGCTTGCTAGAAGCTTGGGATTTACCTAAGTTATTCAAGTGAGTCTGATAAGTCGGAATCACTTTAAGTCGAGCATGATACACGACCCCTCGCCGGACTCTTGGTTTTCTGCTTTCTCGAGCGGGAAGAGGGAGCGTCGATTCGCTCTGGGGCGGCGACCGAAGGATGAGAATAAAATCGGGCTTCTGCCCACTGAAGGCTGGAGGAAGAGAAATCTTCAATTCATCAACGAAGTGCTTCTCCCGACGCTTCTAACGCCTCGGCGTCCGAGTGGTGACGTTGATGCGCTTCCCCAAACCGATGGACCCGAGATTGGGGTCACTTGGCTTGGGCATGCTGGTTTTCTGATTCGCATGGGCGGGTTGAATGTTGCGATTGACCCGAATTGGGCGCTCTGGCATGGACCGATGAAGCGTGTCAGACATCCGAGTTTTCATCCGACGGATCTTCCCGCTATTGATTTGGTGTTGATCTCGCACGCACATTTTGATCATCTTCATCTGCCGAGCTTACGGAAGATCGCAGACGGTCAGCCGATCATCCTTCCAAAGGGGGTGGGTAGTTTGGTTAAGCGCTGCGGATTCGGTCGGATTGTGGAGTTGGAGATGTGGCAGCGCGCCCGATTCAGAGATATCGAAGTGACATTGACACCTGCCCGACACTGGGGCGCGAGGATGATTCATGACACATTTAGGCAGTTCGGCGGCTTTCTTGTCCGCTCGTGTGATCGCACGCTTTATCACTGCGGTGACAGCGCCATGTTTGACGGATTTGCAGAGATCGGTAAACGCTCAAGTGTCGATGTAGCCCTGATGCCAATTGGGGCGTACGATGCGCCGAGTGGTCGGCAGGTGCACATGAATCCAGAGGAGGCCATCGACGCCTTCCAGATGCTCGGAGCCTCCAACATGATCCCCATGCACCATGACACCTTTCCACTGGGAGGTGAGCCGATGGGTGAGCCTGTCGAGCGACTGGCAAAGGCAGCAGTGGAGCGGCAGCTCGAAGACCGCGTGCGCATCCTCCAAGAGGGGCAGTCTGCGATCCTTTAACAATTGCCCGCATGAGCCTCCCTTCAGGTGTGGTCGTCACTCTCATCGCTCTTCTTTCAAAAGACGGTTACATCTCGGAAGGGGTCGGTGTCCCGTTCGATCTACCTGAAGATAAACAGCACTTCCGCGACTACGCTGCGGGAAAATGGCTTCTCTTGGGACGTCGGACTTATGTTGAAATGATCGGCTGGTTCAGGAATCACGTGCCCTTGGTCTTGAGTCGCGATTCATCATTTCAGCCGACAATAGGTCGTCGGGTCGCAAGCGTTCAAGAGGCCATCGAGATTGCACGCGAGAACGGACAAACGGAGTTAGTCGTCTGTGGCGGTGGAGCTGCCTATGCGGCTGCCATTTCGGCTGCGGAAAAACTAGTGATCACGCGGGTTGATCGTTTACTCGGCAGGGGGGTGATGTTCCCTTCCTTTGAGCAGGATGGGAGTTGGCGATTGAAAAAACGGGATGTGCATGGGGGCGCACTTCCTTTCTCCATTGAGGTCTATCGGCGCAAACGAGCCGATTTTACTATTTGAAGCTTTTCAAAAACGAAACGCTCAGAGGTAACTGCTGAAGGGACGTCGATGATTCGTCTTCGATAAAGTAGTGTGCGACACCCACTTTCTGCGCTGCGGTGAAGATCGAACGCCAGTCCATCTGTCCGGTGCCTAAGGGGACATCATTTTCCACATCGGTTTGTCCACTGAGCGAGCCCGTGGCGATGCCTTTTTTTAGATCCTTCAGGTGCATCAGTTTCCAGCGTTTGCCGTATTTTTCCAAAAGGGCCGCCGGATTTTGGCCAGGGAACACCACCCACAGCACATCCATTTCGAAGGAAACAAACTCAGGTTTTGTCTCAGTCATGAGCAGATCAAAAAGAGTGCCTGAACCGTGCGGTTGGAACTCATAACCGTGACAGTGGTAAAAAAAGGTGACGCCCACCTTGGATAGAGCCTCTCCCACTCGGTTAAAGACTTCTGCGGCGGCCTTGGTCTCAGCTTCGTCAAAATCACCGGTGTGATCGATCCAGGCACACCCTGCATACTTCACTCCCAATGCCTGTGCGTCCTTGACCACGCCGTCCACATCGAGTCGGAGTCGGGAAAAGGGGTAGTGTGTGCTAACCGCTCTGAGTCCTCGGTTCTCCAGTTCAGATTTGAATGCTTCTGAGCTGAGATTGTAGGTTCCGGCCAGTTCCACCTCCGTGATCCCGAGCTCCTTGACCCGATCCAGGGTCCAAGGAACGCCTCGGAGGGCAAACTGGCTTCGCAGGCTGTAAAGTTGAAGGCCTGGTTTCACGGGCTCCTGACTAAGGAGGGGTGCAGCAGCACTGGCGAATGAAACGATGGCGAAGAATAGTAGGTTTCTCATGAAGCGGAGATCAAGGAAGCGCATTTGCCGCGGTCTGAAACCTCTTTTTTGTCGGAGGTTCTGAGACCATCTGGATCGGTGCTGGACAGAAACGCTTGATGCCGTAGGATTCCCTTCGTCCATGACTAACCTTGCCAAGGCACTGATTCTCCTCTCCCTTCGACTCACGCAAGGGTAGACGGCCCGCGTTTCCTCGTCATGCCTCCGCCGTCTAGTCACGGCAGTTTCTCGGCTGAGGAAGGGATTTCCAAAAGCCAGTTCTTCTTTGAATCCTGTTCAAGTTTTTTTCCGATCATGTTATCTCACCCGTCTTCGAAATATCAGCCATTTCCGCTGATCACACTGCCTAATCGTCAATGGCCGACACGGCACCTCGCAAGTGCTCCGATCTGGTGCAGCGTGGACCTGCGTGATGGCAATCAGGCCCTCGCTGTGCCCATGAACGTCAGTCAAAAACTGGAGATGTTCGACGCGCTGGTGAAGTGTGGGTTCAAGGAAATCGAAGTCGGTTTCCCCTCGGCTTCCAATACCGAGTTCAGCTTTAATCGGCGACTGATCGAAGAGAATCGGATTCCGGATGATGTGACGATTCAATGCCTGGTTCAAGCGAGAGAAGACCTCATTGAGAAAACGGTGGAGTCGCTGATCGGGGCCAAAAAAGTGGTGATCCACATGTATAACAGCACCTCGCCGGCTCAGCGAAAATACGTCTTCGGAAAGTCGAAGGAAGAAATCATCGCTGTTGCGGTGAACGGTGCACAATTGATCAAAGACCGTCTTCATCGCCTGACTTCGGGCGGCACGCGTGTGACACTTCAATATTCCCCCGAGAGCTTCAGTGCCACTGAGGTCGAATTTGCGAAAGAAATCAGCGAGGCTGTGATGGAAGTGTGGGAGCCGACTCCCGAGCACAAAATGATCCTGAATTTGCCTGACACCGTTGAAGTGGCGATGCCAAACGTCTATGCCGATCAAATTGAATGGATCTGCACAAACATCAAAAAACGAAACAGTCTGATCATTAGTCTGCACACCCACAATGATCGTGGCACCGGCACTGCGGCTACCGAACTGGGGCTTCTGGCTGGCGCAGATCGTGTGGAAGGGACGCTCTTTGGCAATGGCGAGAGGACAGGGAATCTGGACATCGTGCAGGTGGCGATGAACCTGTACATGCACGGCATCTCGCCGGGATTGGACTTCAGCGACATGAATGGACTGATCCGGATGTATGAACGCACCACGGGAATGACTGTGGCGCCGCGGCATCCTTACAGTGGTGAGTTGGTTTTCACAGCATTTAGTGGTAGCCATCAGGACGCCATTAAGAAGGGGCTCGCTGGCTACGAGCAGCACCAAACTGCGTGGGATGTGCCTTACTTGACGATTGATCCTAATGACATCGGTCGTGAATACCGTGAGGTGATTCGCGTGAACAGTCAGAGCGGAAAAGGCGGCGTCGCTTATCTTCTTGAGAGTGAATTCGGAATCGAGCTGCCCAAGGACATGCAGCGTGAGTTTGGTCCATTGGCCAATGAAATCGTGGACACCCTTGGCCGAGAGGTGACTGCGACCGAATTGAAAGAAATGTTTTGGAATGAGTACATCGAACGCGATAGCCCATATGCTTTACATCACTTTCATGCGGATGGGGTGGATGGCGTTTTCACTTGTCGGTCGAGTCTAGTGATTCATGGGAAGGAAAGAGGAGTGGTGGGAAAGGGTAACGGCCCGATCGCAGCCTTCGCCAATGCATTGATAGAAGATGCCGGTGCGCCTTCATTCGAGGTGACGACTTACCGTGAGCAGAGTTTGAGCAGCGGCACCGAAGCCAGCGCACTCGCTTTTATCCAGATCAGAGTCAACGAAGGAAAGACTGTGTGGGGGGCAGGGGTCGATACAAACATTGAATTGGCTTCCATTAAAGCTCTGCTCAGTGCGGTGAACCGGGTGATTTGAGGCCGGGGCAAAATCAGTCGAATGCAAGCGCGTCCAACGCTTGACAGCCCGGCGCTGGGCGGTAAGTTCACTCTCCCGCAGTCGCCCGCTGCGGGTTATCTGACGGCAGAGTAGCTCAGGGGTAGAGCAGGGGACTCATAAGCCCTTGGTCGGGAGTTCAACTCTCCCCTCTGCCACCACTTTCAAGGATGAGGGTGGGCTTGCTTTGTGGCGGCTCACATGTAAGGAATTGCGATTGAATAATCCGCTCGCCGCCTATCCGCTACATTCCATCGCCGCGTCGCTCCTCATCATTTCGTGTGTGGCGACCCCTCCCCGTTTGAAGACGAATTCATTAGGTATGAAGTTCGTTCCGGTACAATTACCGGAGTGCAAAATTTGGGTGAGTGCTTTTGAAACGCGTGTGCAGGATTACGCGGTTTTTGTGAGAGAGACGGGCCATCCCTGGCTACTGCCAGAAATTGCACAAAGTGATCGACACCCAGTGGTGAACATCAGTTGGTATGATGCGGTAACTTTTTGTGATTGGCTAAGCCGTCTCGAGGGAAAGAGATACCGCCTACCGACGGATGCTGAGTGGAGCCAACTCATTGGCATTCGCGAAGAATCGGGAATTGCTCCGGGTGCGCAGCCTCAACAAACGGGAGTTTTTCTCTGGGGCTCTGGACCCATCCGAAAGGAGGCGGGAAATTTTTGTGATGAGGCCTTTGGCCGTCAATACGGAGATGGTTACCAGGCTGCTTGGTTACAGGGTTATCATGATGGTGCCTCCGGCACTCAGGTAGTCGGGAGGTATCAGCCGGACAGAAACGGTCTTTTCGATCTGGGCGGTAATGTTTGGGAATGGTGTGATGATTGGTATGATCTTCCTGAGCGAACCCAAAAAGTGGTGCGAGGGGGATCGTGGCGGACCGGAGAATCCTCCCGTCTGTTGAGTTCCTTCCGCGGACCTGATCCGCCCGGAGTGAGGTTGGATAGTATTGGCTTCCGCGTAGTTATGGAATGATTTTCAGTCCACAGACAAATCCAGAATCACCTTTCCAGATCTGCCGCTCTCTTGAGCCCGCAAAACAGCCATTTTAAAGTCTGACATCGGGTAAATTTGATCCACCGCGATGGTAAGGTCGCCATTTCGCATCATTTCTGCCAAAGGGCTTAGTGCCTCATACAACTCGATGCTGCCGGCTTTCTCGATCCATTTTGAGATCCAGAGACCGTGGAGTTCAAGACTCTTGAAGATCAAAAACTTATTGGGCGCTTTGAGGCTTTGACGACTCATCGCGCCATAGGTTACCAGCTTGCCCTCAGGAGAAAGGAGGTCCATGAGGCGGATGGCTGACTCGCCGCCGACCGCGTTCGCAGCTAAACGAACCAGCATTTTTTTCAGCAGGGACCTTGCCTCAGCCAGTCCCTCTGCATTGTCCAAAAAAACGGCGTCGGCACCGAGCGACTTCAGTTCATCGATCAACTCAGGTCTTCTGACAAAATTGATGGTGTGAAATCCATCGCGCTTCGCGATCTGGATGATGGCGCGTCCGACTCCTGAGTTCGCTGCATTTTGGGCCACCACATCCCCTTTTTCTAATCGGAGATAGTTCTTTAGAATCAGCCAGGCGGTGAGCGGATTGATTCGAAGCATTGATGCCTGAACGCGGTCGAGTGACTCTGGGAGCTTGGCAAAATGGTGCTCGGCTGCGGTCATGTGCTGAGCCCAGCAGCCTCCACCCTCGAGAGGAATTACCAAGTCTCCCTTTGAAAGTGACTCCACATCGGGTCCGATTTCTTCGACTTCACCAGCTCCCTCGGTGCCCATCACAACAGGAGGCTGAGTGGGGCGACCGTAGTTGCCCTCAATGATGTTTAAGTCTGCTGGATTGATGGGCGCGTATCGCATCCGCACCCGAACCTCATGCCCACTCAGTGAAGGAAGTTCACGGGCGCTGAGTTGTAGCACTTCAGCAGGGGTTCCGATCTGATCGATCTTTAAGCAAAGAGACTCCATAACACTCAAACGTTAATTTTCGGAAACCCTTGCCAGCTACCATGAAGCAACCACCTCGAAGGCGTAGCCTCTCAGATACTCGGTTTCCGGAAGTCCTGCGATGATTGGGTGGTCGGGTCTCTGTCCATAGACTGTCACCTGGCGCAGTGTTCTTTTGGCATCGACGGCCGCATCCACAATCATCTGGTGAAACTCCATCTGACTGATATGATGAGAACAGCTGAATGTACTCAAGATGCCGCCAGTCGGGAGCATCTTCAGGGCCCGGAGGTGGATTTCTTTATAGCCGCGAAGTGCATCATTCACGGATTGCTTGGTTTTAGTGAACGAGGGAGGGTCCAAGATGATAAGGTCGTGGCGATCTCCTCGCACATCGGACTCTTTGAGCAGGTCAAAACAGTTCGCCTCAATGAACTCAATGTTTGTCCCCGATGCATTCGCGTTCGAGCGTGCCACCGCGATGGCTGACTCGCTGGAGTCAACAGCCACCACCCGCGTTGCGCCTGCAAGCGCGCAGGCCTGGGCGAAACCACCTTGATTCGTAAAGCAGTCAAGCACACTGCGCCCTTTTGCGAGGCGCGCCACATGGCGGTAGTTATCGAGTTGATCGATGTAGAGCCCTGTCTTTTGACCGTCAATCAGATCGACGCGAAACACGATGCCCTCGTGTTTCAGTTGGGCGGGTTCCGAGGGTTCGCCGTAGATCACGCCCTTCATCAGTTCCATGCCCTCTGCACGACGCACGGGTGCTTCATTGCGCTCAATGATGCTTTTGGGTTTCAGAACCTCTACGAGCGCCTGAACGATCGCGTCTTTCCGTAGATCCATCGCCAAGGTCAACGTCTGCAAAACGACATGCTCTCCGTAGCGATCCACGATCAAACCCGGTAATCCATCAGACTCACTCCACACTAGGCGGCTCAGTTGAGTGTCAATCCCGAGGCTGACACGATGATTCACGGCGCGCTGGATTCTTCGAGTGAAGAAATCCTGGTCCAACTCTTGATTTCTGAAGGAAAACCGACGTGCGACGATCTGGGACTTGGGATTGTAAATTGCACTTCCCAGAGACTTACCCCGGACATCCTTTAACGTCACGACATCCCCTGGTTGCGGATCGCCAACGCGGTTTTTTACCTCTGTGGCATAGACCCAATCATGGCCATGAAAAATTCGAGCGCGCGGTTGGACAATGAGGGCAGACATAGAACCCGCACACTGAATGGGTATCCGCCCGAGGTCAACCACCCCGGAGGTTGGTCGGAAGGAAATCGAAAGAAAGTCTCATCTCTAATCCGGCCCAGTTCTTGCTTGGGTACCAGGATGAAACCTTCCAAAGACTCAAAATGGATCCACTCCAAATACTCTCTGCCTCTGTCGGTGTCGGCGTGTTGACACCGGATTGGAACTTGGATCGGGTCGAGTCGGTAGAATCAGAGCATGAGTCACGGCACTACACGGTCGAGGTCTTCTTTGCCTCACCCTTTAACTACACTCCAGTCGTGACCTTGTCGCTTACCGGTTTCGATATTGATCAGCGGGATGGGGGGCGCGTGAGCCTAAAGGCGCGCAATGTCAATCCGGGTGGATTCACGGCTGAAATTTCCACGTGGCATGGCTCTCGCGTGTATGCGGTCGAGTTTAATTGGTTGGCAATCGGTCCTTAGCAGTCAATCATTCTTACGCTTCGATCTCGACAGCACCATCGGAGCGTTTGGTGAACGAGTGAAGAAGGTAGCCGTCCACCGCATGGTGATTAAATTTCAGGGCGTCCGACTGAACCGTGATGTGGGTGAAGCCATGCACGTCTTGACCGAAGGGCATCGTGCGCTCTGGATGTTCGAGTTTTCGAGTCTTGGCCCCACCTCCACCCGAAAGGATGTGAGAGGTGAACTTACCTTCTAACTCTAGATGCTGGAGGTCATGGTCGTGGCCGCAGAGGTAGGCATGAACTTTGTGCTCCTGAAAGAGCCCATCCCATTGCTCGATGAGCGCTTTCGTATCGCCGTGATCACCGTTTGAGTAGAGTGGATGATGTCCCACGACGAGAGTGAAGGTGCCTCGTGGCTTTGCAAGCTCACTTTTGAGCCAGCTTAACTGCGCAGCCTCCTCCTCCCGAGTGAGTGCAGAGCGAGTATACTTTTGGGTAGATGAGTCCTTGCCGCTAACATCGGGCAGATTGGTATCTACAAAAAGCACGGTGAGGGGTTTTGAAGCTCCGCCGAAATCCACGCGATACCATTTGTTCTGCATTTGCCAGCGGATTCCTTTCTTTTTCGCATAGGCGAGTTGTGTCTTTTCGCCTCCCGCATTGTCGTGGTAATCGTGGTTACCGAGGACTGCATACTGAGGGCAGGGAAACACAGTCTGAGGATACATCTCCTCGATTCCCGTCCTCCAGCGATCGGATTCGATGGTGAAGGGTAATGATTCACCTTTGACTGTTTTGCCGTTCACTTTGGGTTTCGGGTGGGCTGGGCCATAGAAGTTATCGCCTATGAAAAAGAGCGCATCCATTTTACTGCCACCTTTTGTCACAAAGTCCTGCATGGCTTTGGATACCTCTCGTTGTTCTTTTGACCCCGCGCCGAAATCACCAATCGATAGAAAACTGAGATCTGATTTCACGCTGTCTGCAAAAACATGACGAGGCTGAATATTCAGAGCCGTCGCGGCGCTGGAACAAAAAAGAGTTTTCAGAGCCCGACGGCGTGTCGTGGATGGGGATATCATGGCCATGAAAACGGATTCTGTTTCGACATCTTGCCACGACTCCGAAGAGTTCAGGAAATCAGCGCTCCGACAGAATCGATCCAAGTAATCCTGCTAGGCAAACGCCGCGAAAGATCCATCCGAACGTCCGCCAACCATTGGTGCGCACGAGTTTCCGGATGTAGTGCACGTCATAACCCTGAGCCAATCGATCGTGGATCGGAACCTGTGAGATCGCGGTGGATATCCAAACAATGGCGAGTCCCGCCAAACTCACTAGAAACAGGGGGCGTCGCTCGCCCAAAATGACCATGACTCCAGCAGTGAAGACTTCGGTCAACATCAGGGGTGCAACGATCCAAGTGATGAACTTCAGGTGCAACTGGTGGTAAAGGGGAAAGCCTTCGACCCCAACTTTTTCAAAGAGGGGGTAGTGAACAAACTGAATGGTGAGGATCAATCCGCAGAGCGCCCATGTGGTTGCGAAGTGGATGATGAGTAGAGTGGCCATATTGGGGTGTTCCAGTGGTAACGAGGTGTGCGTCACTTTGGGGACGCAGAGTTTTAAAATCGGAATCGCTTTTTGGTGGCGAAGCTGGATTAATGGCCTCTCGTCAGGTGGAGTTGCCGATAAAATGTCGAACGAGCTAGAAACCGAAAAGTCTCAATCTGAAAAGATCGAACTTCCAGAAGTGAAGCGGTGGCGTCGCGCCCGCTCGAAGTAGTTGCCTCGACAGGTGTTTACACCGGCAGCCGGCTTTTTGAGCCTGCTGGGGCTCGCGTATCTATTAGCATTGTGGGTGAAAAGAAAGATTCACGAATCAAAAGTTTCGATCGTGGTAATGACCTCGGCGACGAGCACAATTTTAGGTGTCAAAAGACCGGGTGAAAACCCGAGTGCACAGCCAAACGGAAAGGTGGGTGTCACCGATGCAGAATCTCCACTGACCTGTTTGGCAAACGTTGCCAAGTGAAGAATCTTCTCTTATCAGAGAAAGCGATTCCCCTGGATTGCAAAGAGTGATCTTTCGTCGAAAATGTGGACGCGGAAAGTTGGGTTAGTTGTTTTGGATGGAGTTTTCGAAGGCCACAGGAGATCGGAAGCCAAGAGCGCTGTGGAGGCGCACGGGGTTGTAGAAGGTTTCGATGTAGTCGAAGACCATGGAGC
>CAMBPV010000020.1 GCA_945869695.1 Prosthecobacter debontii
TATTACAAGCCTGTGCACCTCGTCATCTCTTTCGCGCCCCTCCTCCGGATTCCGATTCTCGCCGTTTCAGCCTTGGTTCTGCTGGGCTGTGACTCACCCACCATGCGCAGAGGCGATGTTTCCACACGTCTCGAGACCCTCTCGGATGCCCTGGACGTGGATCCCGTGGAAAAAGCGCTGTCGGGTCGGACATGTCAGCCGCGACATCGGCATCAAGATAACCCGGAAGTCCCTCACCCTCACGACACACGTCATCGACCCATCGGTCGATGAGGCCCGCCAATACGTTTTGGAAAGCCTGCTGTCACGCCTCCGGATTGAGCGCTTCGGTTTTGTGCGTGCGTCGGAACCCGCTCCGGTTGGGAAGCCCCGTTTTAATCTCTGTGATGACCCCTACATCACCGATGGTCTGCGTCTCGTCGCGCTCATTTCCTCCCAGCCCATCCCCTCGGAAAACGTTCAGAACCTCGGCTGGGAGCACACCCAGATGGACATCATTGAGTTTGGACAGCGCCCCCGACTCGATTGAGCCACTGATTCACTCTCACCTCCGCACACGCAGCCGCACCAGTTCGTCGGCGCATTGCTTTTCCGCCATCTTGCAGCGCTCGCCGAGTGCTTCCGGACTCATCCATTCCGCACCGGAAGCCAGGGCCGAGTCTCTCACCATTCCATCGGCTGACACCACCGTCAGCGGATGCAGGGCCGCATACTTCACGGCTAGCCGCTCGACGATGGTGTCCGCGGTCGCTTTGGCATCCGCATAAAAAATCTGCAAGCCCTCATTCTCACGCTCCTCCGACGTGCGAGAGCTCGTGCCATCAAAGACCACCACCACACGCTCACCCGACATGTCCTGAAGCAAGCGCAGCCGCTTCATGAGACCGAGCCGCGCCAAATGCCTCTTTGAAACGGTCCGATGCAGGATCAAAAGATCCGGCCACGCATGGATCACACTGTGGCCGTCAACGATCAGGTATTTCAGTTTCTCAGGCATTCCCAGAGCGAGTTATGTCAGCGCCACGCGATGCAAAACCAAAAAAAGGGGACAAGTGTCACCACTTGTCCCGCTCGGATTTTTTGAGAGAAGAATGTCCAGACTACTCATCAGCAGCAGGAGCGGCGGCTTCCTCAGCGGCTGCCACCTCCGTCGTCTCGACTTCAGCCGCGACCCCTTCACTCACTTCGAGGACTTCGGTCACCTCATCGACCTTCTTCACGGCCTTGGTTGGCTTCTTAGCGGCGACCTTCTTGGCTGCGGGCTTTTTGGCTTTGGAGTCTTTCGTCGCGGAGCTACGGCTAGACTTGCGGAGAGCACCCGACTTGGCCAGTGCCTTCTTCCGGGCAATGTAATTTTTCCGACGACGACGTTTGATGATTTTGTTGAGTTGCTGTCCCATGATTTGAATTTTCCTAAAAAGAGGTTGTTAGACTCCCACCATCCCACAGGGTAATCAAGGTGAAAAACAACGCGTTACAAATGCCTGCATCTCGCCCCTCCTCTTCAAATCGTCAGATGCCCGAGCGCCAGCAGACCGTAATACGTGTATTCGCAGTCCAGATCATCGTCCGCCCAGTGGCCGTGAAACCCGCCCCCGGCGGACCAGAGGCTATCCACAAAATCCAGGCACAGCTCCCGCACTCCCGACAGATCCGCCTGCATCCCATCCAGCGCATGAAGCGCCACCGCCGTGGAGAGCAGGTCCGGCAGCGGAGCCTGCGGGAAAGCCAAAAACCCTCCTGCCGCTGTGCATTGGTTCAGCATCCAGGTCTTCAATTCTCCCGGCACCGGAATGCCTGCGTGACGGTAAAAAGCAGCCGCAGCCGCCGTGGCCGTGGTGGAGCCCACGGACTGTCCGCGTTCATTTGAAAAGGCACCATCGGCTGTTTGTAGCCCCAGCATCGCCAGCGCCAGACCCTCCGGCCTCGGCACCGACAGCCCGAGGTCCTCATAGGCCGCACCCGCCAGCAGTCCTCCATAGGCGTTCCCATGTTTCTTTCCCCGGGCTTGATGAAACCCGCCATCTTCTGTTCTGAATGCCTCGATCCGTTCTGCCAATGCAGCACGAGGTCTCGTGGCGATCTCCCGATCCCAAACGCCTCGCCAGCAGCGGGCCAGACTGCACAAATGGACAAAGTCCAGCCCCTCTCCGTCCCCAAAGCCCTCCAGCCAAGCCGCCATCTTTTCCCTCGGCGGCTCCACCTGAAGCGCCAGCATCCCCTCGAGTCCAAACACGGAGTAATAGAGATCCGGCTTCCCGCCTCGATCCATGAATCCGCCCTCACTCGACACCTTCCCCTTTAAAAACTCAGCCACCAATTCGGCCGACTCCCCCAGAGCTTTGGGAGCCACCCTCGCTACCTGCAACATTTCGAGTCGAAAAGACATCCTTCACTCTATGGCAAATCCCGCCCCCTCGCGCCACCGCTTTCGCGTCGGATCTCAACACTCAGGGAAAAAACGAGGGAATGGTTTTTTCCTGAAGATTGATGCTGACCGATCCTCCCTTTTGCCGTAGGGTCCACCATGCGCCCCCCGATCCGTTCATTCTCCAAAACCTTTCTCGCCTCGACCCTCCTGCTCTGCGCCTCGGCCAGAGCTGACTTCAGCCTCGACTTCGAAACCGGCGCGGTCTGGTCAGGAAAAAATGATGTGCGGATCCCTGGCGACAGCGGCGACATGTTCTCCCTGACCGATGACCTTAAGGCAGATCAACCCGCTGCCTTTTTCCGCGCACGCGCCACGTGGCACATCAATGACCGCCATGACGTTTCTGCTCTTTATGCTCCCCTCAGCATGGATTACTCAGGCACCTTCAATCGATCCATCGACTTCCGAGCTGGGGTTCTGAATCCGGGCGTCCCCACTCAGGCGCGGTTCCGTTTTGACTCGTATCGCCTCACCTACCGCTACAATTTCATCAAGACCGACAAGATCACCTTCGGTCTCGGTCTCACGGCAAAAATGCGTGACGCTGAGATCTCTGTCTCCCAACCCGGCAACAATCTCTACGACGACAACACCGGCTTCGTGCCCCTCATCAACTTCCGCTTCGCTTGGCAAATCACCGATGACTTTAGCCTCTTGGCCGAGGGCGACGCACTCGCCTCTTCACGGGGACGCGCCGAAGACGTGATGGCAGCTATCCAATGGCAGGCGACCGATAACTTGGCCTTCCGACTCGGATACCGAATCCTCGAAGGCGGATCCGACAGCGATGACGTTTACAGCTTCTCTCTTTTCCACTACGCCGTGGTCGGAGCCACCATTCGTTTTTAACGAGGTTGCAAGGAGGCGTTCCCCGCATCCGTTGGTGAGTCGCTCCTGACTCACCCATGAAATACATCGCCCTCGCTCTCGCCGCACTCCGCTTCACCTCGGCCCATGCCTCCGTCGAGCAGATCGCCGGGACCCCCACAACTGAACACGTCAGCGAGCCCTTCTCGGTGGATTTTGATTCCAAGGGCGTTCTCCACGGGGTCGAGTTCACCAAGTCCAATCGCCTTTTTCGGCTCCTGAATGGGAAGGTCGAGTTCATCGCGGGCGTCGAGCATAACTCCGAGAAAAAAAAAGATCACTCCGAAGTAAAGGACGGCCCCGATCCGAAGGCTGCCGTCTTCAACGGCATGCACGATATCCAGATCACGAAGAGTGATCAGGCCATCATCGGCGACTCCTTCAATCACCGCGTCCGCCTCCTCGATCTCCAATCAGGAGTCATCTCGACCCTCGCAGGCACCGGGAAAACGGAGTTCATCGGCGATGGTGGACCGGCGACTCAGGCCGGGTTCAACATCACCATGACCGCCTCCCTTTCGCCGGATGAAGCCCGCCTTTACATCGCCGACATCGGCCATCATCGCACCCGTGAAGTGAATCTCGCTACGGGCATCGTCGCCACCGTCGCTGGCAACGGGAAAGGCGGACTCCCCACCGACGGCGGCAGTGCTCTCGATACCCCGATGGGTGACACGCGAGCCGTCACCCAGGCCAAGGACGGCACGCTGTACATCCTGCTCCGAGGGGGGAATTCCCTCGTCGCGCTCAAGGATGGAAAGCTGAAGACCGTCGTGAATGCCACCGGCAAAAAAGGTTACAGCGGCGATGGTGGCCCAGGACGTGATGCGACGATGAATGGCCCCAAATACGTGGCCATGGACGACGCGGAAAATGTCCTCATCGCCGATGCGGAGAACCATTGCATCCGCCGTTACGTGGTCAAAACAGGCGTGATCGAGCTCATCGCTGGAGCTCCGCCCAAAGCTGGAAACAAAATCGGAGGCACCTTTCTTCAAACGGAGCTTCGTCGTCCTCATGGAGTTCGCATCGGCCCGGATGGAAAACTTTACATCGCCGACACTTACAACAACCGCGTGCTCCGAGGCGACTACCCCGCTACGCGATGATCTCCTTGGCCACCGTGCCGTGGACATCTGTCAGTCTGAAGTTCCGTCCGGCATAGGGATAGGTCAGCTTTTCGTGATCGAGCCCCAGAAGATGCAGCACCGTCGCGTGCCAGTCGTGGATGTGCATCCGGTCCTTCACGGCCTCATAACCGTAGTCATCCGTCATCCCATAGTTCATCCCAACCTTCACACCACCGCCCGCCATCCAGAGAGTAAAGCCCTTGTTGTTGTGATCTCGACCGTCCTCCCCTTGGCTGTGCGGCGTGCGGCCGAATTCTCCGCCCCAGATCACCAGCGTATCCTTGAGCAGACCCCGTTGTTTCAGATCCTGGAGGAGCCCTGCGATCGGCGTATCGATGGCCCCACAGTTTCGCTCCAGCGCGGCCTTGAGATTAAAATGCTGATCCCACGTGCCATGCGTGATCTCGATGAACCGCACACCCGCCTCCACAAACTTCCGCGCCATCAGACACTGCTTCCCAAAGGTATCCGTCGACTCTCGTCCGATGCCGTAGAGCGCACGGGTAGCCTCGGATTCATTGCTGAGATCCATCACCTTCGGCACCTCCGCCTGCATTCGGAAAGCCAGCTCGTAGGACTCGATCACGCCTTCCACCTCAGGACTCGCGCCCCCTTGCCCCTCCTTTTGCGTTTCATTCAGCGCCTGGATCAGATCGAGCTGCGTCCGCTGCGCCTCCACCGAGTAACGGCTATTTTTGATATTGGCCACCGCAGCCTGCTCAGCCCCGCCGCCGAAGCGCCGCGCCTGCGCACCCCCGGGCAGTCCATTGCCTCCCACCTTCGTGCCCTGATAGATCGCCGGTAAAAAAGCACTACCGAAAGTCCGGGTGGCATTGCCCGGCGGATTGATCGTGATGAACCCCGGCAGATTCTCATTCTGCGTCCCCAGTCCATACAGCGCCCAAGCCCCGAGGGAGGGACGCACAAACTGCGTGCTCCCCGTGTGCATCTGAGAAAAAGCCTGCGGGTGCGCTGGCAGATCCGTCGCCATCGAGTTGATCACACATAGCTCATCCGCCTGTTTGGCCAGACCCGGCAAAAGCTCTGAGATCCACAGCCCACTCTTTCCGTGCTGCGAAAAGCTCCACGGTGACTTCATCAGCTTCGCCTGTCCGTATCGACCCGCCACTGCCGGCGCAGGCTTGCCATGGTCAGCGATCAGTTTTGGCTTGTAGTCCAAAAGATCCACATGCGAAGGCGCGCCCTGCATGCACAGGAAAATCACATGCTTCGCCCGCGCCGGAAAGTGAGCTGCCTTGGGAACTAGCGGCCCAGCCGGAATCGCCGAAGCCCGCAGCGCCTGCTGCTGCGCTAGGGCTGCGAAGGCCAAATAGCCAAAGCCATTGGAGGAAGTCTTGAGAAAATTCCGACGATTGAATGGAGAGTGATTCATGATTCAGCGGCGCTTCAAAAAGCCACCCCTACAAACCCCCATTCCTTCATCGAGTTGCGAAATCACACCCTTTTTGAAGAGATGGTCTCGACGTTTTCTGCTCGGGTGCCTTCACTCATTGAGTTGGCTGTGCTTGGCTCCGCCTCGGGAGTACTGAATGACCGCCCAACAAGTCAGTGCCCAACCGATGCCAGCCATCCACCCGGCGAGAACGTCGGTCGGGTAGTGGACGCCTAAATAGATCCGGCTGATGCCGACGAGAAAGGTAAGGAGCATGGCGATCATCAAACAGTAAAATTTAGCCACCCTTCCCGTCACGATGTTCATGAGCAGCGTCCCGAGCGTCAGGTAAACGATTGCTGAAACCATGGCGTGTCCGCTCGGAAAACTGGGGGTGGTGACCTCCCGCAGGTGCGGAACAATGGCAGGACGATCACGAGCGATCACAAACTTTAGCAGGAGTGCGAGGACCGAGCCTGAAACCACCGTCAAAACGGTGAAGATCACCCAGCGGTATTGGCGCCGGAGAAACAGAAACCCTATCACGGCCCCGATGGTGAGAATGAGCACCACCGGGCTCCCCAGCGCCGTCAAATCGAGACCCGCCTCCCGCATCCACCCGGGCCCGATCGGCACAGCCCGATCATCGACCCGCCGAAGCGAGCGGAGAATCCATTCATCCACCGTTTGAGTGGACCCTTCTTTGACCTCATCTGCAAACTCGATCACGCTGTAAACGCAGACCAAAATAAGGAGAGCCGCTAAAAGCAGGGCGACCTCATTCCACCCGAAACCACGGATCCTCCTCCATTGGTGCCACAGAATGTCGGAGATGAATCGATTCATGGATCGCCCAAACGGATTCGTTCACGGTGTGATCAAGGCCTTGAGCGCTCCATCAGCGCGACACCTGCTCCGAGCTCCTCGATCACCCCGACAGGCTCATGACCGATGATCAGACCCGGCTTCACCGGATATTCACCGCGCACGATGTGCAGGTCCGTGCCGCAGATCGTGGTCGCCGTGATTCGCAACAGAGCCTCGCCCGGACCGGCTGATGGCTTGGGCACCGTGTCCCCTCGGATGTCGTTGATGCCGTGAAAAACGTTGGCTTGCATGGTTGTTCTCATAAGCAAGCTAATCATCGCGCCAAGGACCGCCCTGATCTGCGCATCCTTTGGCAAATGCTGCGCCTAACGGGTTCGGAGACGCAACTGAATCAGGCTTGGGAGGGGCCGCGCTGGATGGAGGACTGGAAGGCATCACCCTCGGCAAATCCGTACTTGTTCAGCTGCTGCTCGATGATTCCCTCGCAGTGGATCAACTGCCGCTCTCGCTCCCGGCGGCTGTCGTCGGCGATGGCTTGAAGGGCATCGATGTCGTAAAGGTAAACGCCTTCGATCTGATTGACCGCGGGGTCGACGTCGCGAGGAACGGCGATGTCGATGACCAGCAGCGGCTCCCAACGACGCTTTTTTTGCACCTGCCGGATCTGCTCAGGTTTGATGACAAAATGCGGAGCGGAGGTCGATGAAATGATCACATCCACCTCGTGCATGGCTCCCTCCCATTCGTCGAATTTGAGTGCCTTCCCTTTCATCTCGGCGGCCAATTCCACCGCGCGGTCGTGGCTGCGATTGGAGACGATGATACTTTTGGCTCCACGTGAGAGAAGGCTCTGAGCGCAAGTGCGGCTCATGTCCCCCGCCCCGATGAGCATCACGCGGCACTCTTTGAGGTCGTGCACTTTTTCCGCCAGATCGACGGCCACCGAGCCCACGGAGGTGGAGCCGCGTTGGATGGCGGTTTCATTCCGGACTCGCTTTCCGACCGCGAAGGCCTGCTGGAAAAGTTTGTTCAAAGTGCGACCCGTCGTGCCGGAGTCGAGTGCTACCTTGTAGGACTGCTTCACCTGTCCGAAGATCTCGGTTTCACCGAGGACCATGGAGTCCAGACCGCTGACCACCCGGAAGAGGTGACGGGCTGTCTCCGCATCCGAGAGTTGATAGAACACGAGTGACTCCACCTCGGAATCAGCCAACGCAAAACGAGTGGCGATGTAGTCCCTCATTTTGGAATGACCGGCACGACCTTCTTCCAGATTGTGAGAGGCGTAGATCTCCACGCGATTGCAGGTGGAGAGAACCACGGTCTCATCAAAACCTGGCAAGGCGCGGATTTCAAGGGCCGCTTCAGCCGCCTTGGACTCGGCAAAGGCAATGCGCTCCCTCACCTCAACAGGTGTGGTGCGGTAGTTCAGGCCTAGGCAGATGAGGTGTTGGCTCATGGAAACAAGATCAGGCTTTCGTGACAAGCCAGAGGGAGACAAAGGGAACCACGAACCCGATCACCGCCAGCCAGGCCGTCTGACGAGGCGAGAGGACGTGCCGCCACATGACAAAACCCATGACGGCGTAGAGAAGCCAAACGGCCCAGGCGAAGATGACCTTGGGGTTGGAAACGGGTTGTTTGAGGGCGAATGACATGGCCAACGCGGCACTGAGAAGGATCAAACCTAGGAGCGAGAGTCGTCTCACCGATTTGGCCAGATCTTGGATGGGGGGAAGCTGATAAAAGAGACCTCCGATCCGATGCTTTTTGAGAAGGCGCTCCTGAAGAAGGTACATGATACCCGTGATGCAAGAGAGCGCAAAAGCCGCATACGCGATGAGTGCCACGGCTGCGTGCAGTTCGACCAAGGGAATGATTTTTCCTTTCAACGGGTAGTCAGGGAAAGCACCGGGGAGAAAAACAGCGAGGATTTGCATCCCTGCCACGAGCGGGGCCGTGAATAGACCGAGCAAGGACACGCGGTAGGCACCACCGACGAGGAAGTAGAGGAGGATCACGCTCCATGAAATGAACACGAGAATATCAGAAACGCTCTTCATGGGGCACTGTCCGACCGCCTGCCCGCGCAGGTAAAGAAAAGCGGTGGTCAGACAGAACCCAATCAACATAGGCAGGGCGTGCCACCGACTGTCGTGCCAAGTGCGTTTGGTCAGTGCCGTCCCTGCATGAAAGAGCCCGCCCAAGTAAGCGAGCGTGGCTAAAATCAGCAATGTTCGGTATTGTTCCATGCAAATGCAGCGGCGTTTGCAAAAAGCCGCGAGTGTGAAACGGTAGCGAGAATTTCTCTTTTGGCAAAAATGGACGCAAAATCTCTCGCAAAACTTCGCAGCACCATTCGGGACGTCCCAGACTTCCCGAGTCCGGGGATACTCTTCAAGGACATTACGCCCGTGCTCGCCGATCCTGCGCTTTTGGATCTCGCCATCAACGGGATGATCGAGTTTCTCGCAGGTGCCCGAGTGGACAAGGTGGTGGGAATCGATGCGCGAGGGTTCATTTTTGGGGCTTTGATCGCCCAGAAACTCGGCGCTGGATTCATCCCCGTGCGGAAGAAAGGCAAGCTCCCCTTCGAGACCCGAGGCATTGACTACACGCTGGAATACGGCACCAACAGTGTCGAGATGCACGTGGATGCCATTCTTCCAGGAGAGCGCGTGGTGCTGGCGGATGACCTGCTGGCCACGGGGGGAACGGCCGCGGCAGCCCAGCATTTGATCCGCGAGGCCCGAGGCGAGTTGCTCGGCTCTCTGTTCTTCATTGAACTGGGGTTCCTAGATGGCCGAAACAAACTGGGGGACACGGGACCCGTGCATTCGCTCATCACTTTTTAGCGAATGACCGAGCGGGAATATCAGCGCCACCTCAAGGCCATCGCAGGTAAGTTTTTCGAGGAGAAAACCCCTCTACCCAGAGGTCGCACGGAGACTCTGAAGGCCGCCAAGCGCTTCCTAAAGATCAAGGAGCAGCGCATCAAACAAAGGCACCGCGCAGGACTGGATGGCGCGGAGGTGTGTCGGATGCGCTCAGACGTGATCGACTTCATCGCACGCATCCTCTGGGAAGAATGTGTGGCAACGCTGGATCCTGGTGTGCGCTCAAAGTTAAAGGTAAGTGTCGTGGCTCATGGGGGCTATGGCCGACGGGTTATGAGTCCTGGAAGTGACGTGGATCTCACGTTCATGCTGCCGGGAAACAACTCGAATGTTTCCCCAGAGGTGGCCAAGCTGATCAGCAGCTTCCTGCTCTACTTTTGGGATTTGAAGTTCAAGGTCGGGCAGGCAACTCGAAGTGTGGGCGACTGCATCGGCCTCGCTAATGAGGACATGCAGACGAAGACGGCACTCATGGAGGCCAGATTTTTATGTGGGAGTGAAACAGCCTTCAAGGAATTCCGCTCCCGCTTTGACAAAGAGTGCATGGATGGTCGCGAGGTTGAATTTCTGCGACTCCGTCAGGAGGACCTCAGCAGCCGACACTCGAAGTATGGCTCCACTCCCTTCGTTCAGGAGCCCAATGTCAAAACGGGTTGCGGCGGACTGCGTGACTACCAGAACCTGATCTGGATGACCTATGCCAAGCTGCGGACGCTCAACCCAAAAGATCTTGTCGAACGAGGCTTCATCTCCAAGTCCGGGTGGAAGGAGATCGAAAAAGGATACGGGTTCATTCTCCGAGTGCGCAATGAAATGCACTACACGGAACGGCGCGCAAGTGATGTCCTGACACTCCGCCTGCAGGGCTTGGTAGCCGCAAACTTGAACTACCGGCAAAAGGGCATCCTGCGCCGGATTGAAGCATTCATGCGGGAGTATTACACGACCACCCGCGATATCCTTCAAAGGAGCAGCGAGGTGATGGACCGATTCCATCTTCAATCCATACCCAAAGACGCTCCCCAGAAAGGCCTTCTTGGCTTTCTGGCGCGGCGGAAGGCGGCATCGAACCGACCCGAGAAGTTTGATTCGTTCATCAGCAAGAACGAGCGCATTTTCCCAGAAAAGGCGAACATCTTCAAAGAGGATCCGGTGAGGTTGATGAGATTGTTTCAGCACACTCAGCAGCGGCACCTGAGGCTGAGTCCAGAGCTCTTTCAACTGGTGCAGGAAAGCTTTCGGCTGATCAATGTCAGCTACCGCTACAACAAGAGTGTGAGGGAGCACTTCATGGCCATCCTTTCACGTAAAGGAGAGGTGGCTCGTGTGCTGCGCCAGATGCACCGGGTGGGATTCCTCGGACGTTACCTGCCTGAGTTCGGTGCACTGACCTGCCTGGTGCAGCATGAGTTTTTTCATCGATACACGGCGGATGAGCACACCTTGCGCACGTTGGATCGGCTGGATGAACTGAGTGGTCCGGCTCAGCCTAATGTATCACTCTATCAGCATTTGTTTCATGAGCTGCAGGAGCCAGCCATTCTCTATCTGGCGCTCGTCATGCATGACACCGGTCGCGCCGCCAATGCGAAAGCGCACGATGACGAAAGCACGCTGCTGACCGACGCCGTTTGCCGGCGCTTTCAAATCAAAGGCGAGCGTCGGAGGCTGCTTCTTTTTCTGGTGGATAATCACCTTTTGATGTACCGGACCGCGACGACATCCAATTTGGATGACAGCACGGTGATCGAGGAGTTTGTGCAAATCGTGCGCAACAAGGAAAATCTGGATACCTTGTTGCTCCTCACCTATGCGGACTCCAAAGGCACGAGTGAGGCCAGTTGGTCCGGCTACAAGGAGGCGTCCATCCGCCAATTGTATTCAAACGCACTTCAACTCATGAATGCGCCCGCCGATTTCATGCGCCGCGTGAGCGTGCCTCTGGATGTCGTGAAGGCAGAGGTGCTGAAGAAGGTGGGAGCTGGTTTTGAAGCGGAGGTGGATGCGCATTTCCTGCACATGCCGCGGAGTTATTTTAACTTTAGGGAATCTGCCATCATCGTGGGTCACGTGCGGCAGTTTCATCAGTTTTTCCAACAGGTTGTCTCCGAGGAAACAGAGGCTTCAATCTTGCCACTGATGGTCTGGACCGATCACGTGGAGCAAGGATACAGTGAACTGACCGTGACGGGGTGGGATCGCCACCTTCTGCTGGCCCGTATTTCGGGTGCCCTCGCGGCGGAGAGCATTAACATTTTAAGCGCGGATCTCTATCAGCGCAGTGACCATCTCGTTCTCGATATCTTCCGGGTCTGTAACACCAACTTTAGCCACGTCACCAGCAAGACAGCCAAACAAAGAGTGGAGACTTCGGTCCGTAAGGCTTTCGACTCTCCCGACTTCGACTTCGCGTCGATCATTGCCGCTAAATCCAAGCCGCTTCCTGGTTATGAGGAGGTCGTTGCTGAGATTCCACAGCGAGTGAAGATCAACAATGAGTTGGCCGCAGATCAGACGGTGATCGAACTCCAGATGGTGGACCGAATCGGCCTGCTTCACGACATTTTCCTGGTGATCGGTCAGTTAGGGCTGAACTCGACTCACGCACGCATCAACACCGAAAAAGGAGTCGCCATCGACTCCATCTACGTGCAGGACAGTCTGGGTCTCAAAGTGACGGATCCCGAAAAACTCACGAAACTGAAACAGGGCCTGGACACTCTCGTGTTTGGTGCAAGGACGACTTAAAGGAAGGGCTGCTTCTCGATCTACGGGACCCTTGACTTGACGCTTGAAATCGAAGGATGATCGGCACACAACCTGCATCTCCCGATGGACCTGAGGTTGCAGTTCATCCCGACATGGCTACCCTCCCACTCGCGGTGGCCGTGAGGTCGACGCAACCCACAATCCTCCTTAAACCCGACCCGATGCCGGAACTCGAAAACCCTTTTCAAGATACACTCATTCAACACCATCGCGCCGAGCCTTGCACGCTCGTCATTTTTGGTGCTACGGGTGACTTAACCCACCGCAAGCTCATTCCCGCTCTCTACAACATCGCGGTGGGTGGAGACTTGCCTCCGCAGTTCAAGGTTGTTGGCTTTGCGCGTCGCGATAAATCTGATGATGTCTTCCGCGAGGAACTGCGGGTGGCCAATGCCAAACACTCGCGTCAGGGCCACAGCGAAGAACTTTGGGAAAGCTTCTCGAAGTCCATACACTACCACCGGAGTGAGTTTGAAGACACCGAAGGCTATCAGGCTCTCGGAAAACTTCTGGATGATTTTGACGAAGAGCGCGGAACGGTGGCAAATCGCCTTTTCTACCTAGCCTCGGCTCCCGAGTATTTCGATCAAATCATGCAGCAGATCCGGGCGGCCGGGTTAAACGAAGGAGTCGGAGGCCGCTGGTCTCGAGTGGTGTGCGAGAAACCCTTCGGCAAGGACCTGAAGACGGCCCGCCGTTTGAATCAGGTGGTGAATGAGACCTTTGATGAAAAGGACACTTACCGCATTGATCACTACCTCGGAAAAGAGACTGCGCAGAACATCATGGTGCTGCGTTTTGCCAACTCACTTTTTGAGCCCAATTGGAACAGTCGATACATCGATCACGTGCAGATCACCTGCGCGGAAAATCTGGGCATGGAAGGCGGACGCGGAGGTTATTATGACACGGCGGGCGCCTTGCGTGACATGGTGCAGAATCACCTCTTTCAGTTGCTCACTCTGGTGGCAATGGAACCCCCGACCGATCTGAGTGCCGACTCGGTCCGCGACGAAAAAGTGAAGGTGATCCGCGCCCTGCGTCCGCTGATTGGGCCGGAGGCAGTGGGTAAAAATGTGATCCGTGCGCAATACACCCCGGGCTCAGTGGACGGTGTGAACCGGGTGGGCTATCGGCAAGAGGATCGGGTGAATCCTGAATCCAAAACCGAGTGCTACGTGGCGCTGCGTCTCTACATTGACACTTGGCGCTGGCAGGGAGTTCCCTTCTACATTCGGGTGGGGAAACAATTGCCCAAGAAGGCCACGGAGATCAGCATTCATTTCAAAAAGCCGCCGCAGGTTCCTTTTGCCACGAGCAAGATGATTGCGGACAGCGAGAACACGCTGATTCTTCGAATCCAACCCGACGAAGGCATCTCCCTTCGCATTCTGTCCAAACAACCAGGACAGGCCCTTTTCGTGCAGCCTGTGAAGATGGATTTTCACTACAGCAATTCCTTTGGCAAGGCCAGCCCGGAAGCTTACGAGCGTCTTTTGCTCGATGCGATGGCGGGTGATGCCACCTTGTTTGCCCGGAGAGATGAGGTGGAGAATGCGTGGCGCTTTATCGATGAGCTCGAAAAAGCGTGGCATGAGTCGAGCACCCCGCCTCCGATGTGTGAGTATCCTGCGGGATCGTGGGGCCCGAAGGAAGCCGACGAATTGCTTCAGGCCGATGGCCGCGAATGGCGCCGACTCTAACCCGCCGAAGCCAGTATCCATGAGCGACACCCTTCATGAAAACGACCTTTCTATCCTCGGTCAAGAGGTGCCACTTGGTCGAGTGGATCGGGAGCTGAAAAAGCTCTGGGATACCGATGATGCAAAGACGCGAGCCTCGCTGATGAACTTTGCCATTTATAGCGAGAAAGCTGAGGACCTAGCTCGGAACAATCGACTCCTGGAGCAAATCACCTCGACACACGCCTGTCGGGCTCTCTTGATTCTAACCCTTCCCGGCGGGGATCCGCCGAGGGCACGGGCTTGGATCAATGCCCTGTGCCGTCCCTATCAAGGGAAGGAAGTCGTGTGCAGTGAGCAGCTTTCTTTTGTCCTCGAGGGCGGAAACGCAGCCCAAGTGCAGAACACCGTGTTCGCCCATCTCGATTCGGATCTTCCCCTAGCCGTGTGGTGGCAGGGAGATCTCACCTCGAATTTCGAGGAGCGCTTTTATTCGGAGATCAATCGACTCTTCATTGACAGCAGCGCGTGGAAAGACCCGGCCACGGCATTTGCAAAACTGGAGACGGCCTACGGAGCACCGACGTCCGACTTTGAGGTTCATGACTTGAGTTGGACCCGGTCTCACTACATCCGATCCGCGCTGGCGGGCTGCTTTCAAAGCACCCTGGCACTCAGCCGACTGCCCGACGTCGAGAGGATCGAGATCACCCATGCTCCGGGTCAGCGGACCTCCGCGCTCCTGGTAGCCGCCTGGATCGCCGAGCGTTTGGCCTATGCTTTAATCGATGCGGAATCGGGAGTTCGTTTTGCCAAACCGACCGGAGAAACGGTGACGCTCGATCTTCATGAGGGCCCCTCGGGTTACTGCATCCAAAGGCTGGCTTTAGTCGGCCCGGGGATGAAGACGGAGGTCAAGCGAGACCCCTCTTGCTCGTTCGTGCGTGTTTGCGCCCACTGTGGGGAACACGAGTCATCCGAAATGTTGCCAGCCGATGCAGAGACGGAATCTGAACTCATCTCAGGTCAGCTGAGTCGGGCTCATGGAACGAGTCTCTACATCGAAATGGTGCCTTTGCTCCGAGAAATGCTCGCAAAGCTCTGACCCGTGCGCTTGCACCCTGCCGCGGTGCCAGCTAGGGTGGCTCCTTCATGATTGGCTTGCGCCTACTCATTTTTGGAATCCCCTTTGCCGCCCTCAGTCTCACCTGGTGGTCGGTGCAGCAATCCCATGCCAGTCGAGTGACACGAACCGGTGAGATCACCGCCATGTTACCCGGGGAACCACCCCGATTGCATCCCTACTTGCCTGCGACCGAGGTGGACCGCCAGATCATTGACCTAATCCATGAGCCGCTCATTCGTATTGGTGCTGATGGAAAGTTAAAGCCCGCACTGGCTGAGAGGTGGGAGTGGAGTCAGACCATCACGTCTTGGTTTCTCACTCCGGAGGTCGCGAAGAAAGCGACCGCCCACCTCAAGGGCATCAGCGCCGATAGCTGGATCGATTGGAATTTGGAATCCGCGAAACAGGAGGGGAATGCCGTGGTGATGCAATTCTCCAAGATGTCGGGCGCAGGCCCCCATAAAGTCTTGGACCAACTGGGTGCCTTTGATCCTTTGCCCGCCGAATTGATCCGCATTGAAGTCAACGAAACCGCGCGTCCTTACCAGGAGCATTTCATGGCCAATGCCGTGGAGCCGGGCCAAATCAAGCGGGTCTGGTATGACGGTTCAAATGCGATTGAAATTGTGGCGGCAGGAAATGTATCGAAATTCTTCGAAGAGCTGACCAACTACTACCAATCGAAATCGAGCCTCAATCCCCGGATCGAACGGAAGGATAAAATCTACGGACTGCGGGAGCCACAACTCGAGATCATCCTTCGTGAAGGAGTCAAATGGCACGATGACACTCCATTTACGGCAGAAGATGTCCGCGCCACCTATACCTACATCACTTCTAAAAAGTGGGCCGCGCCAAACATGGAGGCGCTCCGCCAGATCCAGGCAGTCGAGGTCTTTGGCCCCTCACGAATCAAAGTGCTGTATCGAAAGATTTTTGGTCCCTCGATTTGTAGTTGGGTGAATCTTCCCATTCTCCCAGCCGCTTGGCTCAAGGCCCACGCGACCGACGCTGCCGATGCTGAAGGGCACGTCTTCTCCAAAAACGCACCTCCTGGATGCGGCGTCTTCTCCATCACTCATCGAGACATGAGATCCCTCGCACTCGCGCCGACTCCCTCAGCTTGGGCTAACTTTCACATCCGCCGACTCACCTTTATCAGTGGTGTTTCGGCCTTTCAGAGCCGCTTGGGCTATGCCACTGGCTCCGCTGATCTTTTTTGGCCGGAGAACGAGGACGTCTCCGGCCTCGTCAAACAAGAAGGCTTGGCGATTCGTGGAATGCCTCCGAGGAGCCGATTGGTCGTGCTTTGGAACACGCGTTCTGACTTGCTTTCAGACGTGAGCACCCGCAAGGCGCTCGCCTTGGCAACTGATCGGGAGGAACTCATCAACACCTTGATGTCGGGTCGAGGACGAGTTCACGAAGGCTTATTTCAACCAGGGTTGTGGTTTGCCAAGAAAACCACCCCAATTCGTCCAAATCGGGAGGAGTCAGTCAAGGCTCTGGCCAATGCGGGTTGGTTAAAGAATGTCGAGGGAATCGCCACCCGCCCCGGACAAACGCTAAAGTTCGAGCTGCTCACGACCACGGGGAATCCGCAGCAACAGCGATTGGCGGAGGCCCTGGCAGAGCAGTGGAGGAAGATCGGAGTTCATGTTAATATCACGACCCTTCCATGGGATGAGATGGTGGGCACTCGACTTTCTCAGAGGCGGTTTGATGCCGCCATCATTGGACTCGAGTTTGAAACGACTTGGGATCAACTCCCATTCTGGCACTCAAGCCAGGCTGGGCCCGGTGGGCTTAATTTTTGTGGGGTGCAGGACAGACAAATCGACCTTTTGCTCGAAGGACTGCATGAAGAGTTTGATCCGGATCAGGTTGAGATCAAAGCTGCGGAGTTGGATGCGAGCCTGAGTTCATTGCAGGCCATGCTTCCCCTGTTTACGGACATGTCTCAGGTGGCAGTTCGGCAGTCGGTTTTGCAAAATAACTCCGACCCCGATGACCCTCGTCCGTGGACGCTCCGGGATCTTGTGTTCAATAAGCCCAGCTCTAACACGCCCAGAGTGGATCTGGAAATGATCATCCCCGCGCTACCTTCTGCCAAGCCCGCGCCATCTCCGAGCACCGCGCCGCTTCCCATCCCCACCCCAATACCCAATCTACCGCTGCCTCCCTCAGTGACGCCTCCGATCCAATGATGGAAATCAGTCAAGATCCCCCACGCTTGCTGGCACTGCGACTGATTGCGATCAGCGCGGTCGTTGCCTGCTCACTTCTGGCATGGCAGGGCGTTCCATCTGGCGAGTGGATCCGCCTTCTCGTCGGTTTGACTCCAACAAGTTCAGGAGGAACCACTCTCGCAAATGCGCTGTTTGAGCGTTGCACATTGACCTTGGGCCTCGTCGTTGGTGCGGCATGTTTATCTCAGGCAATGAGTCTCGCGGTTTGCCTCATCTCGTTTCAACTGGGCTTCAGATCGGCGTCAGTGGCTCGATTCATCGCTCGCTTTGTTGCTCTGACCCCGATTTCGGCCATCAGTTGGCTGGCTGTAGGATGGATCGTCGGCATGCAGGGACTGCCGGTTGAGTCTCTGACCCCACATCATCCCGTGCCAGGTCAGGACACGGCTGCTCTTGGCATGGGTCGTGTTTTCTGGTGGTGGCTTCTTCCCATCTGGATCCTGGCGCTGCCGATGACGGGAGAACTGGTGGCCGAGATCGTCCCCTCTTTTTTCCAAGCCAAAGAGCGTGAACTCGCGATGGGTTTGCGGGCTCGTGGAATTGGAGCCTCAGCGATTCGCTATCGGCATTGGCTTCCTCTGGTGTGGCCTACGATCACTCGTCTTCTTTTGTCCCGTGGATTGCTTCTTTTTGGCTACGTCATTTTCGTGGAGGAGGCGCTTGGCATACCCGGATGGGGATCGTTTTTCGCCCATTCCATCCAGAGTGGAGCGATCCAAAACATTGCAGGCGCGGTTTATGCGGCGGGCTGGATGACTGCAGCATGGTGCGTTTGCGTGAGTGTTTTCAAAAGACTCACCTTCCAGACTCCTTCGATCAGGTTCCACAAAGCTGCACGACCCGAGTTATCCACGCCGAGAGGGTTTGTCACGAGCGCGGCCTGCGTCGTTTTGTTCCTGGGTGCCGCGTTCAGGGGTGGAGAGACCAGTTCGCTACTATCGGCATTGATTTCCCCCTTGGTACACGACCTCGGAGTTGTATCCGCCACTTCGCTCTTGGCCTTACTCGTTGCCTTCACGTCGGGGAACATCCTTGCCTTTTTGAACGTGAAGCGCATCGGATTTCCGAAAACCAAACTGATGATTACCCTGAGTTGGTCTCCTATACTAATCTATCTCATCGGTATCTCCGCTTTTCTCAGATTAAGCGATACGGTATGGGTTGCCGTTGGGATCGGAGTCGGCCTTTCAGGAGCTCAATATCTTTACAATCGCTGGTCGGAACTCGTTTCGAAGCCTCATGTTGAAGCAGCGTATGCACTTGGCTCCAGCAAGCTGAACGCATGGAAACTTCACGTCATGCCTGACATGATTTTCGTCACTCTCTCCTGGACATTAAAAGCATTTTCGACGCTCCTCCTCTGGCTCGTTTTGATTGACGGCATCATGCCTTCAAAATCAACGGAATCACCTCCGACCCTTGGCTCTGCCATTTGGCGCGCCAAAGATAACGTCCTTGCGGATCCTATGCCCTTGCTGGTGGCAGGATTCCTCGTGGGGATCTTGGCCTTGTTTTTTGCTCAGCTGAGCCGCATCGTCCACCCAACCACCACGCCTCACTAAATCATGGCCGAGTCCACCCCCGCTTCACCTCCGCCCCTGCTCCGAATCAAAGATCTCTCCATCGAGTTCCGCCGTCGGGGCGGCGACCCTATGCAAGCAGTGAAAGGCATCAGCCTGGAACTGAATCAGGGTGAGTCACTCGCCATCGTCGGAGAAAGTGGCAGCGGCAAAAGCGCAACAGCCTTGGCTCTGGCCCGACTTCTTCCCGAGCCACCCGCGCGCATTTCAGCCACCCAGCTTTCGGTGAGCGGACACGACGTGCTCTCTCTCAATGAGCGCGAGTTGCGCAAAATCCGGGGCAAGGAGATCGCTTACATTTTCCAAGAACCCAGCACCTCCCTAAATCCCGTTTTGACGGTTCGCACGCAGATGGCGGAGTCCCTGGCGCTTCACAGACCCGAGGTCACCAATCGGGATCAGGAGATCATTCAATGGCTTTACAAAGTGGGCATCGTCGAGCCCGAAAAGCGTCTCAAGGCTTACCCTCACGAGCTCAGTGGAGGGATGCAACAACGCGTCATGATCGCGATGGCTCTCTGCTGCCAGCCGAGGCTCCTCATCGCGGATGAGCCCACCACGGCTCTCGATGTGACCATTCAAAAACAGATCATCGATCTTCTCGCTGAACTCCGCACCAGTCTGAACATGAGCTTGATCCTCATCACGCACAACTTTGGCATCATCCGCGATGTCGCCGACCGCGTCGCCGTCATGTTCCGTGGTCGCATCGTTGAGACCGGCCCTGTTGAGCAAATCCTCGAAAACCCCAAGCATCCTTACACCCAAGCTCTGCTCGACTGTGTTCCGCGAATGGGCTCGAAGCTCGAGCGCCTCCGCGCCATTGACTACGACTTGATCGAGAGGACAGCGCCCATTATTTGACCCAAACTCACCCAGTCAGCGCACATCCCCTACTTCGCACCTTTCAGGAGCCCCTCCAGCAATCCGCTGCCCATGCCTTGAATGACACGGTTTAGCAGCCTGCTGGTATCGGGTTTCACCTTTGGTTTCGCGAGTTTTCCAGTCGATTTGAGGTCCAGATAGAATCGCCCCTTCTCGTCTGACATACCTTTGAGCATCGCTCCCGCCTGATCCTGACCGAGACCAAATTTGACCAGACCTTGCACAAGTTGCTCCTGAACCTTTGAGCCAAAATAGATTCGTAGATTCAACTCATGCTGATCCTCGGGCGGATTCAACCAACTCTCTTTTCCCACCGAGAGTTCATAGTCGGGCATGGCGAAATTGGCGTCATCCATGAACAGGATCCGATCGTCTGAAAATCGGATACGGATGTTCGCATCCTCCGACAAGGGACCACCCATGCTGACATCCCTGAGGTCGATGCCGTATTCGTCGAGCTTCTTGAGGTCCTTGCTCTCAATGTCGCCAATCTTCATATAACCCGCCAAAAGCGAACCCTTGCGTAAAGTCAGGTGAAGATCTGAAGATGCCGACCAAAGCCCAGTAGAGGGATCCAAAGGCCGGACTTTCCCTTCACCGTGGAGACGAAGATCCACCTGATTAACCGGCTGATGCACTCCCTTGATCGTCACATGGTCCCGAACCACAATTCGGGTATCAAGCAAGAGTTGGAGAGAATTGTGGTTCAGCAAATCAGCCGGATCGATGTCGATTTCGCTAATGGTAAAACTTAGATCCGAAAGGGTGGTGAGCGTGGTGTTCTTCCGATTGTTGATCATCAGATTGGCTCGTTCCAAACTGGCACGATCAACTCGAATCGAGTAGCCCAGTTCAGGTGCCTGGACCGCAGGTGTCGAGGTAGCCATTGATGTCTCGTCCGCCCTCGGAGCAGGAGGTTCGACGTCCGGTGTTGTTGGAGCAGGAGGAACGGGTTCCGAATTCGTCTCAGGCGGATTCACAGCCGCAGGCGGGGACTCTTGAGTTGGTCGCTGAAACAACTGGCCCAGACTGCTTCGACCGTCCTTGGTGATTTCCTCAACCACGGAAATGTCAGAGAGAGTCAACTGTTGAACATTCAATCGCTTGGAAACGAGATCCTGAAGTTTCACCTCCAACACGGCGTTGCCGATGCTGATCGGTCCGGGTTCGATCGCAGTTCGAGTCGCCAGCGCCTTCCCCACTTCTCCATCTCTCGGCCAGAGCCGGCATCCGATGATTTCAAGCCGCGCCGGGTTTGAAAAAAGGACCAGCCTCACATCATCAATGCCAGCCCGGCAATTCCACGCGGTTTCCATTTGGCTCACCAGCGCCTCCCTGCTCAAGCTTTTCCCAAGCCAAAGCCTGAGCCCCCCGATTGCCCCGCCGCCCACGACTACCAGCGTAGCGCCCGAGAGGGTGATTTTTTTGAGAATCGAATTCATCGTATTGGTGATCATAGCCAAGATTCCCCCTTGTGCATCTTTCTGCATGAGTCATTCATTGCTGATTCATGAGCACACCTGTCCGCGTCCGATTTGCCCCATCCCCAACCGGTTACCTCCATGTCGGAGGTGCCCGCACCGCTCTATTCAACTGGCTCTATGCTCGGAATCGTGGTGGGAAGTTTATTCTTCGAATTGAGGACACCGATGAGGCCCGCAATACCGAAACGGCAATGCAGGCGATCCTCGATGGCCTCCGCTGGTTAGGTCTCGACTGGGATGAAGGTCCCGAAGTCGGGGGTGAATTTGGACCGTATTTCCAAAGCAAGCGCCAGAGCATCTATGACGCTTATTTTGCCAAGCTCGAAGCGGCGGGACGGACCTACACGGAGGAAAATGGAGCCGTCCGTTTCAAGTTCAGCCGCGAGCCCATCATGGTCGCTGATCTCGTTTGCGGCGATGTGCATTTTGCCTCGACGGAAGAGCCCGACATGACCATCCGCAGGCCTGACGGCTCATACATTTTTCATTTCGTCAATGTGGTGGACGATATTGAAATGAAGATCTCCCATGTCATCCGAGGTGAGGACCACCTTTCGAATACTTGGAAGCACATTGATTTGATGCACGCCCTTGGCAGCCATCCTCCGCGCTACGCACACATCCCCCTCATTCTGAATCCAGGTGGATCTAAAATGAGCAAACGCGATGAAGGCGCCGCCATCGATAGTTATCAAAAAAGCGGCTTCCTCCCCGATGCCGTGTTCAATTATCTTTGTCTCCTCGGTTGGACACCGCGTTCGGAAAAGGAAAAGATTGATCGACAGGAACTCGTCACCCTTTTTGATGCTGCCGACATTCACAGCTCGAATGCGCGCTTCGACATGGCGAAGTGCACCTGGTTCAATGCGCAGTATCTCCGTGAACTCGCTCCGGAGGCCTTACTAGGTGCTGCATCACCGTTCCTCCAGTCTGCAGGCATCGACACGGGAAGCAACACCCACGCGGCAGTTGCAGTGCACAGCGTGAAGGAAAAGATAAGCCTGCTTTCTGAAATTCCCGCATGGGCCCATTACTTCTTCCGCGAGGACTACCCATTCGAAGAAGAAGTCATCACCAAGCTAAAGGCCAAAACCGAGAACAAAGCGCTGCTCCAAGCGGTCCTCGATCACCTCCCGTCAATCAGTGATTGGAGTGAGTCAGGTTTCACCATCGGCATCGAAAGCGTCGCTGCCGAAAACAAAGTGAAACCCGGCTCCATCCTGCCGCTCCTGAGGTTTGCACTCAGTGGTCAAAACCGCGGACCCAATGTCGCCACCATCGCTCACCTCATCGGCCAGGAATCGACGGCCAACCGCATCCAACGAGTGCTCACCAAGGTCCTCTGAGAATCAGACCTTGAACCGATGAACGATGGGCACTCGGCGACCCACGCCGAAGGCCTTGGTCGTAACTCGGAGGCCGGGCGCAGCTTGGTGGCGCTTCCACTCATTGATGTCGATCTTCTGAGCGATCCAGCGGACCGTGTCCTCGTTGTAGCCACGCTCCACGGCCTCACGCACTGATAGATGCTGCTCCACCAGCAATTCCAAAATCCCATCCAAGATTTCATAGGGAGGCAAGGTGTCCTGGTCTTTTTGATCAGGCCGGAGCTCCGCGCTCGGTGGCTTCTCGATGCTGGACCACGGAATGATCTCTCGCTCGCGATTGATCCAGCGTGACACTTCATAAACGCGCAGCTTGGGCAAGTCGCTGATCACTGCCAAGCCGCCGCACATGTCGCCGTAAATGGTGCAATAGCCCACTGCTAACTCACTCTTGTTTCCCGTGGTCAAAAGCAGGTGTCCAAACTTATTCGACATCGACATCAGGATCAGCCCGCGAATTCGTGACTGCATATTTTCCTCCGTGATATCCTCTTTCTTGTCGGCAAAAACACCACTTAGCTGCGATTTCAAAGAAGCAAACACGGGCTCAATCGGAACCGTGCAGTAGTGAATGCCCAGTTTCTCAGCGAGATCACGCGCATCGTCCTTACTGCCATCGGATGAAAAAAGACTCGGCATCGAGACGCCCGTCACATTCTCAGCGCCCAAAGCGTCAGCCGCGATGACGGCCGTTATCGCAGAGTCGATACCACCACTCAGACCTAGCACCACTGATTTGAAACCACACTTGCGAACATAGTCGCGCGTTCCGAGCACGAGTGCCTGATAAATGTCTTCTGCCTCCGTCACTGAATCGTCTTTGGCAGGCGGTGTTGCGCCGAAATCTCGACAGGCATTCACCGCTTTGAATCCCGGCAAACGTCCCACCACCTCCCCTTCACGACTGATCAACACCGAGTGTCCATCAAAGACTAGCTGATCATTGCCCCCGATGGCGTTGCAATAAGCAATGGGCACACAGAGCGCGGTTGCCAGTTGACACATCATCCGCTCACGGACCGCAGGTTTACCCGCATGAAACGGCGATGCACTGAGGTTGACAATGAGATCTACCCCCTTGGCGGCGAGAACTTCAGGGGGAGAAACATCGTAAAGTGGCCGTTCCAAATAATCGTCCGTCCAAATGTCTTCACAGATCGTGATGCCCAATCGCAGACCTGCGATTACGACAGGGTACACATCATCTGCCGGTTCAAAATAGCGCGCTTCATCAAAGACATCGTAAGTCGGAAGCAGTGACTTGTGCCGCACGGAATGCACCTTTCCATTCACGATGACCGCTGCGGCATTGCGCAGAGATTTGCCCCGCTTCTTTTCACTGAACTCCACGAAACCAACAACGAGCGGCACTTTGCCAATCTCTCTGGCGATCTCAACAATCACCGCCTCACTCCGCTGCACGAACCCTGAGCGGAAAACAAGATCCCGGGGTGGATAACCACAGACAGCGAGTTCGGGGGTGATCACCATTTCGGCACCCTCCTCGACCAGTTTTGCATACGCCTCCAGAATCCGGCTCTTGTTGCCGTCAAAATCCCCCACTGTTGTATTGATTTGTGCCAGTCCGATCCGCATAAACTCACCAAAAACCCCATTGCTGAGTCTGCAACACATAGATGCCCAAAATCAGATTTCCCACGGCATGCATCACGAGACAAGAACCGAGGCTTCGCGTGCGCACCGCAAGCCAATACATCAGGGCTCCCCACACAAATGCAGCGGGCCAGTCCGCGGTATGGTGAATCAAGGTGACACCCAGAGTGGTGACCCAAAAACTCATCCAGTGATGGGTGCCAAACGGAATCAAGCGCCAGTCGATCCCACGCTTCTCCGCCACAACGTAGCGCATGAGAAAACCACGCCAAAACAACTCCTCGACGAAGGGCACGATGAACACCATCCTGACAAGCCGCATCATCACCGAGGCGACCTGCCCCGCCGGATGATCCATCAGCAACCCCGGATCAAATCCCTCATATCGGTCTGACCAACCCAACCACTCCCACCAGCCAGGCCATGCCGTCATTTGCCCGCGATACAGAAAATGAATGTATCCAGGTGCGATCCAGACGGCGATGCCGGCGACCCCGAGGAGAATCGCCAATCCCAGCCCTCGCCACGGACGGATCACATAGTGATGCCGCCAAAACAGAAGCAACCCAAGGCAAACCAGAGTCTGCACAGGGTAAATCCAGTGCTCAGGCCCCTGCCGATACCAAGGCAACTCTGCATTCTCAATTCGGAACCAGCCCGGAAGTGACGTGAAAAGAACAAAAACAATCAGCGGCACCGTGTGAGCAGCCATCGCCGATGCACGCCATCGTCTCACGGCTTCCATAGCCTCAGATCGCCTTTGCCTTTTCGTTTCGGATTTCGGTCACATACTCCGCCATGAGAGCCATCGCCTTTTCAAGAAGTTCGGGCGCCGTCGCGTAGCAGCAGCGCACAAATCCCTCACCTGCGACACCAAAGGCATTGCCCGGCACCACGGCCACGCTCTTGCGCTCTAGCAAGCCGAGGGCAAACTCCTTGCTCGTCAGGCCCGTGGATCGAATATCTGGAAAGACATAAAATGCGCCACCCGGATTGAAACAGTGCAGTCCCATCTCATTCAGTTTCGCCACCACAAAATTCCGCCTTTGCTCATAGCTCTGCCTCATGTCTTCAAAAGCAGCGGCACCCAGCTTCAGTGCTTCCAATCCGGCCATCTGACTCATGATTGGTGCGCAGAGCATGCAGTATTGATGGATCTTCATCATCGCCTCACGCAAGGGAGCAGGAGCGCAGGCATACCCCAGTCTCCAGCCCGTCATCGCGAATGCTTTGGAGAAACCGTGAAGCAGAACGGTCCGCTCCTTCATTCCCGGATACTCCACGATGCTCTTGTGCTGACGGTTGTCATAAAGAAGCTCGCAGTAAATCTCGTCCGTGAAGCAGATCAGGTCATGCTTCACACACAACTGGGCGATCTTCTCCAATTCCTCCGGCGGCATGATGCCCCCCGTCGGATTGGTCGGGAAGTTGAGCGCGATCACTTTCGTCTTCGGTGTGATCGCCTTTTCCACATCGGCCGCCATCAAGGCAAACTGGTTTTCCTCCCGCGTCTCCACCACCACCGGCACACCATAGGCCATCTTGATGCTCGGGCTGTAAGACACGTAGCAGGGTTCATGATAGATGACTTCATCCCCAGGATTTAAGACCGCACGGTAAGCGATGTCGAGCGCTTCAGAGACACCGACAGTCACCAAAATCTCAGTCTTCGGGTCATACTTCACCCGAAACAGATTCTCGACATATTCGCTGATGGCGATGCGCAAAGACTCCAGCCCTAGATTCGAAGTGTAGGTGGTCTGCCCCTTCTCCAGCGAACGGATGGCAGCCTCCCGAATGGGCCAGGGCGTTGGCTTGTCGGGCTCACCCACGCCGAGTGATATAACGTCAGTCCGCCCGATCACGAGTTCGAAGAAGTCTCGGATACCGGACCGAGGCAGATCATTGATCTGCCTGGAAAGCTTGGTTGTGTAGTCCATGGTTGGTTGGATCAGGGTGACACAGGCAGTCGATCTTCCTCAGACGCACCTTGCGCCAGGAAGCCCCCTTGCTTGTAGGCCTTGAGTTGGAACCGGGTGGCGGTTGAGTTCACCCCTCCGATCGTGCTTAGCTTTTCAGCCACAAAATTAGCCACGTCCAACAAGTCTTTTCCTTCCACGACGACTGCGAGGTCGTAGCCGCCGCTCATGAGAAAGCAGTCACGCACTTGGTCAAATTGAGCGATGCGACGTGCGAGCCGATCAAAGCCCCCGTCGCGCTCAGGCGAGATCTTCACCTCGATCAGAGCCGTGACTCCGCTGTACCCCGCTTTGTGACGATCCACCACTGCGTGATAGCCAAGGATCAAACCTTCCTTCTCCGCCGCAGCGATTCGGCTCTGGATTTCAGCCTCGGAAACGCCGAGCGCGGTGGCCAACTCGGCCGTGGTGCGGCCCGAGTTCGCCTGAAGAAGGACTATGAGAGGATCAACGTTTGATTGCATGACAAGTGTTGATCATCGGCTAAAAAACCACAGCCGTCACCCGCTTTTCAGGCTGGTCGAAAATTGTTAGCTCAGCGGAACGCCATAAGGCAGATCGTCAGGAAGTGGAACGAATTCTCGGATCTGTGACCATAGGCGAGAGTAGTCTTTGTTGAGGTCACCCGAGAGACAGTCGGTGATGTCATCACCAGCTTCGGGATACTTCATGATGACATCTTTGAATGAGAAGTTGGGCTCGTAAAAGGCATAAACGAGTTTCCTCATGTTCTCGATTCCTTCGCGGAGACCTTTCGCATAACCGCTGAAACGCTGAGGTGACAGGTCGCTGGCCACCAGTCCTGCATGGACGGCTTCTCCGGCCATGACCGCGCTTTTCAAAGCCAGCATCACACCACTGCTGAAGACGGGATCGAGAAAGGCAAAAGCATCTCCAACAAGGAGAAGCCCGGGCGAAGCAGCATATTTGGAGTGCCTCGAGTATTCGCTGGTGAGCCAGTACTCACCGGTGCAAGTGCCCGTTGAGAGTCGATCCTTGATCCAGAGGTTTTCGCCAATTTCGCGTTGAAACATGGTTTCGGGGTCCTTGATTCCGCCGCGAGTCAAATACTTCCCCTCGGCTACGACACCCACACTGACCATGTCATCATGCTGCGGAATGTGCCAGAACCAGCCTTTCTCAGGCACAAACGCGACGGTGGTGCCCCCCTCGTCGATCCCTTCTCCTCTTTGGGATCCTCGGTAGTAGGTCCAGATCGCGACTTTATTCAGGTAAGGATCTCCGACTCGCCAGCCTTCGCGATTCGAGGCAAAGGCCTCCTTGCCGGACGCGTCGATGACGAGCTTCGCGTGGAAGTGCTCGATCTTTCCGTCCTTCCCTTTCGCCTCGACACCGATGACCTTTCCGTTGTCGTCCTTGAGGAGTTGAGTGACCGAGGTTTCCTCCTTCACTTCAGCACCCCTCTCCCGAGCGTGGTTCATGAGCATCTCGTCGAATTCAGATCGCAGAACCTGCCAGCTTTGAGCGATGGTCTCACGGTCGTAACGATTAAAAAAATAGAACGGCTGAGAGCGCTTTCCGTCAGGCTGGACAAAGGAAACGCTGAACTTTTTCATGAAGTGAGACTTCCTCATTTTGGGTATCAATCCCAAGCGCTCCAGCGGTCCGTAAGTGAAAGGAATGAGCGACTCCCCGATGTGATAGCGCGGAAACTTCTCCCGCTCGAGCACCAAAACTCGATGTCCATACTCGGCCAAAATGGCAGCTGTGCCAGTGCCGGAGGGACCACCCCCGATGATCAAGACGTCGTGCTCGTTACTCATTGTGTGCTTTTGATACGTTTACCGATTGGCTAAAAGAATTGATTTGGAACGTTGCACGTTCTCACGATACTGAAAATCTCAACTGAGTATGGCCGCGATGCCCGAAGTGAATAACAGAAACGCGCAGCAGCCGAGGCTTACCGCGCGTTTCAAATCGATCAAAGCTCTGTGAAATCTCAGATAAACTCGTTGATCAAATTCTCAAGGAACTCCTGGCGTCCACTGGCGAGGAAGGGTTCGCCATACTGAAGAACGTGTGCTTCGAGCTCGGCAAATCCGACTTCGCCGCTTTCAATCTTGGCTCCGATACCGGAGTCAAAGGTGCTGTAGCGCTGCTTCACGAAGGCGTCGAGGCGCCCATCATCAATGATCGCCTGAGCAACCTTGAGTCCACGAGCAAACGCATCCATGCCACCGATGTGAGCGTGGAATAGATCAACAGGCTCGAAACTCTCGCGACGGACTTTGGCATCGAAGTTCAACCCACCCGTCGTGAAACCACCCGCCTTCAGCAGGGAGAGCATGATCTGAGAGGTGAGGTAGATATTGGTCGGGAACTGATCCGTATCCCAGCCGATGAGTTCGTCACCCGTATTCGCGTCGATGGAGCCGAGAGCACCAGCGGCCGCAGCCACTTCCATCTCGTGACGCATGGTATGACCGGCGAGCGTGGCGTGATTGGTCTCCAGATTGAGCTTCAGGTGATCCTTCAGCCCATACTCGCGCAGGAAATTCAAACACGCGGCGGCGTCCGAGTCATACTGGTGAGTGGAAGGCTCACGCGGCTTCGGCTCAATGTAGAACTGCCCTTTGAATCCGATCTTCTTCGCGTGATCAACGGCCATGTGAAGCATGCGGGCCAGGTGATCGAGTTCCCGCTTCATGTTGGTGTTCCAGAGAGTCGCGTAACCTTCGCGGCCACCCCAGAAGGTGTAACCCTCCCCACCGAGACGGTGAGTGACTTCGAGTGCTTTCTTGACCTGCGCTGCGGCATAAGCGAAAACGCCCGCATTCGGGCTGGTAGCCGCGCCCTGGCAGTAGCGAGGATGCACAAAAAGACAAGCTGTGCCCCAGAGCAGTTTTTTACCTGTGCGCTGCTGCTCGGCTTCGAGCACGTCAGCCACAGCATCGAGATTCTCATTGCTCTCGGTCAAATTCCTTCCTTCCGGCGCGACGTCGCGGTCATGGAAGCAGTAGTAATCAACGCCGAGTTTCTCCATGAACTCGAAGCAGACACGGGCGCGATTCTGCGCATTCGAAATGGAATCCGTTCCGTCATCCCAAGGGCGCTGGGCCGTGCCAACTCCGAAGGGGTCAGCACCCGTGTTGCGAAGCGTGTGCCAGTAGGCGACACCGAACCGGAGGTGGTCCTTCATGGTTTTTCCACCCACGACTTCATCCGCGTTGTAGTGCTTGAATGAAAGGGGGTTCTTCGACTGGGGGCCTTCAAATTGAATTTTTGGAATGTCAGGAAATGCTTCGCTCATAGGGTAGCGAATGGAGGCGGCAGCCGCTACCTGTCAAGAGGTGAAAGGCCAAGCGCATTTACCTGAGAGCAAGAGTCCGGCGGGACCCAACCAAAATCCCGCCGGACTGTGTTGCTCCACGAAGCTCCAACCACGAATCTTCGTAGATTTGAATCCAGGAGAACCTGGAAAATGTTTCCGGGACTCTGGATGAGAGAGGCTCGGATGATTTCGAGAAGCTCCATGACGACGACTCCCGCTAATCACGAAATGTTATTGAGCAGAATCTAGGCCAACTTTTTGACCCTAAAGGATCGTTGATTTTTTTAAATGCCAAAAATCACACGATCAATGCTCAGCGACTCGCTCTTCAGCCGATTGCGTTTTCCGAAACAACACTGAGAGTGAAAGATCGTGACACCTCCAGCACCCATCATTGCCACCGCTGCTGTGCTCTACGAAGCGGGCAAGCCACTCTCAATCGAGGAAGTGGAAGTCATGCCACCGGGTCGAGGAGAGGTGCGAGTCAAGATGAAGGCGGCCGGAGTTTGCCACAGTGATCTTCATGTGATCAAAGGTGATCTTGCGATGCCGATGCCCATCATTCCCGGGCATGAGGGCTCAGGGGTGATCGAATCCATCGGAGAGGGCGTCACATCTGTAAAGGTGGGTGATCACATCAGCCCCATCTGGCGGGCATCATGCGGGCAATGTGACTTCTGCATGGCGGGGCGCCCTGCGCTTTGCGATATGGGAACGAGGATGCGGTTCGAAGGCGTGATGCCTGATGGCACGATGCGTTTTCGCAATTCAGCCGGGACCCCGATACGCCACTATGCAGGGGTCTCGACCTTCTCCAGTTTTGCCACAATGCCTGAGGCCGCAGTGGTAAAGATCCCCGAGACATGCAGCTTTGAACATGCGGCTCTCATCAGTTGTGGCGTGATCACGGGTGTCGGTGCCGTCACAAATGCGGCGCGGATTCACCCCGGATGCACCATTGCCGTTTTTGGTGCGGGAGGAATCGGCCTCAACATCATTCAAGGTGCAAGGATGATGAGTGCGCGTCAGATCATCGCGGTCGACATCCATGACACCAAAGAAGCTCACGCAAGACGCATGGGCGCCACACACTTCATCAATTCGAGGGACCGTGACCCGATCCAAGCCATCAAGGATCTCACAGGTGGCCGAGGTGTGGATTTTTCGTTTGAGGCAATTGGTCTTCCCATCACAATCGAGCAAGCTTACGACTCCTTAAAAAAAGGAGGCACCTGCGTGGTCAGTGGGATCTGCAGAGCCGATGCTCGGGCGCAGATCAATGTGAATCAATTGGTCTATGCGGAGAAGACTCTAAAAGGGACTCTCTACGGCTCGATGCGACCTCGGGTCGACCTGATCACCTTGATGGAATTGCATCAAAACGGAAAACTCATGTTGGATGAACTGCTGACTCACACCTACCGTTTGGAGCAGATCAATGAGGCCTATGAAGCGCTCGAGCGTGGAGAAGTCGCGCGCAGTCTGATCCTTTTCTCCTGAAACATTGAACCCTTCCACCGATGGCCATTCGACTCGAAAAATCAGTTGTCTGCGGGGAGATCGACAGCACCGAAAAAGGAACGGTGCGCTGTGTTTTGTGGTTGGTCAACCGACCCGAGCCACTTGTGGTGACGCTTGAGGGCGACCCCTGGAGGGATGTGGCAGGAACGAAGGTGATCTTTGAAAACAAAAACCCCACCGTAGAAGCTTCCGTGAATCTTCTCCACTCCGAACAAGTGGGATCCGTGGGCGATATCACCGCCTCTCGAAAAGTGAAGCATCTGCTGCTGCAAGACAAGAGCTTCGAGGAAATCTACTCGTCACGTGAACCCCTTCCTTTTGAATGGCGCAATTCACTCTATCTCGAGTGGTTCAGCACAAAGAATGGCCGAGTTGTTATCGAGAGCAGCGAATACCTGATTCGAATTGGCGAACCAGTCTGGACCCTTGATGAGGCCGATGAACAAGCTCAGAAGCTTTCGAATCAATACGCCATGCGTAACTTTCTCAATTCAGTGATTCGGCGCGATGAGGAATCAGATGGAGACGAGGACGCCGAGGATGAGGAGGCCTGGGAGCGGAGACTGGAAGCCAATGACCGGCTGACAGACGCCCATCTGGAGGCTCTCGAGAAATATGATGGAGACCCCGAAGAAGTCGACAAGACCTCCTTCGCGATGGGTTGGGATCACTTGCTTGATGGCGGCGATGTGGAGGACACCCCTCGCCCTTGGCTGGATGACTTTGAATCGATCGAAGGTGACGAATGGAAAGACGAAAATGATTCTGCTCGCACAGATGAAGGCGATGACGACGATTTTCCCGAGCCTCGCACCAAGCACCCCCTTCAACAGCGCACGTCTGCGCTCGCAGTGGCCGTCATGCATTTCTCCAGACTCGGCGACAGCGATGAGCGATCTGAGGAACCTGATTCCGCCATCAATCGATTTGCTCGACTCTGCCTGCAAATCAGCGGCAAATGTGCAGGCGTGCTTTCCTCTTTCTATTCTTCGCATCCGATGCCGCGGGGCATGATCCTGGCGACCTTGAAACGTTGCGTGAAATGGGCGGACGAAGCCTTGAGTGCACTGGAGGAAATCAGTTCCACACCCACCTGGCATCCTCACCGGGCGATGGCGATGCAACTCCGGAAGGAGATCGAAGAGATTCGCGTGGATCTTGTTTCAATGCGCAGTGACCTCGGCGCTTCCTGATCAACCCCATGGACCTTCGACATCTCCGTTACTTTCAAGCCGTGGCCGAGGAATTGAGTTTTTCCCGTGCCGCACGCCGATTGCGAATTGCCCAACCCGCACTCAGTCGGGCTGTGCAAGAATTGGAGCGCGAGCTCGGGGTGCTCTTGATCGATCGCAATCGTCATTCCACCCGCTTAACACCAGCAGGAACGGTTTTGCTTCATGAAACCGGAGTGACGCTCGAAAGACTGGAAGAGTCTCTCCGAAGGGTTCGTCGCACGGCGGTCGGAGAAGAGGGGGAGCTACGTCTCGGCTACATCGGACCTCCGACCCAGCCTTTCTTGGGTCGTTTGTTAAATGAGTTCGGTCGCCGTTTTCCGAGAGTGTCCATTCACCTCGAAGAACGCACCCCTGAGCGAGTCTGGGAAATGGTGGCAAAGGGTCGTCTATCGATCGGCATCACCCGCCCTGTGCAAGCGCATGAGGCGCTCGGCTTACAGACCATGTCGCTGCGGGATGAGCGAATCTGCGCGGTGGTGCCCGTCACCCATCCGCTGGCAACGCGAAAGAGTCTTCCTTGGACTGCCCTAGAGGACAAGCCTCTTATTGTTCTCGCACGGAGAGAGGGCGTTGGGCTCCACGATGGCATCATTGCCGCCTGTCGGACCGCCGGTTTTACCCCTGCTTTTGCTCAAACTCCGAGCCTGGTGGGAACGGTGCTGAGTTACGTCGAGTCAGGCGCAGGAATCGGCATCGTATCCGAGGGTATCTCGATGCCCTCATCGGGTGTCGCTCTGAAGTTAATTCCCCTGACTCCTTCTTCGACGGTTCCTCTTGTCACCGTGTGGTCGGATGATCGAGATGACCCCCCCGTTCAGGCGTTCCGGCTTCTTTTGAGCCATTGGCTGAAGTCCGGAAAACTTTGGAAGCCAAGCTAGGGCAATGTAACTGACAGTCGGCTGAAAATCTGCGGTGTAACAAGACGATCCCAGGGCTCTTGATGGACGACACGTTCCCAGTTTGAATCAATGGGGGAGATCACAGCCGGAGAGGTGATGGGCACCCATGATGAGAGGTTGGCGGATTTTTCAGGGGCGTAAACAAGACCACTCCCGATCCGACGGATGAACTCAATTCTCAAGACTCCGCCGCCAGATGAAGAGGTGGTCGGCAAGCCAAAGGAACCTGTGCTGAGGACCCGGAGATCAGGCAAAGCTGGATTGAGATTGAAGGCGTATTTGATTAGGTTCGACACGCCATCCTTGGCCGGATTGGCCGCGAGCGCGAAATTGCCCACTGAAATGCCCGACCCTGTAGCCCAGGCGTGATAGGCCGTATTGGTCACAAGACCAACCGTCCGGACGTTATCGAAAGTGACCGTAGCCTGAACGTCCCAAGTCACGCTGCAAACAGCGAGGCCGATGTAGAGAGACTGGGGCAACGAGGTGAAGGTGACGCTGTTGGTGAGTGCCCACGTTGTTCCATTAGCTGACGTAAAAAGACTCACTCCATTCCCTGACCTCACGAGACGGAGCCAATTATTTGGGCCTAAGTTCATTTCCGGACCTTCTTCATAGATGAGGCTTCCCGCATTGAGGGAGCGGTGCTTGGAAGCGAATCCGTGAGCCGGGGTGGCCCCGATGTAGGCATGACGTGAGCCGACCGCGAGAGACTCGCGAATCATAAGACCTGCATCGGCCCATTCATTCGAGTTTGATTGACTCGTTACCCTTGCCACGATTTCTCCGTCTCCCGTGAGGACTTGATGAGAGAGGCGAAAATCATCGGCCGTACCGTGAATCTGCGAGCCATAGGATCGAATGGTGTAGATGCCGCCTGCCGAAGTGAAAGAATTACTCCCTGCCGCAAACACCGCCCCGATGTCCTGCCCCGTGAAGGAGCCAGCGGGAATGAGCGGTGCTGTCGTGGCCCAAGTGAAGGATTTCGAATCGGAGAGAATTCCATCCGTCACACCGATCGTGACGCTGTAACTCGCGAGGGCGGAAACACTGACGGAGCCAGAAATGAGACCTGTTGACGAATCAATGCTGAGCCCATCCGGTAAACCCGAAGCAGAAAAGGTAAGCGATGCACCATCAGGATCAGAGGCAGAGAGTTGAAGACTGACACCGCTTCCCCCCACGGTGCTCTGATTGGACGGTTGGACTAAGACTGGAGGTTGATTGGTGCCTGGGTTGGCTAGCTGGGTGATCCATTGAGTCAGCACGCTGATGGCCGCATCATGCCGGATGTCCCGGGCCAGTGGCGGCATCTGAACCTGGGGGTTCCAGATGTCATTCATGCGGATGTAGAGTAACGATTTGTCTTTGTCACCCGGGAGAATGACTCGGGAACCCGCGATTCCAAATCCACCCTCGGGGATCCCGTTGACGATTCCCTGAAGCGCAAGAGGCGTATCAAAACGCGCATCCCACGTGGAACGCAGAACCCCACCCGGATGGTGACAATGGGAGCAGTTCGCATCCAAATAGGAGCGCATCCGATGTTCGAGCGATGCTGAAGCATTGTGGATCGGCGTCAGCTTGGCAAACCCGGAGATCTGGTCAGCCGTCGGTGCGTTGGAAAACAGGCCAATGGAACTCCAAGTCGCGATTTGATTGGCCGTGATGCCAGTGGATGAATAGGTGTGGTTCCCATTAAGTTGGCGCGTATTGACTCCGAGCGCGAAACCTGCCGTGGAGTTATGACATCCCATGCAATTCTCTCGGCTGGGGAAGTTCCAAGTTTGCACGCGAGTGGAACCATTCGACTGAGTGATCGTAAAGTCAGCATTGGCGCCACCCGAGGGAACGAGATCAGCCTCAGACCCATCCGCCCTCCAGCGATAGGTCAGACCATACCAGCCACTTTGGGTGCGCACAATGAATCGAGTCTCAAGCCGCCTCTTCAAGGCAGGATTGATCTCACTGATCGGAAGCTCAAAGTGCTTGATGGTTACCGTGCCGACTGGAAAACTCCATTCCCCTATTGGCGCAAAACCCACTGTCTCGGCTGCCGTGTAAGGGACCCCATCATTGGGCACCGCGATCCAGCGTGACTTTTCGGACCCATCAGACCAGAGGGCGGAGTTCACACTGAGAGGCACGATCCCCGGTGCGGGTGTGAGTGTGCTGAGATTGCTGAAAGCCTGGGTCGCGGACAGGGTGGCAGGCGGTGTCCCCGTAGCGCTGGTGGAGATCAGTTTGTAAATTCGCCCCTCGTCACCGTGAACAGTCGCGTAGATTTCCTGGTCAGCGTCGATGCTCAGGCCCGTGATACCAGCGGTGCTGCCAAGGATACGAGGAATCGTCGCAAGCCAACGCCGAGGTGCTCCCGGAGTCTGCCAATCGAGCGCCCAGATCTTATTCGAAATGAAATCTGCAAACACATATTGGCCACCCAAATCCGCTGAAAACTGGCTTCCCCGATAAACCCATCCTCCCACCATCCCGCTACCGTCCACGGTGCGGTTCGCATTGATGTGAATGGGAGGCGTGCTCGTGCCCGGCCCCACTGGAGTCAGCTTCGGGCCCACCACGTTCCCTTCAAGGAAGGGCCACTGGTAGTTGGCGGATTTAGCCAGAACATTGATCTCTTCCTGCTCATCTTGTCCTGTCTCACTCACGATTGCTGCACCCGTGACGGCGTCCCGCGTTAGGCTATGCGGACTGCGAAGACCGATGGCAAAGAATTCCTCTAGATAAGCGCCCGTGTTGCTCAGCCAAGGGTTGTCATTGGGGATGAAGTAGTTCTGTGAGTAGCTGGCGGGCCAGCCATCCGGTGGTGGGGCGCTGCTCAGCGGCTGACGCCGGATGGCATGACTTCGCGTCGGGTTCATGTCCACATCGATTCGAAGAATCCCGCCGAACAGCCCATCGTTGATCTTCTGGCTGTTGGAATAGACACCCCCGCCCGTGAAGCCTTGAACATCGTCTCCTTCATCTCCGTTCGCGATGTAGAGGAAGCCATCCGCACCAAAAAACATCCCTCCTCCGTTATGCCAGGTTTTACGATCATATTGATTGATCAAGACCAACTCGCTGGATGCAGAAAGGGTCGACGCTCCATCGGCCAACGTAAAACGCGACAACCGGTTGTAGCTGTAATAACCCCAGCCCTCTCCCGGTGGTCGAAAGCTATACCACATATACACGTAGCCCCGGTTCGGTGATCCCGAGTGCCCGAACTGGGGATGAAAGGCGATCCCGATCAAACCTGAATCCCCTTCCCCTTCATTGTGCCCTACACACCGATCCTTGATATCGAGAAGGAGTGAATTCGATGCGGGATTTGTTTTATCGAAGATCCAAATTTCGCCATCCTGGCAGAGGACCCATTGTCTGTCGGGCAGTCCGGGTTGAGAAATGACCCGGATCGGATCTTTGAAACGCAGGGCCGGATACACATCGGAGACGCTGTAACGGGTGTCTGCGATGTTCGAAGGGAGGTTGCCGTTCAAGTAGCCACTGATCCTAAAAACAGGAATGGAAAACGGCCGCAGGCGACCCACCGAGGAGTAAATCGGGTAATCAGACGATGGATATTCTTGGCAGATTCCGGGGGATTTAGCCACTCAAGAGTGCCCCAGCATCGGGAGGAAGGCCGACGAGCCACTTGCCACCCAGCCAGCGGCGCAATAGTCGGGTCAAAAGT
>CAMBPV010000021.1 GCA_945869695.1 Prosthecobacter debontii
ATGCCCTCGCACGAGCGAACTCCGGAGAATGAAGTTCCGACTCCCTTCATCGGTATCGTCACGCGTGAACTGGAAGCGGAGGTGAGAGCTCAGACTGGAATTGCGGAAGGTTTCGGATTGTTGGTGGTCGAGGTCATGCCTGACGGGCCCGCGGCGGAGGCGGGACTCCGTCAGCATGATGTCCTCATCCGATTGAATGACCAAAAACTGATCAATGTGGATCAATTCATGGTCCTGGTGCGGAGTGGAAAGAAGGGAGAGGAAATCTCCCTCGACATCAAACGCGCCGGTGTCGAGCAGACCCTCAAGATCCGAGTGGGCGAGCGAAATTTACCCCCCATGCGCCACCGAGGGAACGAGCATAACTTTGATCTTCCCATTCCCAATGGCGGTCGTTTCCGCTATGAGCCGCCCTCGGGTGAGCGAAATCGGCAGTGGCAGGAGGGCATGGAAAAGTTTCAGAACCAGTTGCGGGAGTATCAGGAGAGAATCCAAAGATGGTCCGATGACCATTCCGATCGCCCACGTCCACAGCCCCCGCGCGACGAAGAGTGGAAACCTGACCGTGAAAAGCCCGAGGGCCAGGCCGAAAACAAGACGCACCCCAAGCGCCCCGAAGCCAACCGTGATCAATCTGAATCCAAGGAGTCTAATCGCAGCGTGACCATGCATGGCAATGCCGTCCGCACCGACGACACCGGCGTTTACACCATCCGCCGCGAAAATGACAAGTTTTTCTTCTCCGTGCGACCCAAGGGCGGCGAAGAAAAAACCTGGCCCATCAACACGCCCGAGGAACGCGAATCAGTGCCAGCAGAGTATCGCGATCGCCTCAATGATCTTGAGCGCATTCTAAAGGAGGGGCAGTGATAACGCCCACCCTCGACTAACTCATTTTTGTGAAACAAAAAGAGCGGTACGACACCTCTCCACTTTTAAGCCCCTCGTAAAGCCTCGAACCCTCCACGCCAGCAAAGTCCCTTCCGAGGCCCTGCAAAAAGGATGGGAGCGTGCGGTGAATGAGATCGAGTGAGCGCGCTGAATTGAGATCCATACCCCTGAGCACATCGGCGCTGATATCAGACTGGCTGAAAAGACTGAGCGGCGCATCGGCCAAATCACGTTCCCATGCATCAAAGCCATCGCGAAAACGAAAGTCGGCATAGAGAAATGTGCCTCCAGGCTGGAGCACCCTTTCAACCTCACGGAGAAACTGAGGAAAATCGGGGTAGCAATGCGAGGCCTCCACATTGATCACGGCACCAAAGGCGCCTGATGGGAACGGCAATCGTTCGGCGTCACCCTGCAAAAATGTGAGCCCTGCTCTCGCGTGCCGTTTCTGACAAAAACGAACCCCGGTTCCATTCAGATCAAGACCTGTATAACTGGCGGGGTGAAGCGTGCGTGACAAATACGATGCCCCGCCACCATGACCGCAACTCACTTCCAACACTTTTTTACCTTTGAGCACAGCCTGTGTGGCCACGTGGTGGTAAAGCTGAATCGAGGGGCGATTGAGCTCATCCTCAGGGGAAAGTTGTAATACCATCGGAGGCTCCGTTTCAAATGCGTAGTTCAGAAACAAGACATCATCCTTCCTCAGCCGGCGAGTCAAAAAGGGATACCAAAGTTTCCAGATGGCCTTCCGCAGGGGTTGGATGGAAAATAGGCGATCAATGATTGGCATGATAGGAATGACGATGACAGTCATCCCTCTCCGCGCAATCAACGCCCATTCAACACATGCAAATTTCCGGCAACCTCTTTTCAGACCTCCCTCCCCTTTCTGAGAGCGAAACGTTTGAAACGCTTTTCCAATCTCCAGGTGCGCGGATCGAGCGCATCGTATCCCGATCATCATCCAGCCCTGATGGCTTTTGGTATGATCAAGATCAGGATGAGTGGGTGCTCCTCCTCAAAGGAAAGGCAACGCTGCATTTTGAATCGAGCGGGATCAAAGTGATGAATGAGGGCGACCACGTATTGATTCCCCGTCGATGCCGACATCGCGTCGAGCACACCTCGAGCGAGGCCATTTGGCTCGCCGTTCATGTCGCGGCTACCCAACCGTGAAACAAAAAAGGCTCCTGAAAACTCAGGAGCCTTTTGAGCCTGCGAGCAGTGCCGCAGAAATTCAGTTCATCACGGACTAAGCGGTGACGTGCTGAGAGACCAGTTTGGCCATCTCAAACATCGAAACTTGCTTCTTGCCACCGAAGACAGCCTTGAGGGCGTCGTCAGCATTGATGTTCCTCTTGTTCTTGGTGTCTTGAAGACCATTCTTCTTGATGTAGTCCCAGAGCTTCTTGGTGATCTGACCGCGAGGAGCGGGCTTGGATCCCACGACTGCTCCGAGCACAGCATCAGGCTGGACGGGCTTCATGAGTGCTGCGTTCGGCTTGCGCTTGGCTTTTGGCTTTGCGGCTTTCGCTGCCTTCTTAGGTGCAGCCTTCTTCGCAGGGGCTGCTTTCTTTGCTGCGGCCTTCTTTGCAGGGGCTGCTTTCTTAGCTGGGGCTTTCTTTGCTGGTGCTGTTTTTTTCTTGGTAGCCATGTTGTTGGTGCTGTGGGTTAGGATAACCAAATTGAATTAATCGGGTTTTGCCCAGCAATTCAATAGTTTTTCTGTGGATTTTCTGATTTTTTTCAGAGCTGTCTGATAGACGGCGCCTGTGAGAAACGGCAATTCTTGGGATCCAAGCGGGCTTCTCTTGTATCAGTTCACACGATGAAGCGCATGGTTACGGCATGAATAAAGCGCTCACTACGCTTGAGATAAAACGAATGTGGTGCCACCATGTTGGAATCTCGGAGCGCTCAAAACACCATTGAGCTCACGACTCGAATAAGCATGAGCACTTCATCGGAGGAAGACAAAACAGCGAGGCCTGATGCCTCGGCTGAGTTGGCTTCGTCTGATGATGCAATGCACGCGGATGCTGCCGCTTGGCATGAGCAGCAGGAGACGATCTCTCTTCCCGAAGTTGATGAAGGCGAAGAAAAAAGAAATCGAGCCGCGAACAAGCCCACCTCTCATCGCGATGATCTGATCATCCCTGACTACACGCTGATCAAGCGTATCGGCGCGGGTGCCTACGGCGAAGTCTGGCTGGCACAAAGCATCACTGGCGCACTGCGCGCCGTTAAAATCGTCTGGCGAGAAGACTTCGAACTGACGCGCACCTTTCATCGCGAGTTCTTGGGCATTCAGCAATTCGAGCCGATCTCGCGCGGGCACCCGGGCCTCGTGCACATTTTGCATGTGGGCTGGAATGACAAACGCGGATTCTACTACTGCGTGATGGAACTGGCGGATGACTCGGATGAGGGGCCGAACATTCAGGATCTCAAATCCTACTCACCTCGCACTCTGGGAACGGACATGAAGAGGCACGGCCGCCTCGATCTCCATTTCTGTCAGGAGGCTGGAGCATTTCTAGCGGAAGCTATCCACTACATGCATGCCCACGGACTCACCCACCGCGACATCAAACCGGCAAACATCATCTTTGTCGGTAACGCCTGCAAGCTAGCGGACATTGGTCTCGTCGCAGGTTTCGGTGAGAGGACCTATGTGGGCACCGAGGGATTCGTGCCCCCTGAAGGTCCCGGCACTGCACAAGCGGACATTTACAGTCTGGGTAAAGTGCTTTATGAAATGAGCTCGGGCAAGGACCGCATGGAGTTCCCCGAAGTGCCGGACGACATCAGCGATGAAGAGTGGCCCTTTTGGACAGAACTCAATCGAGTCATCTGCCGTGCGTGCGCACCTGATCTGAGTGAACGCTACGCTTCCGGTGAGCAATTTGCACTCGCACTCCGAAGAGCGAGCGAGGCAAAACCAGAATCGTTCATGGCGTGGACCCTGCGAATGACCAAGGCATGTGTGATTCTTCTCCTTTGTTCAGTCTGCACAGGCGGGCTTCTCGCTGGCTATAAAACCAGCCTCGACACACCTCGGTGGACTCTCGAAAGTCCCGTTCCCCAGCGTCCTGTGATCAAGCCAGCCGGCCCTCAGGTTCCATTGGTCGGAAAACCCTGGCAGAGCCGATACGGTCAATGGTTCACTTTCAAAACAGATCGCCATGTGGCCGATCTACCGGTCGACTACATTTCTTTCAATCGATTCCTCGAGTCCACGCGTCGCCCCATCGAATGTGACATCGTCCCGATGAACGCCACGGGAGGCAAGGTCATCTCAGCCGTGATGGTGCCGCCCGCTGACGCCACGGCTTACTGCAATTGGATAACGGGCATGGAAAGGCTTTCCGGCCACCTGACCCTCGATCAAGAGTTCGCCTGGACTGGCACCAAGATCCCTCGCGCCGCGGGAAGCCCACCTCCACGGGATGAGGGCTGGACTGCCTTTGTTTGCGAGATCGTGAAGGTGTCCTATGGGCGGCTCGCGATCGACAGCACGCCACGCGGGGCTGAGGTCTTTGAGGAAGATCGACTTCTTGGGAAAACACCTCTGCAACTTCCCAAAGTGCGTGTGGGTGACTTTGTCTTTGAAGTCCGGTTCCCAGGTTACAAACCAGAGTTTGCCAAAGGAAAGCTCGAGGAGAAACAAGTCACCAGTTTCAATCTTCGACTCAAGGCAAGCGGCGCTGTCGTCTTTGGAAAACCTTGGGAAAACAGCCTCGGCATGAAATTCGCCCCCCTCGGGCAGGCAATGATCGCCGAGCATGAAACTCGAAGGCACGACTTTGCTCAGTTTGCCACCAGCACAAATCTGCCCCCGCTGCCCGAGCGTGTTTTGGATTCCGATCCTCAATTTCCTGTCAATTTCGTCAGCCGAGACGATGCAGAAGCTTTCTGCAAATGGCTGACCGAGACCGAGAGAACCAAGGGCCTTCTGGACCCGACTCAAGAATACGGATTGCCTCAGGATGATGCCTGGAGCATGGCCGCTTATCTGCCCAGGGAACGAGGAGAGTCTCCTTCGGAGCGTCATCTCCGGATCGGCAGCATCTTCACTTGGGGCTTTGTCTGGCCACCTTCTCCGAAGCCCGGAAATTTCTTCGACAAAAAAGCCGAGACGCCGGAAAAACCTGGAATCACGGGTTACGATGACGGCTTTCAGACGCTGTCACCCGTCTCGTCATTCAGACCTGACTCGCGAGGATTGGTGGATCTTTCCGGGAACGTATGGGAATGGATCCGCGAACCGTGGGGCGGTGATGACCCTCAATCCAAAGACCTCGGAGTCGTGCGTGGCGGTGGTTATACAACGCGGGAGAGAGATGAACTCCTCGCCTCTTTCCGGCGGACACTTCCTCATACCTCGAGGGCACTCGACATCGGGTTCCGCTGCATCCTGATTGAAGCAGAAAAGCCAGCGCGCGCCGATGAATAACGGCACGAACGCTGGCTTCCTGAATTCAGTTTTTGATTAACCGTTGGCGTTAGCCCAATCGATCGCCGCCCGTACAATCTCGCCAAAGCTCGCGGCTTCGAGGCTGGCACCCCCGACAAGAGCCCCGTCCACATCCGGCTGCGCAATCAATTCCGCCATGTTGTTTGGCTTCACGCTGCCGCCGTATTGAATGCGGATCTTCTTCGAGGTATCCTCAGCAAAGAGGTCTGTCAGAACTTTGCGGGTAAAGGCATGAGCTTCCTGGGCCTGTTGAGGGCTCGCCGTGCGCCCGGTTCCGATCGCCCAGACGGGCTCGTAGGCGATGACGCAATCCAACACCCGACGTGCTCCCACTTCGGCCAAACTCTTGCGCAATTGGCTTTCGAGCACCTGCTCGATCTGCCCCGCATCCCGCTCTTCGAGGGTCTCGCCGATGCAGAGGATCGGGCGCAATCTGGCTTCCAGAGCGGCCAACAGTTTCGCATTCACGATCTGGTTGGTCTCTCCGTAGAGCGCACGGCGCTCGCTATGCCCGAGAATGACATGCTGACAGCCCACATCTTTGATCATGCGGGCACTGATCTCCCCGGTGTAGGCTCCACCCGGGTATTGACTCATGTTTTGAGCCGCCAGCTCGACGGTGTGATTCCGCAGCATTTCACCCGCCTTCGGGAGACTGATGAATGGGGGGGCGACAACGATTTCGACGGGACACTTCTCAGGCACCAGCCTCATGAAAGCACGGAGGAAGTCCTCCGTCTCTTGGGGGGTCATGTGCATTTTCCAGTTGGCTGCGATGATGGGTTTACGAATGTTCGACATAAAAAAAGTAGAGGTGAAAGAGTGAGCAGATGCTGAGCCAATCGGCTCAACCCAGCCTATTTATCCAAAAGACAGGCAACACCCGGAAGGGTTTTTCCTTCCAAAAGTTCGAGGCTGGCACCACCGCCTGTTGAGATGAAGGTCATCTTATCAGCCAGCTTCGCTTTTTTGACGGCCTTCACACTGTCTCCACCACCGATGATGGTCTTGGCGGAGGTGTTCTCGGCGATGGCAGCCGCCACGTCGAAACTTCCTTTGGAGGATTCCTTGATCTCAAACACGCCCATAGGCCCGTTCCAAATGACGGTCTTCGCTTTGGCAATCTCAGCCGCGAAAAGCTTCACCGACTCAGGTCCGATATCCACACCCTCCCAGCCGTCCGGGATGTTTTCATTCACACCCGTGTATTTCGTCGTTCCGAGTTTTTTGGCATCGAAGTCAAACGCATCCGTGATCATCGCGTCCACAGGAATGAGAAGATTCACTCCCAGCTTTTTGGCCTTGTCGATAGCGGCCTGCGCGATCGGCTCCCACTCGGGCTTGTAAAGACTCTTCCCGATGGTGATCCCTTGGACGATCTTCCTGAAAGTGTAAGCCATGCCCCCACCGATGATGATCGTGTCAGCCTTTTCGAGCAGTCGATTGATGACCTCGATTTTGTCATTCACCTTGGCGCCGCCGAGGATCACCACAAAAGGACGCTCCGGGTTTTCCAGTTCATCATGAAGATAGGTCAATTCTTTCTCCATGAGCAAACCCGACACGGCTGGCAGGTAATCAGCCACTCCAGCCGTCGAGCTATGCGCACGGTGGGCCGAGCCAAAGGCGTCATTCACAAACACCTCGGCCAAATCGGCAAGGCCCTTGGCAAGCTCGGGGTCATTCTTTTCTTCACCCGCATGAAAACGGGTATTCTCCAGCAGCAGCACGCCACCATTGGAAAGCGCGAGCGCCTTTTCCTTGGCCGAGTTCCCGACGGTTTCGGGTGAAAACTGAACAGGACAGCCGAGCAAGGCGCTCAAAGCAGGTGCAACCGGTGCCAGCGACTGCTTGGGATCAGGCTGCCCTTTCGGCCGGCCCAGATGGCTGCAAAGAATGACCTTTGCACCTTTCTCAATCAGGAACTTCAAAGTCGGTAGCGTCTCTTGGATGCGAGTCGCGTCCGTGATGATCATTTGACCGTCTTTTTCATCGAGGGGAACGTTAAAATCCACGCGCACAAGGACGCGTTTTCCGGCTAGTTCAATGTCACGAATAGTTTGCTTAGGCATGGCAGTTTTGGGGGTGCGCACCCATCACCATTTTCACGGGTTTGGCAAGGCCACAATCCGCCGCAAAATCTTCGGGGCGGCACGAATCAACCCAAAAACCCACCTTTCCAGATGGACACGAGACGAGGATTTCTGCTAGCCTCCAGCTTGATGAAATACATCCTCGCCCTCGATCAAGGCACCACCAGTTCTCGTGCCATCCTCTTTGACCACTCGGGAACTGTTGCGGCCGTCGCCCAAAAGGAGTTTCCTCAGATCTTCCCGAAGCCCGGCTGGGTGGAGCATGATCCGATGGACATCTGGTCCACGCAGGCTGGCGTCGCAGCGGAAGTGCTCCAAAAGGCCAAGATCACGGCTTCGGACATCGCCGCCATCGGCATCACCAACCAGCGCGAGACGACGATCGTCTGGGATCGCAAGACGGGAAAACCCATCCACCATGCCATCGTGTGGCAGGACCGGCGCACGGCCTCGATTTGTGATCGCCTGAAGGCGCAGAAAAAAGACCGCCTCATCCGCAAAAAAACGGGTCTCGTTCTGGATGCCTACTTTTCCGCCACCAAGGTGCAGTGGATCCTCGAAAACGTGAAAGGTGCCCGGGCGAAGGCTGCCGCAGGGGAGTTGGCGTTTGGCACAGTCGATACTTGGCTGGTTTGGAACCTCAGCGGTGGAAAAACCCACGTCACCGATCCGAGTAATGCCTCCCGGACCATGCTTTTCAACATTGTGAAAGGTGAGTGGGATGAGGAATTACTCACCCTCTTTCAAGTCCCGCGCTCCATGCTGCCCGAGGTCCGCTCATCCAGCGAGGTTTATTCCCACACCACCCTTCTCGGGGGAAAGATCCCGATCGCAGGTATCGCGGGAGACCAACAAGCTGCCCTCTTTGGGCAAGTCTGCACCCAACCCGGCATGGTGAAGAACACGTATGGCACCGGTTGCTTCATGCTCATGAACACGGGCGAAAAGCCGATCCGTTCCAAAAACAACCTCCTCACCACCGTGGCGTGGCGCATTGGCAACCGCACGGAGTATGCCCTGGAGGGAAGCATCTTCATCGCCGGAGCTGTCGTTCAATGGCTGCGGGATGGTCTGGGGATCATCCGGCACTCCTCGGAGGTCGAGGCAATGGCAGCCAGCGTCCCTGACACGGGAGGTGTTTACTTGGTTCCTGCTTTTGCTGGGCTTGGCGCACCCCACTGGGACCCCTATGCTCGGGGCACCTTGGTGGGTCTGACCCGTGGGAGCACCCGCGCTCACATCGCACGCGCTGCGCTCGAGGGTATCGCCCTTCAAGTGGTGGACATCCTCAAGGCCATGGAGGCTGACTCCGGCATCCGCCTGAAGCAACTCCGCGTCGACGGCGGTGCCTGCGCCAATAACCTTCTCATGCAAATGCAGTCGGATTTGCTGAATTTGCCGGTGGTCCGACCCCAAATTGCCGAGACAACGGCCCTCGGGGCGGCCTATTTGGCCGGCCTGGCAGTCGGTTTCTGGAGCAATCAGGCCGAAATCGGCAAACAATGGAAAAAAAATCGGACCTTTATGCCGAGAATGAAGAATTCCTCTCGAACTCTGATTTCCAAGGGGTGGCAACGAGCAATCGCCAAATCCAAGGCCTGGCAGTTGCCTGACGAGGCGTCCGCGAGGCAAAAAAAGGCGACAAAATCCAGTTAATGAACGAATAAATCTTGGCACACCTAATGCTACCTCCTAATGCAGAAGCGCAGCTCCATGGCAGTGCATCAACAAACAAGCAAACCAAATACAACGACCATCATGAAAGGCAAAACCTTGACCTCCATCATCACCAAGACAGCAGCCGTTTTGGCTGTTTGCGCTGCAACCAGCGCCCAAGCCGGCACCACCAGTGCAAAAGCCCCAGCCCCTGTAGCTCCCGCTCCAGAAGAGTCCCCTCTCGGATTCACTTTGGACCTTGGCTATGAGACCTCCTACTACTTCCGTGGTTTGTGGTTCTCCAACAACAACGTGTTCTCCAGCCTCGCAGTGACCGTCCCTGTTGCTGACAAACTTAGCTTCACCGCCGGTGCGCTTTACACCAGCACCGTTGACACCAGCATCGGTGGCGTGGGAACCCTCGACTATTCTGAGCTCGATCTCTTCGCAGCTTTGAACTATGACGCAGGCTTCGCCAAATTCGGCCTGGCATTCACCAACTACAACTTCTTCGACACCTTCTCAGGTAGCGTTGGCGGCCAGACCTTCGGCTTTGCTGAAGCTCCTGATTCGACCATCGAAGACGCTCGCGATCTCGCGTTCACGGTGGCGGTCCCAATCGGAAGCATGAACCTCTACGGAACGTATGTTTATGACTTCAAGGTTGATGGTCACTACTTCGAAGCAGGCGCTGACTACACGATCGCAGTGAATGATTGGCTCTCAATCGTTCCCTCCGCTCAAATCGGCTATGGTGTGGACTACTACTCCTACGCTGAAGTGACTGGCGTTGATTCCGGCTGGAACCACGTCCGCGTCATGGTCACCGCTCCGATCAAGCTCACCAAGACCGCTACCCTGGTTCCTTACATCGCAGCGAACTTCTCGCTCGACACTCGCGAACTGATCAACACTGTTGAAGGTGCAAACGACCTCTACGGTGGCGTTAAGGTGTCCGTCACCTTCTAAAATCTGCCGCAGTTCATCTGCGTAATTCTACTGATGAAGGACTCCCGATCGGATCATACCGGTCGGGAGTTTTTTTTGCCCGACGCTCCGGCCCACAAAAAATGCCACCTGATTTCGCAGGTGGCATCTCAGAGATTAAATGCTCAGTCACTAAGCTTTGACGTGACCGGAAACCAGCTTGGTCATCTCGAACATGCTGACTTGGGTTTTGCCATTGAAAACCACCTTCAAGGCGTCATCAGCGTTGATCATCGTTTTCTTGGCTTGGTCTTGGAGACCGTTCTTCTTGATGTACTCCCAAAGCTTTTTCGTGAGTTCGCCACGGGAGAGAGGAGTGGATCCCACGATAGCGGAAAGAGCTTCGTCAGGTTGGACAGGTTTCGACAGAGCTGGGTTGAGCTTGCGTGTTTTGGTTGGTTCGGTAGTAGCCATTCCGAAGCCTTTGCAGTGACCGAGGGCGATGTCAACCCAACTTTACACCCTCACGATCTCCCTCTTCCCTATCTCCCCGAGAGGCAAATGACCAACCCTTTTAGCTCAACGCCTGAAAATCAACATCATGGCCAAAAATCGCAGCCCCACTCGCGAGGGGCACACTGTTCGTTTGCGCTCGTCTATCTTCCGCTCAATTCGACGGAGCAGGCAGCGGCGAGTTCACCGATGGAACTACCGACGCGTCCGTTTTTGGCTTCTTCGAAAGATCCACCTCTTCACCCTTGCTATTGGTCACCCGGGGCCTCCCCTTCCCTTCACCCAGGCCCTGATAGTGCATCGTCATTTCCTCGCCCGATGGACCCTTTTTGAAAGTGATCGTCTTCGCCGCATCATCCTCACGCACGATCACCACATTCGGGATCATCTCGATACCCAGCTTTGCCAGAGCCTTGTCAGGATTCGACATGGCGCCCTTCTGATACTCATCAAACTTTTGTTTCAACCCCGGTGCAAACTTGGCGATCAAGGCACCCCCACCCACAAACAAGGCCAAGAGTAGGATCAGGCAGCCGATGCCGCCTATGGCAAGGCAGGACATGCCTCTTTTCTTGGGAACTTCAATTGCGCTCATGGTATTTTCTAAAGGATGGAGTGGGACCATCGTCTCCCGCCTGAGCGGTGGCGAACTAATTCTCTAAGATCAGCGGGATTTCTGAAAATGGGAACCTTGAGAAATCTCCATCCATTCCTTGTCTTTCTCCGTCCCACGTTCGACAATCAGCCCATGCCATCCGGTCACTTGGCCCAGACGTTCAACTCCCTCGCACCACGAGTGTTGATGCATGTGAACTTACGCCGCTGGGTCTGCCTGCTCGGGCGCACCGGACTGAGGATGGGCGGAGTGATGACCGCCGTTCTCATTCTCATGAGCCTCGCTGGAAGCACCCGCTACACGGCCGCCGCCATCGGCATGTTGCTTCTTTGGGTGATCGGCACCGCCATTTACACCTGGGTCCGCAAGCCCGACTCTTTTTCCGCACTCGCCTTGTGGGATCAGGCGACCCAGAGAAATGAGGCTTTTGCGATCGCCTGGTGGTTCGAACAGCAGACCCAAGTTTCCCAATCGGCACGAAACCACGTCAGTGAGCAGCAATCCTTGATCCCGGACGCCGTCCGATTGCTCGCCCGAGATCTCCCCGTAAAACCCCAGCGCACCGTCTGGATCACACCCGCGATCACCGTTTTTGCCATCGCCTTCTCCCTATTTTCCGACGCTCGAATCCCGAGGGAGATGATGGATGACGACATGCTCCGCGCTGCCACCGAGGAGGCCAAAAAGCTCGACACCAAGGAGTGGGAAAAGAAAAAACTCGCGGGTCTCAACGAGCAGGAGAAAAAAGAACTCGAGAAGCTCAAGGAAAGCCTCGAGAAAACTGCCAAGGACCTCGAAAACAGCGCGGGCAAAGAATCCCGCGAGGTTCTGGCCGACTTGGAGAAACAAGCCCGTGACGCTGAGAAACTTGCGTCCAAGCTTGGCGAAGATGGAGAGAATTGGGCCTCCAATCAGATGGTGGAAGAAATGCGCAAGCACGCAGACACCGCAGACCTCGGAGATGCCGTGGCAGAAAAAAAAGCGGCCGATGCCGCTAAAACTGCCGCCGCCTTGGCCACTCAGCTCAAATCACCCCAACTCACCAACGAAGCTCGTGAGAGAATCAACGAGAGCCTCAAGCAAATCCAAAAGCAGGCTGACAAAGAGGACCGCAAACGAACCGTCGGCGAGAACGTGCTTGCTGCTGGTGATCAGATGAATCAGTCCAAACCCGCACAAGCCGGAGACGAGTTTCAGAAATTGGCCGATAAAATGCGCGAGCTAGCCCTCCGTGAAGAAACTCGGAAAGAACTCGAAAAACTGGCCCAACAACTTCGGGATGCTGGCAGCAACATCACCGGTCAATCCGCTGGAGGCATGACTCAAATGGCCGAAGCCGGACAACAAGCCAACGATCCTCAAGGCTCCAGTCCCCAAGTCTCCCAAGCCAGCCCCAATCAACCCGGCCAGCAGAGCAACGCTCCACTTCAGCCACCCGGCATGAGCCAAGGCCAGCAGCAGGGCCAGATGAGCCAGACTCCCGTGCCAGGCACAGGCCAAACGCAACAACTGCCCATGCTCTCAGCCAAGCCACCCGGAGAAGGCAAAGACGGCAAGAACGGGAAGCCCACCCTTTTTGCACCGGTTCCCGGCATGAAACCCGGTGAAAAACCCGATGCCCTCATGCTCGGCGACAACGCACCCGACGGTCCTCCAGATGGAGCCATCGCCATGAATGCACCCGGAGGTCTGCCGCCCGGAGCCGGAACCGCAGAGCTCAAGAATGATCCCACCGCAAAGACGCAAAGTGCCAGTTCCAGCACCGTGAATGCCCAACGCGGAACGGAAGGCCAGTCCACTTTTCGCTCGGTTGAAGGTGGCACCAAAAAAGAGACCGCCTCTCGCTCACCCACTGCTGCCGCGCTGGACGCCATTCAAGCCGAGGAAGAAGCCCTCGATGATCAAGCCCTGCCCCCCTCACGCCGCGATCAAGTGCGCCGCTATTTCACCGAGCTTCGGAAGCGCTTTGAAAAGCCTTAATGGCGGAAAATTTTGCCATCGCTCATCCACTGAGACATCATCGAGTCATGGCATCGCCCTCCTCAACGCCTCGATTGCTTCCCGTCCTGCTCTTCACCGCTGCCTACATCGGTATCGCCGTGGTGGCTTCTCTCTCCACGGGAAACAAAGAGTTCATCTTCTACATCGTGGTGATGGCCGTGTTGATCGGAGTGATGAGCCTCGTTCATGCCCGCGTCCGATTGACCGCAGCGCTTCTCTGGGCCTTTTCAATCTGGGGCCTACTCCACATGGCGGGCGGCCTTTGTCCTGTGCCGGCGGATTGGCCCTACAATGGTGATCAAGCCGTGCTCTATAGCCTCTGGTTGATCCCTCAGAAACTGAAGTATGACCAAATCGTGCACGCGTTCGGTTTTGGCATCACCCCCTGGCTTTGCTGGCACATCGTGAGCCAAGTGCTGCGTCAGCAGGATGGCCGGCCAGTGCGGCCGACGCTCGGTATCCTCACGCTTTGCGGTGCTGCCGGCATGGGGTTCGGAGCCCTGAATGAAGTCATCGAGTTCATCGCCGTGCTCACCCTTCCAAACACCAACGTCGGTGGCTATGAAAACACAGGCTGGGATCTCGTGGCCAATCTCGTGGGTGTGATTCTCGCCGCCATCATCATCCGTTGGGGGCACTTCAAAACCGCACGCTGATCACCATGGAGATCGGAATCATCGGAGCCGGACCGGCGGGAATGACGACCGCCTACCTCCTGACGCAAAAGGGCCATAAGGTGGCCGTTTTCGAGTCGGGACCTCACGTCGGCGGACTGGCACGGACGATTTCGCTTTGGGGCCAGCGCGTGGATTTAGGGCCACACCGATTCCTGAGCAAAGATGCCCGCGTGAATCATTTGTGGGAGGAGGTAGCGGCAGGAGATCTCCGAGTGGTGAAGCGGATGACCCGCATTTTTTACAGCAACCAGTTCTACGACTACCCCCTGCGTCCGATCAACGCGCTGCGGAACATGGGACTGCCGACGGCTCTCTCCTGCCTCGCCAGCTACGCGAGGCAGAAGTGGACGGGCAGAGCTCGATTAGAGAAACCCGAGAGTTTTGAGGAATGGGTCGTGGCCGCCTTCGGTCAAAAGCTGTTCGAGATGTTCTTCAAGTCCTACAGCGAGAAGCTCTGGGGCATCTCGTGCGAGGAGCTGGATGCCGATTTTGCCGCACAGCGGATCAAGAAATTCTCCCTCGGTGGTGCGCTGTTGAGTGCAATGGGACTGGATCGGCAAAAGCACCGCACCTTGGCTCATGAGTTCAAATATCCGACCGGCGGCACGGGCATGATCTATGATCGGATGGCGGAAAAGGTGCTGGCCGCTGGAGGCGAGGTTCATCTCTCCACGCCTGTGGCAGGACTGACTGCCGACGCACAAGGACTGCGATTTCAAGATGGGAGCAGCAGGCACTTTGATCACATCATCTCCACGATGCCGCTCACTCTGATGTGTCGCTCGCTGGCTGATCTACCCTTAGAAGTGTCCGAGGCACTTGGCCAGCTCACCTATCGAAACACGATCCTCGTTTATCTGCGAGTCGATGCAGATTCCCTGTTTCCTGATCAGTGGCTCTATGTGCAATCGCCCGACTTAAAGCTCGGCAGGATCACCAATTTCCGAAACTGGGTGCCCGAACTTCACGGTGAAAGTCGCGATACCATCCTGGCTCTGGAATACTGGTGCGACGATGCCGATGAAGTCTGGAAATGGGACGATGTGGGATTGATCGAGATGGCCAAGGCCGAGTTAGCCGGGACTCGACTTCTCCAAGGAGCATCGGTTCTCGAAGGCAGCGTGATCAAACTGCCCCGGTGCTATCCAGTGTATCGGAAGGGCTACCGGCAGAGCCTAAAACCCATCATTGATCATCTGCGCACCCAAGTGCCAACCGTGTCGGCCATCGGAAGATACGGGGCTTTCAAATACAACAATCAGGACCACAGCATCCTCATGGGTATCCTCGCCGCCGAAAACATCGCCGATGGAGCAGGCCACGACCTCTGGAGCATCAACAGCGACTACGAGGTGTATCAGGAGGAGGCCTAAAAAGGCTACGAAAAGATTTCCTTCACGACATGCCCTTCGACGTCTGTCAGGCGGAAGTCACGTCCGGCGTAGCGGTAGGTGAGCCGCTCATGATTGATGCCGAGCAGGGCGAGGATCGTGGCGTGGAGATCGTGGATGTGAACTTTGTTTTCCTGCGCGTAGTAGCCGTAGTCATCGGTAGCGCCATGCGAGATGCCTCGTTTCACGCCACCACCGGCCAGCCACATGGTGAAGCCATGCGGATTGTGATCCCGTCCATCCGTGCCTTGGGCCGTCGGCGTCCGACCGAATTCACCGCCCCAAATGACGAGTGTGTCATCGAGCAGACCTCGTGATTTTAAATCTTTGAGCAGGCCCGCGATGGGCTTGTCCACCTCCGCCGCGTTCTTGCTGTGATTCTTATACAGCGCACCGTGCTGATCCCACTGCACCTCGCTGTCACTATGCGTGACCTGCACAAATCGCACGCCGCGCTCGATGAAACGGCGCGCCATCAAGCACTGCCGACCGAAGTTGGCAGTGATTGGGTTCTCCATGCTGTAGAGCTTTTTCGTGGCCGCTGTTTCCGAATCGACGTTCTGCGCATCAGGCATCGCCATCTGCATGCGGAAGGCGAGCTCAAACGAATTGATGCGACCTTCGAGTGCCTGATTCATGCCAGCCACGCCGAGATGATCCTGATTCATCTCCGCCAGCAGATTGAGTTGCTGTCGCTGCACATCGGCACTCAGTTTTGGATTCCGAATGTGCTTCACCTGCGCCTGATCCGAGGCCACGGCCGCATTGCCGATGGGCGTGCCTTGACAATAGGCAGGCAGGAAAGCAGCACCCCAATTATTCACGCCACCATGAGCGAGGGTGGGGCAGATGGTGATGAATCCCGGCAGGTTTTCATTCTCCGTGCCGAGTCCGTAAGTCACCCACGAGCCCATGCTCGGCCGCACCTGGGTATCGCTGCCGGTATGCAGTTTGAGCAAAGCGCCGCCGTGTGCGGGATTGGTGCCGTGCATGGAGCGGATGATGCAGAGTTCATCAACGCATTGAGCGACGTTGGGGAAGAGTTCGCTCACGGGCAGTCCGCTTTGCCCATACTGCTTGAAGGACCATGGCGATTTCAGGAGCTTCCCGGTTTCCGCAAATTTGATGCGCGGCTCGGCAAAGGGATACTTGCCACCGTGATCGCGGGTCAGGAGGGGCTTGGGATCAAAGGTATCCACATGCGAGGGGCCCCCCTTCATGAAAAGGAAAATCACCCGTTTTGCCCGTGCCGGAAAATGCGGTTTCCGTGCGGCAAGGGCGTTCTCAACCCCCGAGGCGACTCCCTTCTGTTGGGCCATCATCGCCGAGAGCGCTAGGTAGCCAAAGCCGCTTGCAGAGTTCTGCAAAAGGGAACGGCGGGAGGTTTGAAATGGAAGAGCCGCGTTCATCGCAAATACATGAATTCATTGGCCGCCAGCAGAGTGTGGCACAGTCGGGTCCAAGCTTCGCTGGGCTCGTTCTGCGAATCGAGAAAGGCTTTGGCGCGTTCGATCTCACGCGGGGTGGGAGTGCGGGCATAAAGGAGCGCGTAGGCCTTTTGCAGGCGAGCCTCGTCCGTCTTTGCTTCTCTCGCTAGTCGTTTTGCAAGTCGCTCGGCAGACTGCATGACGACGGGTGCGTTTAGCAAAATGAGTGCCTGCGGAGCCACCACCGTCGCATTGCGACTCCCGGTAGGCATCGTGGGGTCTGGGAAGTCGAACTGCTCCAGCATGTCGTAGAGATGGTTCCGAATGATCGGCAGATACAAGGCGCGGCGAGGTGTCTCGTATTGGGTGCGGTCTTTGGAGGTGTGATTGAAGACAAACTCTCGGTTTCGCAGAGGCACCGTCTTGCCGCCCATCTCCAGGCTCAGTGAACCGCTAGCAGCCAGCATCGCATCCCGGATTTGCTCGGCTTCGAGTCGCTGAAGATTGGCGCGCCAGAGGAGGCGATTCTCCGGATCGACGAGAAGAGGGTCAGCACCCGAGGAGGGTTGCCCGGCCGAAGAATGAGCCGAGGCCATCTGATAAGTGGCCGACTTCATCATCAGACGATGCATGTCCTTCACGCTCCATCCACTCTCGATGAAACGGCGGGCAAGCCAGTCAAGAAGTTCGGGATGCGATGGTTTTTCTCCCAGCGTTCCAAAGTTGTCCGTCGTCTTCACAAGGCCTGCACCAAAGTGCCACCGCCAGAGACGATTGACCATTACGCGCGCCGTCAGTGGATGCTCGCTGCTGGCCATCCAACGTGCCAGTTCGAGCCGTCCGCTTTGTCTAGCAGGAAGCACGGGTTTGCTGTTGAGCGAGGCGCGCATCACTTCGGGGAATCCACGCTCGATAGGCTTGCCCAAAGTCAGGTAACTGCCTCGGATGTGAATCGGGAGTGACTTGGTGATCACACCATCCTTCACACCCATCAGCGCTGGTGGATCCGGTGCCTGGCGCTCGACCTTCATCACCTCGTTCCGCATCTGCTCCACATCGGCGAGCATCTCTCCGTCAAAGGCATTCGCATCCTTGTCAGGGATCGCAAGAAATCCGGCGATGTCATTCAGCGCATCATACGCGGCAGCGAGCGCAGGCTCCTGCAGCTTGGCGGGTGCCTTCACTTTGGCTGCGGCAGCGATGGCTTGAGAAAAGAGCGGCGAGTAATGCCCCAGCACCGCATCTGCCTGCCCCATGGGTGCCAGTTCATGCCATTTTTTGAAGAAGGGGTGATCCACTGCCCGCGCCAAGTATTGTCTGCACGTCAGCAGATAGCGGGGGCGGAGCTGATTGGCTTTGGCCACCTTCTCCACCTCCGAGAATTCGGCGTCCGCGGGCAGAGCAACGGCTGCGGCAAGGTAACGCGCGGCATTGCCATGCAGCTCAGACTTGAGCTCATTGCGCAGTTTGGTGGTGAGTTGGTTCAGCTTGGAGTTTTGGGCGGCGACGAGGGCATCGTGTTTTTTCTTCGCCTCGGTTTGATCGGGCGTTGCCATTGAGTGCTCATACCAAAACTTGATAGCCCCCATTTTTTCCTCACTCAGGCTCTTCGTGCTCTTGAAGATCGCAGCCAGTGCGTAGTAGTCTGCGGTGGGAACGGGATCAAACTTGTGATCGTGACAGCGGCAGCAGCCAAAGGTCATCCCGAGGAAGGCCTTTCCGAGCGAGTCGATTTGCTCGTCGATGATGTCCATTTCCATCTTCTGCACATCGGGCTCGGCGAGCACACGGGCACCGAGAGCGAGGTAACCTGTTGCTGCGAGATTCTCCACGCGCTGCTCCTCGCTTGCGTATGGCAAAAGGTCCCCGGCGATCTGCTGCATCAGAAACTCACCATACGGCTTGTCGTCGTTGAAGCTCTTCACCACGTAATCGCGATAACGCCACGCATGACCGTAGGCGACGTTTTCGTCCATGCCGTTTGAGTCCGCATACCGGGCCACATCCAGCCAGTGACGCCCCCAGCGCTCGCCATATTGAGGCGATGCCAGCAGACGCTCGATCACCCGATCAAAGGCATTGGGAGAGTTGTCTGCCCAAAAGGCTTCGACCTCTTCCGGAGTGGGCGGAAGTCCAGTCAGATCAAATGTGGCACGCCGAATCAAGGTGCGTCGATCCGCAGGCTGGGCAGGGCTGAGTTCAGCCTTTTCCAAACTGGCGAGGATGAAACGATCCATGGGTACCTGCTCCCATGCTGTGTTTTTCACCTCGGGCAAAGCAGGATCAGAGAGCGGTTTGAACGACCAAAATCTCCTACCCTCTTCCATGTTGATCACCCGTTTGCCAGCGGCAGCTGTGACGCTTGCTTCACGCGGATCAGGCGCGCCCATTTTCACCCAGTCTTCGAGATCTTGAATCTGCGCTGCAGACAATGCGCCCTTCGGCGGCATTTGGAGATCGCGATTCAAGTATCGCACCGCTTCGATGATCCTACTTTTGTCGGGAGCACCGGGCACAAGCGCCGGTCCTGCATCACCGCCATTCAGCACACCCATTTTTGTATCCAGAGCCAAACCGCCTTTAATCTTTTTTTCCACGCTGTGGCACTCGTAGCATTTCTCCACCAGCAAGGGACGGATCTTTTTTTCGAAGAACTCAGCCTGCTCCGCCGAAACACCACCCTGAGCCGCCAGTGGGACGAAGGCGAAAAGGATCAACGACGTCAAGCGCCTCTGGAGGAGAGTGGGCAATATCAAGACTAACGCCCCCAATACCCCTACTCTTGCACGCAGGACCTCGACTTATCCTTCCAGAGAAAAGCCAACGCCACGACGCCAATCCAAGGCACGAGACCCGCGAGCGCCATCCCGAGATCAAAGGAGTGGGTGCTATCGACCAACCTGCCAAAAAACTTGTGCATGGGCGAAGAGACAGCCCAGACCCAGGTGCTCAGCAGTCCCGTCAGGCGACCCACATGGCGATCCGACAGCTCCTGAACGAACGAGTAGTAACAGGGGAAAAGCGCCAGCGCACCGGCTCCGACGAGGAGAATGGCCACCATGAGCCCCCAACCTTTTGGCAGCCAAAGAACGAAGATACTGCATGAGGTAAGCAGACACGCGCCTTGAAAGACGCGTCGTCGAGCATCATGAGCGCTGAGCGAAAAATGACGCACCAACCCGAGTGAAATAAGCCCAGCGCCGAAGCATCCGATATCTGTGCCGATGTAATAGGCAGAGTTAAACGCGAGTGCTTCGGTCTCTGTGTAGCCACGACCTTCTTGCATGAACTTAGGAAGCCACACCCGGAAGAGGTGCCAGCAAGTTTGGGCACCAAAGATAAGAATGGCCAGTGCCCAAAACTTCCTCCCCTTCAGAATGGCCCACAATCCATCGGTTACGCCGACACTTTCCGGGATGGTCACATCGAGCTCGGTCCTCCGAATGCTGGCAAACCAAATGAGCACCCAAACAAGTCCGATGGCACCGATGACCTCAAAGGCGAGCCGCCAACTGGATGTTTCACTGGTCATCAGCCACAGCATCAGAGGCGGAGTGACCACGGCACCGATCGAAGCACCGCTTTGCAGCACACTGTTGCCCATGGTGCGGTCTTTGGGCTCCAACAGGGCAAAGGTGGTCTTCAGCGCACAGGGCCAATGCCCGGCTTCGAAGAACCCCAGTAGAACGCGACAGATGAGCAGAGACTCGTATCCACTGGTATGAGCAGAAGCGATTCCCATGAGTGACCAGCCCGTGAGAACGATGGGATAGAGCCAATAGACCCGAAAGCGATCCGCCAGAAAACCAAACACGAGAGACCCCACTGCAAACGCCCAGCCAAAGGCCATCTCAAGGTCGCCGTATTGTTCCTGATTGAGTTGGAACTCCTTGGTCACACGCACCGCCGCATTGGCGAGCGTTTGGCGATCCATGTAGTTAATGGTGGTCGCTAATAAAAGCAGACCAGTGATCCACCACTTCCAGGCAGGCGAACGGGAGGGTGCGATCATTCGGCGCCGGTTTCTACGCTCGCCCGTGCTTGGCACGCTCGGCTTTACGAATGAACTTGTCCGCCTCAGGCATGCCGGGGACTTTCATATTCGGGCCGTCCCAGTCGATGCTCTTTTGCAAACGCAGTGCCACGATGCCGGAGAGCCCGATCTCGGTGAGATGACCACCGTGATCAAAGTCAGAAAACACCTTTGGCCCACCTTGAATCGCGTCGACCCATTCGTCGATCTGGCCTTTCACCCGCGGTATCGAGATGGGAACCTGCTTCGCAGCGGGATGATTGCCTGCACCCGTGAACTTCGCATCGCCATTGAGCTTCACGTAGCAATCGGAATTCCACAGGCCGCTCTGGAGCTGACCTTGCTCGCCAATCAGCAGGCAACCGGTGCGTGGCAGACTGCCAAACGTGCCGATCAGCGCAGCAGTGACATCGGCGGGCGGTAAATCACCGCCGGTGTAAAAATGCAATTTCACCGGACCTCGATTCCCTCGGGCAGCGAAATGAAGATGCACGGTGCAGGACGAGGCAAAGCTTTCTTTTCCCATGCCTTTGCCCGTGATCTCAATGCGCGTCGGGTAATCGAGGTTCAAGGCGCGCATGGGCATATTGAAACCGTGGCAGCAGAAATCACCGAGGGAGCCGTTACCAAAGTCATACCAACCACGCCACTTCGCCGGATGGTAGATGCCAGCCTTGTATTCGCGCTCAGGTGCTGTGCCGAGCCAGAAATCCCAGTCGAGTGTCGGAGGGATGGGATCGCTGCTAGCCGGACGTTCCTCGCCACTCGGCCAACCGTGAGTGGGGTGCCAGACGTGGATATCGCTAATCGCTCCAAAGAAACCTGCAGCGATCAGCTCCATGCTGCGGCGAAGATTTGGCGAAGCACTCCCCTGATTGCCCGTCTGAGTGATCACCTTAGACGTGCGCGACATCTCACGCAGTTCACGCGCCTCCGCGATGGTGTGTGTGAGCGGTTTCTCACAATACACATGCTTGCCTGCCTGCATTACGGCGCGGCAAATCGGCGCATGCCAGTGGTCCGGGGTGGCAATGACCACTGCATCCAGCGACTTCTCATTCTCAAGCAGCACGCGGTAATCGCGATAGACTGCCGCGCCAGCCACACCCTCGCCATGACGCTTTTGGGAGCTCTCAATCTGCGCGCTGTCAACATCACACAGAGCGCCTACGTGATGGCCAAGCTGCAGGATTTTACTCACATGCCCTTGGATCTGACCGCCCATGCCGATGAATCCAATGTTCAACTTGCGAGCCGCCTGGCCTTTCAGCAGCCCGGATGGCAGAAGGAGTGTGGATGCAGCGGCCGCAGTGTTCTGAAGAAAAGTTCGACGTGGAAGAGAGGAGGCAGCTGTCATTTGATATCGGTGCATTCAATACAACCGTTGGCACATCATTCTTGCACCCCTCGAAGCGCCGGGACCTACCCTTCATCATCCTCTGTCGACGAAACAAGGCCCATCAGGCGGAGGAAATGAGGTTCAAGGATTCCCCTTCAGATTGGAGCCGATCAAGTTGTCATTTCCTCCGACGATCTTGAGGGAAGGCTCTTTGCTTCTTTTGTCAGCAGCGCGGTCGTCTCGGATGAGATTATCCGAAACCAGGGAGGCGGTTAGATTGGTCAACAAAAGGCCAATGCCATCGGAGTCGAGGATGCTGTTATTGGTGATGCTAAAACGGTGTCCTTCCGTGACCTCTACGGCGCAAGGTTTTTGGGTGACTCCAGATATGAGATTTCCACTCAGGACACAATCGGAGCACCTTTGAAAAGTCAGACCATTTTTCTCGGCATTGTCGAAACCATTGACCAAATAGCGAGGATTGCGGTCAAAGTTGTTTCCCGTGACGACGATGTGAGAGGAGTCAATGACGAGGAGATCGTGATCGAAGCCCTCCCAAAAGGTATTGCCTGTGATGGTCACGCCACGCGCATTTTGAATATCGATGTTCACCCGCACGTCGCTGAACACGTTATCTCCGATGGTGATGTTACCCTCCCTCGTGGTTCCCCTGCCCTGCTTGCGCTCCAGCGATGGGTCTTCGCCAGCGCCATTGATGCGGATGTTGGCAGAGCCCACCGATTTACTGGTGTGTTGGATGGTGCAGCCCGTGATGGCGACCTCACCAATGGAACCACCGGTGGAGTCGAGCCAGACATTGGCACTGGGAGGACCATCCTTGGCGTGATTCCCCTCAATGTCGCAGGTTCCGATGTGGAGATTTCTCACGTTTCCACCGTGGCTCACGACTCCACCACCTCCATTGTAGCTGATGTGGCTTCCGATAATGTTCGACTGATGCAGATTCACCTGGTCGTAAAAGACGCCGATACCGCGATTGTGGTAAAAGTGGCAGTCGGCGATGAGAACGTTCCGATTTCGATGGGTGAGGTGAACTGCATGTCGGCACTCGCGCGCGACGACACGACTGAGGGTGATCTGCATGGTCCCCGTGGCCTCGATGCCATCCGCCTCGGCATGAGCGCCGATGATCTCAATGCCTTCGACCATTGGCGTGCGTTGTTTTTCCCATACATTTGGCTTCACCGTGTCCGGCGCAGCCGTGCCGCCATGTGTTCCGATGAAATAAAGAGCAGGTCCCGCGCCCTCCATGATCAGGGTAGCCGTGCCATCACCTGAAAAACTACAGGGACCAGTCTTATCAAGATCCACGGTAATCGTCTTCGTGAGGCGATAGCGTCCCTTTGGAAAAAAGAGATCAGTCGTTCCGTCTTCCACGGCTTTTTGAAGGGCTGCACTTTCATCCGCTTTTCCATCACCCATCACTCCGATGGATCTCACGCTAGTCTGCGCCTCCGCATTGAAGAGCCCAAGTATCAGAGCGAGGCAGGTGATGTATTTCATGGGTGAATCCTACGGTCACGAGGGTGGCAATCTTCACCGCCCAGAGAAAATCCAGAATGCTTCGGCACTCACAACACCGTCACCGGCTCGGGCTCGATGATCCTTGGCGCGGTCGCTTGCGGGTCATCGGGCTCGACTCGATTCCCCTCGGTTTTCCATTTTCGCGGCACTCGGTCAATGCCGACGGGAAAAATCGTTAGACCTTCGGCGGTGATTCGAAGCCGAAGGAAGTTTTTCCAATCTTGAATCGCCAAGGATGAGAACGCTTCATTGGAGTGTCGGCGGAAGACATTCAGTGAAATGAGAAGGTAAAGGCCGAGCAAAAAAGCACCCACCACAGAACCGATGGAAAAGATACCAAAGGCAGGACCAATGGCCTCACCCAAAATCACAGCGCGGCGTGACCCTGGAGGAATTGCGAAGGAGCGCAGCACATCCTGCGAAGCAAAAGCAGAACTCCAGCCAATCAAATAGACGGCAATCAAGTGGGTCACCCCATGACTGAGCCCAGCGAACAGCCGATACTTATTCGAATGAGTGTCCGTGAAAATGAGAAACCCCGCGAGCACAGCCAGTATCCAAAAGGCAGCGGGAGGTGAAGCCAATAAGTGCTGAGCCGTTTGCCAGAATGCCTGATTCCATTGCCACGGACCAATGTGATCCGGCTTCAGCTTCATCGCCCAGGCTGTGAGCAAATAGAGAAGACCCGAAAACCAGAGGAAGCTGGGATTTTTGAAGGGGAAAAGCAGATTTCCCCAGCAAAGGCGTCGGGAGGTCTCAGCATCTGGGTAACTGGCTTTCAGCTTGTGAGTGCCCCGCCCTTTACCGACCTCCTTAACATCAGGACCGTGTGTCGGGTGAAGAAAAGCACCGCCGCCGCCCGCCGTGATGCGTTGGCGCTTGAAAACGGAGTCCGTAGATTGTTCATGCCTCCGGTAGTGATGCAGATCACCAGAGATCATTACCTGAATATCTTTTCCACCCAAGACACGCTCCTCGAAATCACGGAGAGTGCGCTCACTGTAAAAATTCTCGTCAAACTCGGAGTACATTCGCTCATAGATCCACTCCGGCTCTGCGGTGCAAAGAATGATGCGATCCTGCGGCTCCATTTTTTCAGCGATCTCTTTGAAGTATCGCTGCTGAAGCACATCCACATCCGAGCCGAGTTGCACATCGATTCCCAGCAACCACCAACCATGGGGCAGACGAAGCGCGAAGTAGCTGCGCCTCTGTTTGGTCTGCCAGGCTCCGATGCGACGACCCGACAAGAACAGCCGCGAGAATGAAACCAGGCTGTCATACCAATCGTGATTTCCGGGCACCGCGTAGAGATGAGGACGCGGCGAGGCTGATGGGAGAGCCGTGCTGTAGGGCACGACCAAACGATCCTCATAGGCCTGTCGGCTCGGAGTCGGGTAGACCTCATCACCCCCGAGGACGAGCACCCGTCCACGCCTCGTCGCGTGCTCATTGCCGCTCCCGTCTTTCAGGATGAGCTTCTCCTGGGAAAGTGCGCGGGCAACGCCGTAGGTCGAATTCCATCCGTCGCCAACATCCGACGCGTAGTCGAGCCAGAACTCCCCGCTCTCCTTCGCCTCGTCGGAGTAATCAACGGCCTCGGGCGGATCACCCATCATCGTCACTGCCTCAATGAGCCTCCGGTCTGCGTGTCGACCAAAGATCGACGAGATGACCACACCCACGGCAGTCTGAAGAAGCTGGCGCGGGTCATACCAGCACACCATGGGCAAACGCTTTTCCCTCCGGGTGGCCTCGCTCATCGCGTTCGTTAAGTTTGCGGATTCAATGACCGGGCAATCTCCTTCATCCAGTGCTCAGCTCGGCTGGCAAACGTGGTGCCCTCCACTGGCGAAAGAATGCCGCGTGAAACATTCACCAAAAGTGGAGCCTTGCGTGCGGAACCACTGAGCGCCGCCAGGTCTCCACCCTGCGCCCCAAGTCCAGGGATCAGCAGAGGCACATCAGGGATCTTGCTCAAAACATTGCCCGAGGCATTCGTGAGGCCGACGACAAGCCCTGCCTGATCACTCTTCCGAGTCATGTCTGCGACCAACTCAAAAACCTGACGTGATCCGACAGACTGAAGTTCAATTTCGACTGCGCCCGGATTGGAGGTGACAGCCAGAAGATAGAGCCCCTTGTCCTCATACTTCAAAAAGGGCTCAAGCGTGTCGCTTCCCATGAAAGGATTCAGGGTGACGGCATCCACACCGAGCTCATCAAAGCAAGCTTTTGCGTAATAACCCTGCGTCTCACCGATGTCACCGCGCTTCACATCAAACACGACCGGGATGTCAGAGGGAATCTCCTTCAAGACTTCCGAAAGCATCTTGACCCCTTTCCAACCCAACGCCTCAAAATAGGCCGCGTTGGGCTTAAAGGCTGCGGCAAAGGGTGCCGTCTGCGAGATCAAATCGATGATTCCCCTCTGGGTTCCCTCTCCCGCATCCTCGGCCCGAACATCCAGTCCCACGCAAAGATTGGATCCGGTGGCTGCAATGCGGGCTTCAAGTTTCTGGCGGTAAGTCATGTGTGACAGGGATAACCACGCCGAAGCGAATCACAAGAGTTTGTTCAAAGCGCGACTCGAACTCTCACTCGATGAATGATCACTTCGCACCCTGAAGACGCTCGTAAAGCTTCCTCATCCGAGCTGCATCCCGACAGGCGATTGCCGTGTCTGCGAGTAATCTGGCCATTTCCAGTCGCGACACCTTGACACCAGCCGTCAGCGTTTCCCACGATGCCGCTCGAAGCAATGCGGCAGTCCTGACTCCGATCAGCAGAGGGAGAGCTGTCGCGTATCTCAATTTACCATCAGCGATCTCACTCACGTATTCCAGCCCGTGGGCCAAAGACTCTTCACACTGGATCAACCACTTAGACCTCAAAGGATCCAGGACTTTGGGAGAGAGTCGAACATCCACCAGACTGCGTCCCAGTCCCGCGATTTCTGTTTCGGGCAGGTAACAACGTCCAGCAGCTAGATCTTCAGGCAGATCGCGCAAGATATTGATGAGTTGAAGCCCCTTGCCATACCGAATTCCATTCTCAATCAGTCGATCCGCATTTGCGCCCGGGTCGAACGCCTTTGGCACATCGGAAAGGCAAAGGCGCGTCCAGAACTCTCCCACGCAACCTGCCACCAGCCAGGTGTAGTCATCCAGCTCATCAGGAGTCCCGAGGGCGCGCAGTCTTCCATCGTCAGGGAATCGACGGATATCCTGCATTTGCCCTTCGATGATCCGCTCCAAAACGGCTCGGATCGCAGTCAGTTGCGCTGGATTGACCGCCCGGAGCCAAGCGATGGCCTCACGAAAGTGAGCCATGAGATGAGCTTCCGATTCGTCGGTTTGATGGGGACAAAAACGACCTTGAAACAAAATACCCAAGGACTTTTCTTCCTCTTCGTTGGCAGGGCCGAGTGCGAGATCGCGAAACCGGGTTAGGCATTGCAATCTCACGTCCGCAGAAACGGCCGCTGTATCCGCGATGGTGTCCGCCGTCCGGGCCAGCAAATAAGCCAGCGAGATAGGCTCACGGACCACTTTCGGCAGGGCCTTGAGTGTCAGATAGAAGGAGCGCGAGACAGATGCCAGCAACCGCCCACCCAGGGCGCGTTCATGACTGGATTCGTCACTCATCATTTAACGGCACACCGGGACGTATTTCAAAAGCATCAAATAGCCTTTGCCGCTTCATACTTCTTCAGGCTTTCCAAAACAGCGTCCAGCTTGAGAGCCTTGCGTTTCCGCCATTCAAAGTAGTTCACTTCCTTGTAACCGGCAGCTTTAGCATTCTCCAATGCCTGAATGAAATGCTCCCCGACGCGCGCAGAGCGATGAGCGTCTGATCCGATCACCAAAGGGATTCCCCGCTCGGCCATCATGCCTAAAAACTCATTTCCGGGATTCATCTCATGGTAGCTTTTATTGAGGCCGGAAGTGTTAAGCTCCATGGCCACTCCCGTGGCAGCGATCCGATCCAAGCATCTGGACACATGCTCTTTCAGAATAGGGAAGCACCATGAATCCGGATGATAATTTTTCACCAAATCGGGATGACCGAGGCAGTCGTAAAGCCCGCTCTCCGCGGAGTCTGCGAGGTGGTTAAAATAGGTCCGACGGAATCCTTCGATCGTTCCGTTTTCAAACTTGCCAAGGTATTCCTTGGACTGCCAGTGCACAGATCCCAATATGAAATGGAAGTCGGCCCGCTGATGCAATTCCTCAATGTACTTCTCGTAGCCCGGGTAGTACTCACTCTCGAGCCCCAGCCACACATCGAGCTTGCCTTTGAACTTCTGCGTCGCCTTCCCAACCATCGCGACATAGGCATCAAACTCAGCCTCATCCATGCGGACGGTCGGCCAGAATGCATTGGGCATCGGACAGTGACAAGTGAAGATAATCCCGCGCAAACCGGCACGTAGGCCTTGCTCAGCGTATTCCTCAGGCTCTCCAAAGGCGTGCTTGCACAATGGGGTATGCATGTGGGAGTCATAAAAAATGGCACCTCCATCTTTCACGGTTGATCCCGTCTTCAAAGGGGCGTCACGCCGGATCGGAGGGACCGTCGGACGAACGGGTGACTCGTAGGCAACGGAGACTTTGCCGGTTGTTTTCAAGGCCACTTTCTTGGGCAACTCGACCACTTCCTCCGTGATCGCAGCCACAGGCTCAGGAGCGGGAGGGGGCACCTTGTTCACGATCTCCTTCACGGGAGCCACCTTGGCGACTTTGACTTCTTTCACAGTGACCAGTTTTTTCACCTTTGCCACGACCTTGGGCTTCACAGCTGCTGGCTTGGCCTTGGGTTTAACTTTTGACGAGCCAGCCCTGGATACCTTAGGGGCCGACTTTCGAAGAGCGGGCTTGCTCTGGGAGCCTTTTCCCGATTTCGCCGGCGCCTTCCTGGCGGGCACTCGTTTTATGGCGGCTGCCTTTTTCACTGTCCCCTTGGTGGCGAACTTCTTTTTCGAAATGACTTTCTTCACGGTCACCTTTTTCGGAGCGCTTTTGGCAATCGGTTTTGCTTCCGATCCGGCCTTGGTTTTTACCTTGATGGGCTTCTTGGCCTTTGGCGGCGTTTTGGCAGCCTTGGCGGGTTTCTTTACGATTTTGGCCTTGGCCTTAGTTTTCTTACTCACGTGCTAGCTCCTTTTGTTTTGCAGAATCAGCCACCCTTTGCCTTCGACTCCAGCGATCCGAACGGCCTTGCCATCTCCCCCGGTTCCAGGGTAACAAAGCCGCAGGGTTAATGGCACATCTTTCCATTTTCCCATTTTGAGTTGTTCGATGAGTCCGGCATTGCGCGGATCCTCACGATCCAGCGTGGCATACACTTTACCCTCCGCAGCCGGGTGCTTAATTTCGATCATGTCCACCCCCGCATCGACATCACCCGTCTCCATCGCTTCGGCTTTTGTGGCGATCACGCGAAACAAAGTGGGCTGCACAGGTTTTACCTTGAGAAACTCCCTCCAATCGAGCTCTCCATATCTAACGTAACTCTCCCAGTCGACCAAGACCCCCCCGTTTTCAGTCTCTTCCACGATCAAGCTGGCCCGCTCGCCATCTTGAAAAGAGGCCTGCACGTAACCGAGCCGATACCCCTTTTCATCCACGGTGCGCGTCCACCCGAGTTCTTGCCATTTGAATTTGGGCATCGGATTCCGGGTATAAAAATCCACCATCAATGCCCTCACCCGATTCGCATCCCGAACATAAGGCAGCTTTCCAGAGACGGTTTCTGCCTCAAAGAACTTCCTCACCGCGGCCTCGATCAGGGGCCTCTTTTCCTCCAAATTGGTGATTCCACTCACCAAGGGAGTCGCCAAAGGCACACCCCCAGGAGAGGTTTCGGCACCCACCCTTTCCCCCGTTTTGGTGAACACCTCGGGTGCCGGCGCAACATCCCGTGACATCAGGGCGGGCAGGCTCTCCTTGTTACCCGACCAGGTGCTGCGATCGACATCCTCCCCATAATCCTGCAAATAGGCAAGTTCACTGCTGCCGGGCCGCATCAGCCTCTCGGCCGCCACATAAAAAACAGCGGCCACGATGGTCACGAGAGCAGAGCAACCAATCAACTTCGCAAGCGAATTGAGGAGCTGGTCCGTCCGTCTCCGGCGGCTAATTTTGGCTCTTTCTGGGGTGACTGGCATTGCTCTCCGAATGGAGCCGAAGGCGGGAATTGAACCCGCGACCCACGCATTACGAATGCGTTGCTCTACCCCTGAGCTACTTCGGCTGGAGTTCGTGGGTAACTAGGCCAACATTATAGTGGCCGGATTTGCGTTGTCATACGCTTTCTTCATTGTTTAGAAGTTTTATAGGATTAGGGCTCGCTTCAGTTTCCGGTAATGATTCAGATTCTGGAGTTTTCGACACTTTCCGATCCCTCCTTAACTTAAGATAACAGGCTAAGAACACATGTCTAAACCAACCGCATCCATGCCGCAGAAGTCTCGGGTCATTTTCATCGATGCTGCCGGAACCCTGATCAAAGTCCGTGACCCGGTAGGCGACACTTACGCCCGTGCCGCCGCCACCCATGGGCTCCAAATCGATCCGGACATGCTTGATTCAGCCTTTCGGTCTGCTTGGAGGAGCCTTCCACCCCCTCAGCACGAGGGAACTCCCTCGCCTGATGACGATAAGGGATGGTGGCGGGAACTGGTCGGTCGGTGCTTCGAGATGGCCCTCGGCGATCCCTTGCCCGAAGGGCGACTCCAACCCCTCTTTGAGGATCTCTACGCCTCCTTTGCCGCGCCCGAGGCCTGGCAGGTTTTCCCCGATGTCGTGCCGGCGCTCGAACTCCTCCGATCGCACTTTCGACTCTTCGTTCTCTCCAATTTCGACCGTCGATTGCATTCTATTTTGGCTGGCCACCAGTTGACGCCCTACTTTGATAAAATCATCATTTCCAGCGAGATCGGCGCCTCCAAACCCCATCCGGTTCTTTTTGCGACAGCTGCCCGAGTCGCCCAATGCGAGCCGGACAAATGCATCCACGTCGGAGATGATCTCGAGTGTGACTTCCGAGGCGCGCAGGCCGCTGGTTTTCAGGCTTTCCATTTGGATCGAAAAGCCACGACGCTCCTCGATATCGCCCGACGGATCACAGCGAGCGCCCCCCACGAAAGTGAGGTCTAAAGCCGCGTGAAAACCGGATCCCGAGACGTTTCTTAGAGTAGTCTCGGCTGACCCCACCTCTTGACGACGATCCTTTGAAAAACCAAACTCCACCGAAACATGAACCGCCGCACCTTCCTCACCCAAGCCGCAGCCCTCGGCGCCTCTCCTTTATTCGCGAATAACACACCGGTTCACATTCCCAAAGGAAAGGCTGAGCACTGCATCTTCATCTGGCTAGGCGGGGGGATGGCGCAAATCGACACCTTTGACCCGAAGAAAGCGGGCGACAATCGGAGCAAGACCAAAACCGCTGGCTCGCTCTACAAAGCCATCGACACAGCAGTCCCCGGAGTACAGGTGACGGAGCATCTGAGCCAGACAGCCAAGGTCATGGAGCATGTGACCGTGATGCGCACCGTGAATCATCACGTCATTGATGAGCACGCTTTTGCGACCAACATCGTCCACACCGGTCGCATGATCTCTGGCAACACCGTTTACCCGAGCATCGGTTCCATTATCTCTCATGAACGGGGTGCGGCAAACGACGAAGTGCCACCCTACATCCTCATCGGTTACCCCAATGTCAGCCGGGGACCTGGCTTCCTCGGCGCCAAAGCAGGCTATGTCTACCTAACCGACACCGACACCGGACCCGCTGGATTTACTCGACCCGATTTTGTGGATGAGAAGCGAGCTGCTGCCCGAGAGCAATTGCTCCGCCCCCTCGCAAATCGTATCGCCAAAGACTCCTCCATCGCTGACTACAAGGCGTCACAGGAGCAGGCTCTCCATCTTTCGGGCCCTAAATTCATGCGGCACTTCAATCTCAAAGAAGAGCCTGCCTCGCTGCGGAACGAGTACGGAGGCGAGTTCGGCCAGCGTTGCCTTCTCTCCCGACGCCTGGTTCAGGCGGGGGTGCGGTTTGTCGAGGTATCGCACAATCTGAACTTCATGAACGGCACGGGTTGGGACATTCACAACGAAGGCTACGCCAACCAACACCTGCTCATCCAAGAACTGGACACGGCAGTTTCCGCCCTCATTCGTGATCTCAAAAACCAAAAGATGCTCGATCAAACCTTGATCGTTATCGGCACCGAGTTTGGTCGCCCACCCGAATTTGACGGGCGCGGGGGAAGAGGACATCAAGGCGCCACCTTCTCGATGGTTCTTGCAGGCGGCGGATTGAAACATTGCGGAGCTTATGGCACCACGGATGAACTCTCAAAGAAGCCCGTTGAAAACCCCGTTCCCCTCGTGGATTTCCACGCCACGATCCATGCCGCCATGGGGATCGATCCCACCAAGGAACTGATGGATGCATCTCGTCCCGTCCCCATTACGGACGGAGGCAAGCCCGTAGCCGCGCTCTTCGCCTGATCACTTGCCCTCCTTGGCCCACTGTTTCATGATCGCGATGTTCTTCACGACTACGGGGCTGTCCTTTTTCAAATATTCAGCCATATCGCTGTCATACATTGCCTCGGATTCGGGTCCCTTATCCTGAGTGTCCCTCATCCACTGGTCCAGATCTTTTCGGTGCAGCTCGAGCTGAGCTTTAAACTGAGGATCGGCCGCGAGGTTGGTCACTTGGTAGCGATCACCCGCGTATTCATAAAGCTCCTCCTTGGCGCGGCCTGGGCTGAAGAGTAATTCCTCGCTGATCGAAGGCAGTTTCCCCTCACTGTGGAGAGTGCGCAGAGTCTGCACGATGGCCTTTCCATCCTTGTAGGCGCAGGGTTGCAGCAGAGGACGCAGGGGAAAAAAATTTCGCACATAGAGAAACTTGTCCGTCCGCACGCTCCGGATTTGATCCACCGTTTCATCACACCGATCCCGCGCCCCATACACGGCGTTTCTAGGCTGGTAGTCCTTCGAGAGAACATCACGCGCCTGCATCCCTGATGGAATCGCAATCCCAGCCGCTGCCAGTGATATGGGTGCCGCATCGATCTGCTGGATCAGATCAGTCCTCACCAATCCTTTCGCCACTCCGGGTCCTCTCAACACGAATGGGACGTGAGTTCCCTCATCAAAGAGAAACTGCTTCCCGCGGGCATGGCTGATGCCGTGGTCCGTTAAAAAAACGATCAGCGTGTTCTCAAGCTGATCTTCTTTTTCCAAACGTGCGATCACCCGGCTCACATGCAGATCGGTCAGACGAACGCTGTCGAGATAAAGCGCCCAGTCTTCCAGCAACACGGGATCTCGCGGATAATAAGGCGGAAGCGTCACCTTCTCAGGATCCGTTGCTCTTCCGAGCTCTTCGATCACACGCTTCCTGAAAGCTTCCCGCTGCGCGTCCCCGCCCTCGCGCAGCTTCCCGCCATGAAGTTGGACTTGCATGAAAAAGGGCTTTTCACCGCGCCCGGCCCAATCGTGACTGTCGTACATTTTGGGGTCCCATTCGAAATTGTAATCCGTCTTGCCCAATCGAGCTCCCGGTTTGCCCGATTTCTTCTTTCCGTTTCCTGAGCCAAATGGACGCCCCGTAAAGTCGAGGTCAGTCAATCCACTGCCAATGCAAGTATAGTAGCCGGCCCTTTGAAAGAGCTCAGGCACCGGCGAAACACCCTCAGGGAGATGGATCTTCATTTCACCGCGCCCACTGCGGTGGTGGTGGGCTCCGATGGTTGTTTGAAACATGCCAGTGATCAGAGCGGAGCGGCAAGTCGAACACACCGGCGCAGTCACATAAGCCCGGGTGAAACGAACCCCTTCAGACGCCAGTTTATCAAGAGCAGGTGTTTGAATCGTCTGCTCTCCGTAACAGGAAAAATTCGCAGACATATCATCCACCACAAACCACAGAACATTGGGTTGTTCCGCAGCCTGAGCTGTGACTTGGAAAAACAACGCTGAAAGGAGGGAGACAATGCGTATAAGATACATAAGAGCTTGAGCAGGACGTAAACGGCCAGACACTTCGATTGTATCGCCTTTCATTATACGACCTGACTGAAAGTTTGCTTGGAAAGCCAAGGCTAAACAACACACTCCCCACTGAACATGAAAACCATCCAAGTTTACGACCCACCCATGTGCTGCTCGACCGGCATCTGCGGTCCGGACATTGATCCTGATCTCGTCAACTTCGCCGCGATGCTTTCGCAACTGGGCACCCACGACGTGAAGGTGGAGCGCTTCAATCTCGGGCAGCAGCCGATGGCCTTCGTGCAGAACTCCGCGGTCAAAGCCCTTCTCGACAAAGAGGGATTAGAAGTGTTGCCTCTGATTTTTTGGGATGGTGAGGTGCATCTCAAAGGTCGCTATCCCACCCACGAGGAGCGCCCGGCTTGGTTCATTGCCGCGCTCGCGCATGAGGGCGTCGCATCATGAAGCTGCCGCTCTACCGACCCGATGCCGCCTCATCCAGCCGTTTCCTTTTTTTCACGGGCAAGGGCGGCGTGGGAAAGACCTCACTCTCTTGTGCCACCGCGTTGAAGCTCGTGGATGCCGGGAAACGAGTGCTCTTGATCAGCACCGACCCGGCCTCGAATTTGGATGAAGTGCTCGGCACCCAGCTCACCAATCATCCGACACCCATCGCAGGATCACCGGGTTTGGAAGCGCTGAACATCAATCCGGTCGAAGCGGCAGCCGCCTACCGCGAGCGATTGATCGGACCCATGCGTGGACTGCTGCCTGAAGCGGCGCTGCGAAGCATGGAAGAGCAACTCTCAGGCTCATGCACCGTCGAGATCGCCGCTTTTGATGAGTTCTCAGGTTTCATCGGAAATCCAGAGGCCTCGAAGGATTACGATCACATCCTTTTCGACACCGCACCCACGGGTCACACCTTGCGCCTGATGAGCCTCGCCAAGGCCTGGGACCAATTTCTCGACAACAACACGAGCGGCACCTCTTGTTTGGGGCCACTGGCCGGACTGGCAAAGCAGCGGGCTGTCTACGAAGCCACGGTCAACACACTGGCAGATTCCAAAGCGACAACACTCATCCTAGTGAGCCGGCCTCAGGGTGCCGCCCTGCGCGAGGCCGAGCGCACCTCCCGCGAACTCCGCGCCATTGGCGTGGGCAATCAATGCTTGGTCATCAACGGCACCTTTGAAACCCTCTGCCCGGAAGATGTCACCGCACAAGCCCTGCAACAGCGCGGAGCGGCGGCCCTTCAGGCTTCGAGTGATTTCATCGGCTCCACGCCCACTTATATCATTCCACTCCGGCCCATCAATATTTTGGGCATCGAAGGGCTTCGGGTCTTGTTGAGTGAAGATTCATCCGAGGCCAGAGCACAAGCGGATGAGACGGGCTGGACTCCTCCTCGTTTGGAAAGTCTCGAAGACCTCGTGGCAGACATCGAGCAGCAGGGCCATGGCGTCATCATGACCATGGGTAAAGGTGGCGTGGGTAAAACAACGGTCGCCGCAGCCATTGCCGTCATGCTCGCGCGACGCGGACACGCCGTTCATCTCAGCACCACAGATCCCGCTGCACACGTGGCACAGACGCTGCATGGTCAGGTGCCCGGTTTGACACTCAGCAGGATCGATCCCGCCAGCGAGACCGCCGCTTACACCGCTGAGGTCATGGGAAGACAAGGAGCACAGATGGATGAGGCCGGCCGCGCACTTCTTGAGGAAGATCTGCGTTCACCCTGCACGGAAGAGATCGCCGTTTTTCGCGCCTTTGCCCGCGAGGTCGGACAGGGAAAAGAGCGCTTTGTCGTCCTCGACACAGCCCCCACCGGTCACACGCTGCTCTTGCTCGATGCCAGCGAGGCCTATCAGCGAGAGCTCGAGCGCCAGGCCCGCAGCACGCAGCCTGAAGAAGTCCTGAAACTCTTGGAGCGACTGCGTGATCCCGCTTTCACCCACATCCTCCTCGTCGCCCTTCCCGAGGCAACACCCGTGCATGAAGCAGCCGCCTTGCAGGAAGACCTTCGACGTGCGCACATCGAGCCCTTTGCCTGGGTCATCAATCAAAGCTTGCTCAACAGCGGCTCGTGCGATCCCCTGTTGAAACGCCGCGAAGCATCGGAGCATCGATACCTACTCGAAGTGGTTGAGAAACACGCAAGGCGCACCGCTTGGTTGCCATGGCAGCCTGAAGAACCTATCGGCCCGGACGCCCTTGCCTCTCTGGCCAATGCCCACATTTTAACCCCCATTCCCACATGACCTACCTCTATGAAACCGTGCCCGTGCTGCCTGAAGACGAAATCGCCCACTACGAGATCGAGCAAAACGTGAATGACCTTCCGCTCACCCAACATCCAGAAACGGGAGAGATCATCCGCCGGGTCATCCTCGGAGGCTGGGGAATGAGCTCCGGAAAAGCCAACTCTCCTTGCTGTGGACCAAACGGCTGCTGCTAGCCACAACCCTCTCTCAGTTATGAGCCATAAGCTCCTCGCCGAAGCGCTCGGCACTTTCATCCTCATCTTCGCCGGCACCGGAGCCATCGTGATCAATCAAGTCAGCGGGGGTGCCATCACGCATCCGGGAATCGCATTGGCCTTTGGACTCGTGGTGATGGCCATGATTTACACGTTCGGAGACATCAGCGGAGCCCACCTCAATCCAGCAGTCACCACAGCATTCGCTGCAGCCGGTCGTTTCCCTTGGAAGAACGTCCCGCTCTATTTCGGGGCGCAGATTTCGGGGGCTCTCGCCGGCAGTGTCTCGCTGCGCCTCCTGTTCCCAGAAGCCACCACCCTCGGAGCCACTCTTCCCGCAGGCTCCCCCACCCAGAGTTTCTTTCTCGAGGTGATCCTCACCGCCATTCTAATGCTGACCATTCTCGGAGTCTCCACCGAAGCCAAAGAAAAAGGCATCACCGCAGGCATCGTCATCGGCGGAGTGATCGCGCTCGAGGCTCTCGTCGCGGGCCCCATCTGCGGTGCATCCATGAATCCAGCTCGCTCATTGGCACCCGCTGCCGTGTCCGGTTCATGGACACACCTTTGGATCTACCTCATCGCTCCCACTCTCGGTGCGCTCATCGCCGTTCCACTCAATAAAATGATTCGCCTGGAGCAGACCTCGTAACCTTCTCTTCATGAAACCCACGCTCCTCATTCTTTGCACCGGGAATTCCTGCCGCTCTCATCTCGCGGAAGGCCTGCTGCGCCGCGCTCTCGGAGACTCATACAACGTCGCCAGCGCCGGATCCAAACCGGCGGGATACGTGCATCCGCTGGCCATCAAGGTCATGGC
>CAMBPV010000022.1 GCA_945869695.1 Prosthecobacter debontii
GGCACTTCGCAACTTGACCTCAGTCCTGAACTCTGGCTCACGGTCATTCCATCCAAGCCGGAGCCCGCCAAAAAAGCTGAACTGCCGCCCTTGGGCTCAGTGGGTAAATAGCGGTTTTGAAGACCCTCTTAACGAGTGATCGGCTTCAGAATTGACTGAAGTTTCACTGCTGTGGCTGCCTCGTACTCGGCTTGGTTGCGGAAGTATTCTGCTTGGGCATCGACCTCCAGGAGTCTTGCGTCAAAGGCTGCTTGCTCACGAATCTGGAGTGCAAGAAGATCGGTGGCACCTTGCTTCAGGCGAGTGGCTTCTGCCTCTTCCAAGATCTTTGCCAGTTCAACATTCCGACTGGTCTGACCGATCTGCTCCTGAGCTGCTTTGAGACCAGAGAAGGCATCCCGGATTTCAGCGACGATTCGGTCGCGGGCAAATTGTTCATCATTTCGCAGGCGCTCCAGTTCGGCCTCGATGGTTTGTAGCCGACCTTTGGCCTCGTTTCGTTGAAGTGGAACACGGAATTCGATTCCAACCTGCGATTCGGTGCGCTCCAAATCTTTGTAGGGGCCATCACCGATGCTCTGATTCACGCTCGCCGAGACATCGAGATTCGGCAATAGGTTGTTGCGTGCGAGCCGTTGATCAATGCCCCATTTTTCTTGAACGAGGCGAATGCGTCGAATCTCGGGCCTCAATGAGAAGGCGTTGACGATCGCGGTGCCCATCTTGGTTTCATCAAGGTTAATGATCTTCGGGAAGCCACTCGGGAGTTGGTGCCGCGCTGGAATCTTGGGTTCATCCTGATCGTCTCGATGGAATAGCGAAAGTTCGATGCCAGCGGCCTCAAAACGTCTCCTCGCCTGAACGACGGCAATCTGACGGCTGATCACAAGCCGCTCGTTGTCGATTTTGATGATGGGAGCGATGAGGCCCTTTTTCGCTTGCTCGGCGATTCCGACGTCACGGTCTTTGGCGATGCGGAGAAGTTCTTCAGTGATCTGATAGCGAAACCCCATGGCGATCCAATTGTAGTAGCTCCGCGTGGCTGCGCGAACCATGTCGAGTTGCTGTCTTTGGATGAAGGGATCCGCGATCTCCTGATCCAGTCGAGCTTTCCAAAGGTCGGCTCGACGTTTGTCGATGCGGCCATCTCGGAGAAGATTGACCTTCAGGCCCGCGCGAAGTTCACCATCCGTTTGGGTGCGGTTCTTGTCGTAATCTGCCAAAAATCCGCTGCTGACGCGGTAGCCTGCGAACACGTTGCCACCCCAGAAGGGCAGGGGTTGATCAAAGACAAAGTCAGCGACGTTGCCATCGTAGTAGCTCTCGGGATTGAAATAGGTGCTGCCGAGGAAGTTGAGATCAAATGAGCCTTTCGCCTGACGCAATCTCCCCGCCGCTACATCGCGCTCAATGAGAGCCATCAAGTAGGGTGGATACTTGCTCGTCACGGAATCAATCACGGTGCCCAGGGAGAGTCCCTCAGCCGAGAGAGCGGGGCACAGCATAAGGATTGAAAGTGCGAGAGATAGGCCGGCAATGCCGAAGCTGGGAAGTGACCGGATCATTCAGATAACGTCATTTTTTCACTTCGGGTTCCTTGTCGGCTACCACAGGCGGGAAGCCGTTGATCTGACGCCAGATCTCCTTCCACAGAGGCACTTGACGGAGGAGAATCCATCCCTTTGTTCGCACACCTTGTCTCAGCCATCGATTCCCCGGCCATTCTTCGATGTGCTCTTTTCCGTCACGCATGAAAACGTCGGGCTTTGAAGCAACGACAATGCGAAAGCGACCCGCGCCATCGTCAGTCGCATCGACAAACACCACCTCGCCACCGAAGGTGCCGACCGCCACGCTGGGCCAACCAACAAATTGAATCGCGGGCCAGCCTTCAAACTGCAGCCGGACTTCACTGCCAGGAACCACAGTTCCGTCGGGGTTGGTATGGCGTGGGGTTACGAGGGGCATGTCATTTCCATCCAGCCACACCTCGACGAATCGACTTTCGGTCTCGGGGATGATGACACAAATCGGAGAACCGGGTCTCAGATAGGTCCCGTCCGTGGCGAGCACAGAAAGAACGATCCCGTCACGTTGTGCTTCGATGATCTGTCTTTGATTTTGACTAATCTGGATGTCGATGACCGAGATATCCCGTTGAGCCGATGCGATCTCAGACTCTGCCGTTCCTTTCTGGGCTCGGATGCTGGAGATCCGTGCGTCGTACTCGCTTTCGGTCCGCTTCAGGTTGGCTTCTGCGGCGGCATAGTTTGCATCCGAACTCTCGCGCATCAGTTTGGCCAGTTCATAGTCGCGCTGGGACACGAGGCCGGGGTCTTTCAGGTCGCGGAAGCGGTCGTAGTTCAGCTTTGCTGTTTCTGCCGTGATTTTCTCTGCGGCGACACGTTGGCGGGCCGCATCAATGGCTTGACCCTTGGCAAGTTCCTCCTGAAGAATCTGCGAGCTGAGATCATCCACGCGTTGTGAGGCTGCGGCACGGCGGGCGATGAGGGCATCGTGTTGGAGCCGGAGATTGGCCAGGAGGTTCGGGTCGTTGTCCTGGATCTCTGCGATGACATCTCCTTTCTTAACATGCTGCCCTTCGACGACGTGAAGTTTTCTGACCTGTCCTGCGACGGCTGCCTCCACATTGACGCGGCGTTCCAGCGGATCAAATGCGATCACCTTTCCAGTGCCGGTTACGTATTGCTGCCAGGGTAAAAACCAGACCGCCAAAACGAGAAGGATGAAAAAGATAGCGAGGACCCTGGCAAGGATGCGAGGGCCCCGAGAGGAGCCTGCTAGGGCCATGGCTGGCAGTTGATCTCCGCGATCAAGAAGAAGTAGAGGGTTGTGCTTCATCTCAATGGGCTTGACGGGTGACCTCAGGTTTGAGTTCAATCGTGCGGTCGCACTTCGCTGCTACCTCGGGGTGTCGAGTTGCGATGATCAAAGTCCAGGTGCGATGGGCATCAAAGACCGGTTCCGTGAGTTGACGCAGGCTGTCTTGATCCAGGCCGTCGAACACATCATCGAGGAGCAAGAGTCGGGGTTTCATCGCCAGAGCACGGGCGAGGAGCAGTCTTGTCCGCTGGCGACTGGAGAGAGGCAGTCCACCCGTGATGAGAGGTGTTTTTAATCCATCGGGCATCGCCAAGATTTCATCCAGGAGGCCGACGGCACGGAGCGATTCGTTCACATCGTCCAATCCGATCTCGGTTCGGCCCAGGCGGATATTGTCGAGGATGGTGCCATTCACGATGTCGTGTCCTCGAAGCAGCATCACCTGCTCACGAAGAGCCTCCAAAGACCAGGAACGAAGATCGAGGCCATCCATCAAGATGTTTCCAGAGTCAGGCACGCGAAGTCCGAGCAAGAGATCCAACAACGTGCTGGTCCCGCTGCCTTGGGTGCCTTGCAGCGCCACACGCTCCCCGGATTTCACTTTGAAATCAATCCCACTGAATACTGGAGAGTGTGAGTTGTATCCAAATGAGATTGCCGAAACGTGGAGATCGGCCCCATCACTGTTCACGGTGGGAATGCCGCCATCCTCGCGTTCGATATCGATATCGACGAGGTGACCGATTTTATCCATCGCCGCCATCATGTCATACCAGGCCTCAAATTGTTTGGCCAATTTTGAAATGGAAGCCACAATGGCTGCCACGATCAATTCGCTGGCCACGAGTTGACCCAGCGTCAACTGCTGACTGATCACCAGCCAGCCGCCCACGATGAGCAACGCCGCACTCGCAATCACCTCCATCACCAGAAGGCCGGTGATCTGGCGCATCAAAACACGGAAATGGCTCCGTCGGGCGTGCAGGTAGTTTCGGGCCAGGGTGTCGGCGCGGTCCGAAGCCAATGCATAACCACCCGGACCTTTGAAAAGCCGTGGATAGCGGGCTAACTCCTCCAGCCAGTTCACGATTTCATACTTGCCCCTGGATTCGTCGATGCTGGTGGTCACTGCTTTTCTGCCCAACACCAAAACGACGACGGCTAAAGTGGTGATGAGCACCAAGACGAATGCCAAAAGGAAAGGATGGTAGAATCCCAGAACGAACATGCCGATCACGGCACTGAGGACCGCGTTGACACCATCCAGTAAGATCAATGCAGTGCCTTTTTGCACCGTGACGACATCGAGAAAGCGGTTGACCATCTCTGGTGCGTGGATGCCATCAAGGGAGGCTGCTTTCACTCGGGGGAGTCGGTAAGTGAGATCGGCCGCCAATCGCACAAACAGCCTGCGCTGGATGACCTCGACCACGCAATACTGAAGGAATCGAATCGTGGCTGAAAGAGTCAGACAAACAAAAAGGGCAAGAGCTAAAACCAGGAGGGCCTGAAGAAACGGCCCAGACTGGCCTCCGAAGGCCAGATTACTCACCAGCGCATTCACTGCCAGCGGTAAGGCCAGGTAAAGGAGCCCCGTGACAACACTGAAGATCACCATTGTCCAGACGTCCTTCATCTCCGGCCTCATCAGGCCGATGAACCTGCGGGCAGGGGAGGGGTGATCGTGTTCATCATGACCATGAATGTGGAAAGCAGGCAAAAGACTGGAGGCATGCTCAGCCTTGCCTCCCCGGACTCCTTCTGTCGGACGCTCTCCGAGGACCAGTCCAAATTCATAAACCTCCTTCATGTTCTTGACGCCGAGGTGGGCGGCAAGTTCCGCTCGAGTCACGGAGCGCCGGGAGAGAGGTTTCGAAGGAGTCGATAAATGAGCACGGAAAATCCCGTGTCGCTGAATCACCAGCCAATCCTGTTTCCCCTCACACCAAGCCACGAGAGGTTGCTCGTTTCGTGCCATCCAAAGTGCGGATGAGACGCTGACCCTCATCGGATGGAGGCTCATGCAGCACTCTGCGGCTAGGATCTGGAGTCTCTCGAGCGGCTCGGTTTTCCCCGAGGAGAGTCGATTGAGCACCATTTTGGCGTGCTCCCCATCGTAGGCTACACCCGTCAGGTCGGCTAAATGGGAAAGGAGACCCAACATTCGCCGCGGCTCGAGTGGGTGGGTTGAGGGAGATTCAGGTTGTGGAGTAGGGGAGTCCTGATTCGCAGGCATCGGGCAATACGATACGCTATTTCTCAAATCTGGATGCAATGAAATTGCGATATTCAGGCCTGAGTTGGCTCACTTGGGTCGGTTGCCTCAACTATGACTTCGAGCGGAGGCGTGCCTAAATCGGGGAGAGAATCGATGTAGAGAGCTTCAACTTTTTCTCTCGCCCACGGAGTTTTGCGCAAAAAGGTCAAACTGGATTTGATGCTAGGGTGGAAATTGAAGCAGTTGATTTTGATCATTCGACCCAGCATTTCCCAACCATAGTGAGCCTCCAAGTCCGTTAACATTTTCTCGAGTGTGATCCCGTGCAGAGGGTTTTTGGGGCCGGCGGCGTGCATGATTGTTTCGTTTGGCTTTGATTATTGCTCAGGTATGTCACCTGATTTTGCGGCTTTGAGCACCTGTGCTTTCCTCTTATCGCTCAGGCGATTCACTCTCACATAATCGCCATCAAAATATGCCCGTGCGCCGTGGTAGTAGCTGGTGTTAGCACCAATGAGGGTTAGTTTTTTTCCGTCTAAGTTGAAGCTTAAGTTTGTGACATCGGTGCGGCTGGAGTCACTGCCCTTGTCTCTGAACCATCCGATCGGCGTGTTCCACTCCGCGATCCCAGCCATCCCCCCTAAGTGAGAAGTCGGGCCGCGAATGCAACCGATCAGAAAATGAAGCTGACCCTCCGATTCCACAACCTCAATCTTTCCACCATAGCTGTCGGTCCACTCGCCTGTCAGAGTTTCATCAGTCGACTCTCGGACCAGTCCGCGAAGCCATGGGGTCCGCATCTCGGTAAACTCGGCGGCGGCAGAGAGGTAAGCTGGGGTATCGAGGGAGATTTCATCCGTTCCTTCCTCTCCGGTATAGAGAGGATTCCGTGCGAGATAGTCGCGGTGAGCCACCCAGGCCTTTTGATCTTCCTTGAACAAGTTAAACTCGGTTTCAGTGAGTGCCTTTTTTGCCTCCGCCCACGCTTGATTCAGCGCGCGGTCTGCTTGATCAAAAGCAGCCTTCGCTTCCCTCAGATTAGGGGCTTTCTGATCTTGGGCAACGCTCTGCCAAAGCGGTGCAATCGAGAAAATGAGGGCGAGGAGAAAACGGGAAGGCGTCATTCAGTCGCAGAGTTGCCACCCCTCTTCCCTTTCGGCAAGAGGCAAAAGCGTTACGAAAACCAAAATTCGAGGAGAGGGGCCACCTCGGATTACTGCTCTTTGATTTCCAATCGGAAGAATCGCTGGAGAGCCGTCAATGGGCGCAACGAAATAGCGCGTCGAGTTTGAGGGGGCAGGGGCTGGCCATTGTTTTCGGGCACTTTGAAGAAGGCGTTCGCGCCATTCATCACAATGCCGCTATGCGCGTTGGGCTCCACGTTCGCAGGCAAACGATCCACATCGATGTGGAAAATGCCGCCCCAGAAGTCCTTGTCGATGAGCTGGGCGTTGTTGTTGCCGTCGTTGAGGCCGCCGGCGTCAAAGAGAAGTAACCGTCGGTGCCGGTAGGGCAGGAGTCGATGTTGTGAATGCTGGATGGTTTCGGGATCGAGATGAAGGGCTGCCCGATGGCGAGGTCACCCGCGTCGAGATTTCCATTCACTGCCGTGAAGCGAGAAACGCGGGCAAAGTCAGCATTCGAGATGCGCAGGTTGTAGGTGACGAAGAACTGCCGGTTCGTGGCGAACTGCGGATGCAGCGCGATGCCTTTGAGGCCCATTTCATTGCCATCATCATAGACGGGCAACGTCATGGAGAGCGCGCGATTCGGCGTGGCGCTGTGGATGTTGTCGATGAGCCAGATCTGGCCGTTGCACTGACCCACGAGCACCTTGTTCGGATTGCCCGGCACATGCATCACGGCACATGCGTCATGCAGCTCGGCGCGGTGAACTGCACGTAGGAGTCGATGCTAGGCCCGCTGCCTGCACCGCTGAAGGGCACGCTCCCAGCACCATTGTCCGGTTGCGCCTGCATGAACAGACCCCACTGGCATTCTCAAACGTGATACCATTTGGCACGACGGCGTTGGTGGGCCCTTCGAGTCATTGATCGCCGTTTCCGGTGGCTCTAGCGTGGAAAATTTTCTGCCTCGCCCGTGATGACGCCATTGGTTACGACATCGGGCGAAATCGGCGGCAGCAGCCCAGCGAGTGCAGAAGCGCTGGCGGAAAACAGCGCACAAACAAGGAATGCACGGAATCGGGAGGGATGGCTGTAAGTCACAGTGAAAGGTGGTTAGAGTCTCGATGGATTCAAAGATCCCCGAGTTGTCGAGGTATCCAGACATTGTTCCGACGCGCAACCCTGCCCGGTGATCTGATTATTTGCCAATTGACCAACGATGGTCGGAGAGAGGTCTTGCGTCTCCACCTGCCAAATCCACCTGAGGTCTCCAATGAACCTCAAAGTGGTGCGCGGGAAGGGACTCGAACCCTTAAGCCTTTCGGCACAGGATCCTTAATCCTGCGCGTATACCAATTCCGCCACTCGCGCGTGCCAAAACGAGCATGGATTATAACACGGGTTGGTGAGATGCAAACGGAGATTTGCAGACAATAAACTTTGTTTGAACCCCATGGGATCCTCCACCGAAAAAAAGGGCGGGGAAGGATTCCTCCTTCACCCGCCCTCAAATTGGGTTTAAATGGTTATTTCTGGCAACGGTCAGCCCAATGCAGCAAGGCGTTTTGCGAGGGCGTCCTTCGATTGCACTCCGACGATTGTGTCCTTGGCCACGCCGTCTTTGAAGAAAATCAGCATCGGAATGGAGCGGACATTGAACTGAGCGGAGAGATTTGGGCTATCATCGACATTGACCTTGCCGATTTTTACTTTGCCAGCCTGGTCGGTTGCCAGTTCGTCGAGAATGGGGCCGAGCATTCTGCAGGGGCCGCACCACTCTGCCCAGAAGTCCACCAGAACGGGGACCGTCGAGTTTTGGATTTCAGTGGTGAAGTTTGTTTCGTCTAGCTTGATTACTGCTTCGCTGGCCATGGTAGGTAGGTTTTAAATGGGGTTACGCGCCAGACTGCCTTTGAGCCGCACTGCTGTCAATCGTCTGCCTTCAATTGGAGCGAGATTTGTGCGTGCGACTATCGGGAACCCTGCCATCGTGGTGGCATGAGTTTGAGTTCAACTGACCCCATCACGCGCCTTCGATCCGTCGTTCATCAGTTGCGTGCACCGGGAGGGTGTCCTTGGGATCGCGAGCAGACTCATCAGAGCCTGATTCCGCATTTGCTTGAGGAGGCTTACGAGGTTGCCGAGGCCATTGCAGAGGGGGATCCCGAATTGATCTGTGAAGAATTGGGCGACCTCCTTCTTCAGCCCGTCCTGCACGCGGCGATCGCCTCTGAGTCAGGGACGTTTGACCTCGATAAAATGGCTCATGTGCTGACCGAGAAACTGATTCGAAGACACCCTCACGTTTTTGGTGACACATCCGCCGATACCTCTGCCGCTGTGCTCAATCAGTGGGATGCCATCAAGAGGACGGAAAAAGGGGTGACTCATGAGCCTTACTTGAATGGAGTTGGTAAAGGATTGCCGGCGCTGATGAAGGCACAAAAGGTGCAAAAGAAAGCTGCGAGGGTCGGTTTCGATTGGGCTGATGCAAAACCTGTCTTTGCCAAGATCCGCGAGGAAACAGCGGAGATCGAACAGGCAGTCGAGTCAGGTGACCCCAAAGCCATCGCTGACGAGATCGGTGATCTGCTTTTTTCCGTCGTGAATTTGGCGAGAAAACTAGGCGTCGAGTCAGAGGCTGCCCTCGCATCTGCCAACAACAAGTTCGTCCGGCGGTTTCATTCCTTGGAAGAGAAGATCGTTGAAGATGGAAAGTCGCTGGGTTCCCTCACTCTGGCTGAGATGGATGCAGTTTGGGATCAGGTGAAGGTCGAGGAAACCAAGGATTGATTCGCATTTAAAAATCGAAGCAACGGTTTACCTGGAGTCATCTCGTTCTAAGATTCGAGCTATGTTCTGCCGTTGTCTTGCCCTCTTTCTTTTGACTCTCACCGCTCAGGGGGCTCCGATTCCTGAGGGTGGTAAAAATGTGCTATCGGTCGATTGGCAAGCCACCGCCAAGGCCCCGAGCAATAAGTCACTCTGCAAGAGTGAGCGCGTCGATTTTGGGGATCATGGCAAGGGCTGGCGTGTGGAGGTGTTTGACGACAAAGCTGGCCCATTTCAGCTCCAACTTTCCTCGGTTCTCGAAGGGGAAGTCAAGACTGGGGATCGAATGCTTGTGGTCTTCGAAGCACGCTGTGTTCCGGGCTCATCAACGGATGGCAAGGGTCGTGCACAGGTCGTCGTCGAACTCAAGAGTCCGCCCGATTACGTGAAACTGGGACAGGATGCCGTGGATATCACTCAGGAGTGGCAGACGGTTTTTGTGCCCTTTCCCGCGAATGCTGATTCCAAGGTTGGCATTACTCACGCCAGTCTGGTGGTGGGCGGTAAAAAACAGACACTCGAAGTCTCCAACATGCGACTTCTGAATTACGGCTCGGCTTTTGACCTCACCAAACTACCCCGGCCCTACATTGGCTACCCCGGTCGAGAAGCCGATGCGCCATGGAGAAAGGAGGCGCTGGCACGGATCGAAAAAATCCGCACCACTGATTTCGCTGTGGAAGTGGTCGATGCCAATGGTAAGCCTCAGCCTGGGGCTAAAGTCAGGATTTCACTCAAGCGTCAAAGTTTTGGATTCGGCACGGCGGTGAAGGCCAAGTACTTGGCGGGGAAGGACGAAATTTCTGCCAAGTATCAATCGATGGTTGAGGAGAACTTCAGTGCCATTGTTTTAGAAAATGATCTAAAACCTTTCGCGTGGACGAGCGGCGCGTCCAACAAAGGGAAGGAATTTCGCCAAGAATGGACGCGTGGCGCACTCGCCTGGGCCAAGGAGCGAGGCATGAAAACGCGCGGCCATTATCTCTGCTGGGGACCTTGGGATGATTGGTCTGAGAAATTGAAGGATCAGCCGACGGCTATCCGGGTGAAAATCATGTCTCATGTCGATGAGGTTATTCGGGGTGCGGCGGGTCTCGTTGATGAATGGGACTCCGTGAATCATCCTGTCGGCTGGGAGAGTCCAAGACGAACCGTGGATCAAGTTATCGGTTCCGAACTCTATGCCGATGTCTTCAAAGCTGCACGTGCTCGCACGGGCGTTCCACTATGGATCAACGAAGACCAGGTATTCAGGGAGGGGCGACAGCAGGATGAGTTTTATGACTGCATCAAAGGACTCATCGCTCAAGGTGTCCGTCCCGATGGCATCGGCAATCAGGCTCATTTTCACAGCAGCTACCTGCCCGGGGGACCGGAGATGCTGCGCATCAGTGATCGATTTGCATCGTTGGTGCCGAATCTTGAACTCACGGAATTTGATGTGATCACCAATGGTGACGAAGAACTCCAGGCTGACTGGCTTCGTGATACTTTAATCATGGCCTACAGTCACCCTGCCTACAGCGCCGTCATGCTTTGGGTCTTCTGGGAAGGTGCGGGTTGGAAGCCTGAAACGGCTCTCTGGCGAAAAGACTGGTCAGAAAAACCGAACGCTAAAGTCTGGCGAGAGCTCGTTTGTAAACTCTGGCGCACACAAGCCATTGGCGAGACGGACCAAAGTGGACTCTTCGGCGCGCACGGTCATCGTGGACTTTATGAGGTCACCGTTGAGATCGCTGGCAAAAAGACGGTCATGCCTTTCAATACGGAACACGGCGTGGGCATGATTCGAGTGGTTGTGCCGATGCAATAGACCTCACGGACCGATGACTTGAGTTTGAAGAAACTTTGCCACGATGCTTGTTCGTTCGTTATCGTAGAACTCAGCGCCTCCGTGCTTGCTGCCAGGCATCAGGATGAACTGCACTGGCCGTTTGATGTCCTCATATGCCTTCGCAAACTCCTGTGATTGCGCGGGTGGCATCTGCGGATCAGCATCGCCGTGGATCAAGAGCAGCGGTGGATCATTTTTGTCGAGGTGAGCAACAGGGCTGGCGAGCCTGGCCAGATCAGGCTTTTCGGTCGGCTGACCGCCAAGCAGCAGTTGCAGCGCAGGAACACGCATCTTCAGGCCAAAATCGGTGCTTTGAGACAAGATCGTCTGCAAGTTCGACGCACCGTAAAGACTCACGATGCAGTGCACATCGCTGCTTTGATTCAAAGACTCGCCGACTTTGCCTTCGAGTGCCTCATGACCATTCGTCACACCCACCAGTGCCGCCAGGTGACCACCCGCCGATGAACCAACGACGCCAATGCGGGATGTGTTGATGTGATACAACTCCGATTTGGCACGCAGGAAACGAATGGCCGCTTTGATGTCGTGAATCTGCGCGGGAAACACCGCCTGCGTCGAAAGCCGGTAGTCCACGCTCGCAATCGCAAAACCATGATCCAGCAACTTCGCGATCGGCACATCCGACTTCGATCCTGCACGCCAAGCTCCGCCGTGAACATAGACGAGCAACGACGCATTGGCGGTCTTGGGTGTATGCAGGTCCAGTTTGAGTGAGTGATCGCCCACGCGCGCGTATTCGATGTCAGTCTGTGTGTCAGCGAAGGCGCAGCAGCCGATCAGATGAAGGAGGAAGACGATTGTTCTCACGACTCGATCCTCATCTGCTCCGCAGGCACTTCCAGCCGTATTTTTGTGCCATAGGCCAAACCTTCCGTCCACGGCAGCAGCAGTTCAAGCACATCCGGCTTCTGAAAATGCTCTGGCTTCGTCTCTGGATGTGGAAAGTAGATCAAACCACTCACGGGTGACGCATCATCGCGATGAACGATCACATCAAAGAACGAGAAATCCTCCGCTGGCTCCGTGGGGTGCCATTTCAAAGCACGAAAGGTCCATTTCGGTTTCACCACACGATAACTCATCGGCGCGATGCTAACATTCAACGTGCCGAGATGGTAACCGCTCAAATCGAGGCCCAGCTCGCGAAAGATTGGCAACTGCATCCGCATCGTGCCGCCGGGAAAACGCGGGTTGCCATTCAGCCCAGAAGCAACGCGATGACCTTGAAGGATGGTGGCGGAGATCATGCCAAAATCTTCTTCACCACCTTGCATGGCTCCACACCGGTTAGTTTGAAATCCAGTCCGGCGCTGCGGAATGTCAGGTGCTCATGGTCGATGCCGAGGCAGTGCAGAATGGTGGCTTGAAGGTCGGGCACATGGACCTCGTCTTCGATGATGTTAAAGCCCATGTCGTCTGTGGCACCGACCGTGACTCCACCTTTGATGCCGCCACCGGCCATCCACATGCTGAAAGCCTGCGGATGATGATCACGGCCCATGCTGCGGCCCAGAGATACACTGGCTTCAACCATCGGCGTGCGACCGAACTCGCCACCCCAGACGACGAGCGTGTCATCGAGCATGCCGCGTTGTTTGAGATCTTTGATGAGTGCGGCGCTGGCCTGGTCGGTGTTCTTGCAGTTGTTGCGCACGTTGCCTTCGACGTTGCTGTGCGCGTCCCAGCCTTCGTTGTAGATATTGATAAAACGCACACCGCGCTCGACCATGCGCCGCGCTAGCAAGCAGGCACGGGCAAAGGACGGCACCTTCGGATCGCAACCATACATCTCCAGCGTCGCCTTGTCCTCGCTGGTGAGGTCCATCAGTTCCGGCGCGGAGCTTTGCAGGCGGTAGGCCATTTCGTAGTTGGCGATCCGTGTCGCCGTCTCGCTGTCGCCATCAAGTTTGAGTCGGCGATGGTTCATCGCGTTGATGAGGTCGATGGTATCGCGCTGCGTGCCAGCTTCGATCCCCTGTGGCGTGCTCACATTCAAAATGGGGTCGCCCGTGTTGCGGAAGCGAGTGCCAGAGTAAATGCTCGGTAGGAATCCGCTGCCCCAGCACGCTGCGCCGCCACTGATGCCGCTTCCGGTGCTCATCACGACAAAGGACGGCAGATCACGCGACTCCGAGCCGAGGCCGTAAGTAACCCATGAGCCCATGCTCGGGCGACCCGGCTGTGAGAAGCCCGTGTTCATGAAAATCTGCGCCGGTGCATGATTGAACTGCGTGGTACGGCAGGATTTGATGATGGCGATGTCGTCCACCACGGTCGCCAAATGCGGCAGCATCTCGGATAACTCCAAGCCGCTCTGCCCATGCTTGGCAAACTTGAAGCGCGGCCCCAAAACTGCCGCATCTGGCCGGATGAAGGCATAACGCTGCCCACCGATGATCGAGGGCGGGATCGGCTTGCCCTCAAATTTCGTCAGCAGCGGCTTGTTATCAAAAAGCTCCAACTGCGATGGCGCACCCGCCATGAACAAATGAATGACAGCCTTCGCCTTTGGTGCTGAATGCGGAGCTGCAGCCACATTCGGACTCTTGCTAGATCCATACGCCGAGTCTGCCAGCAGCGAAGCCAAAGCGATCTTTCCTGTGCCGACAGCGCAGTCTTGGAAGAAATGGCGGCGGGTGATGTTGGAGGTGTTCATGGAGATAATACGTTAATATGGATCATTGAGCGCTTGGAGTGAGTATATGGCGTTGTTCGAGCTCTCGCCTGAGTTCTTCTTCACTCGGCAGGATCAGACGATATTTGGAGGCAAAAAGTTGTCGGCTCTCAGTTAGAACAGAATAGCGCACGATCGTGTCATCTTTGTCGGAGCAGAGGATGATGCCAAGTGTTGGGTTGTCATCCGGACCACGCTTCAGATCGTCGAACATGCGCACATACATGTCCATTTGACCGATGTCCTCGTGCTTGAGCTTACGTGCCTTGAGATCTATGAGAACAAAGCACTTCAGCAGGTAATTGTAGAAAACGAGGTCGATGTGGAAGTGCCCAGTTTCTGTGCTAACCCGCATCTGTCGGGCCACGAAGGAAAATCCGCGTCCCATCTCCATCAGGAAGTCGCGAAGCCGGTCCACGATGGCTTTTTCGAGGCCACGCTCATCACGTGATCCACTCTCAGGTAACCCGAGGAACTCCAAAACGTATGGATCTTTGATCAGCGCCTGTGGCGCGGGTGTGGCAATTGGCACTTTGGATTTCCTCACCATGGGAGCCTTCAATAAACGCTCGTAGCTTAGCGAGGCGATCTGCCGCTCCAATTCACGACTGCTCCAGGCATGATCCGCCGCCTCCTGGATGTAGTAGCCTCTGGCTGCCTCGTTTTCGACGCGCATTACCAGCCGGTAGTGCGTCCATGTCAATTCTCTACGCAGCGCGTAGAGTTTCTCAGACTCAGCATAGAGTAGGTAGAACTGCCTAAAGTTCCAAAGGTTAGCCACTGACAAGCCTTTGCCAAATTCGTCGCCAAGCTGCCGCGCTAGATCGCGAATCAAAAAGGTGCCGTATTCGGCGCGCTGACTACCGCCCTGATCCTCCTCCACGATACGCTGGCCGATCTTCCAATAGGCCTCCACCATAATAAAGTTCACCGCTGCATACGCCTTCTGCCGCGCTTGCCGAAGAATCTCGCGAACATCCTCGAAAAAGCGCTGGCGTGGCGCATTCAGTCCCAAACCCTCGGTCGGTCGGAGAACCTGCTTTCTTATTTTGCCTACACCGGTCTTCGGCTTGCTTTTGGCGGATAGACTTCGTTTTGACATGTTGAGCTAGCTTAAGTGTGCCTCGTGGCCTCCGGCTGAATCTGATCCTCCGACAAAGCGATCTTGCCAGTGCCAATGCCGCAGTCTTGGAAGAAATGGCGGCGGGTGATGTTGGAGGTGTTCATGGATGTGTGATGGCTTCATCAAGGTTCAGCGCCGCGCGACTCACTGCCGCCCAGAGCGCTTCGCCTTCGAGCTTTTTGTCGCGTTGCTTTTGGAGGAAGGATTTGAGCATGGCGAGTTCATCGGGTGCGGCAGGACGAGTGGTGCAGCGGCGGAAGATGTTGGTGAGGCGCTCGTCATCGGATGAGGATTCGGCGATGACTTGTTTGGCCATGGCTCGGGCGGCCTCCATGAACATTTGATCGTTGAGCAGCGTGAGGGCTTGCAGGGGACTGTTGGAGACGTCGCGTCTGGCAAGGCAGGATTCGCCGGTCGGCGCATCAAATGTGGTGGCCATGGCGAAAGGGGCGGTGCGTTTAGTAAAGGTGTAAAGACTGCGACGGAAGCGGTCCTCGCCTTCACTGATCTTCCACTCGATTTTGCCATAGGCACCTTCGGAGGTCACACTGGCAGGTTGAGGCGGGTAGACCCCGGGGCCTCCCATTTTTGGCGAGAGGACTCCTGCGGCTTTGAGTGCGGAATCGCGGATGATTTCAGCATCAAGCCGGAACCTTGCCCCCCGAGCAAGCAGGATGTTTTCGGGATCACGCTGGAGAAGTTCAGGAGTGACACGACTGCTCTGCCTGTAAGTGGAGCTGGTCACAATGAGGCGGTGTAGTTTCTTCACCGACCATCCTTGCTTCACGAACTCAACCGCCAGCCAGTCGAGCAGCTCTGGGTGTGATGGAGGATCGCTCTGATACCCGAAGTCTTCGAGTGACTTGACCAAACCGCGACCAAAGAAGGCCTGCCATTGTCGATTCACAGTGACGCGTGCGGTGAGTGGGTTTTCAGGCGCAAAGAGCCACTTGGCAAATGTAAGGCGGTTGGCCGGTGCATCTTTCGGCAGTTGAGGAAGAAACGCTGGCACGGCAGGCGGCACCTCTTCTTTCGGCTGAAGATACTCGCCCCGGTGGTGCAGTCGAGTGGTGCGGGGATTCGACGCGTGCCGCTCGTTCATGACGAGTGTGGGTTGTCCACGTGGGGGGTTCCTTCGCAGGGAGAGAAGGGGCGCCACGGCCTGTTTCATTTGCGGTGCAGTTTCGAGGAAACGACGCAGCAACAGTTCCCGCTTCGATGAATCATTCGCCGCAAGTGCTTCTTCGACCTCCGCAGGGTGTCCCGTAGCGTCAGCGTGATCGCTGGTGGTCACGGCGATGCGGAAGTGGCCGAGTGGACAGGCGAAGTGCTTCTCAAAGAGCATCTTCAAATCAAGGCCGTCGTTGAGATCCATCGGTTGCTCAAAATAAAACACCGCAGCGTGCTGCACGCCGTATCCGCCGAGCACCTGCCAACCGCTGGACATCTCTGAATCCAGTGCGGCGCTGGCGTTGTTTGTTTTCTTGGGCTTTCGAGCGGCTTTGGCTTTAGCTTTTGGATTGGCGGCCGCGGCATCGCTGATGCGGTCTTCCTCCTCATCATTGGTGGCCTCGGCGCGAGTGATTTTCATCGGCTGACCTTTCTGGAAAGCCTTGAGCTCACTGAGGAAAAATCCGCCGAGAGGTCCTTCGTAGTTGGTCATACCGGGACCGTCATTGGGCAGGCTGGGGTGACTCGCGACTTCCAATCGGATGGCTGTGACACCTCGGATGGGGGCTTGGAAGGTCAGGTCATAAACTTCACTCTTCGAGATGTCGCCGCTCCCTAGGATGAATCCGTCGGCCAGTTGTTCCAAGTGGGGCATCGTTGTCTCCATTTTGGTCGGGCGGATGATTTCCCAATGAGAGGCGTATTTTTGCTCTTCATTTCTCCATTCGCTGAATCGTTTCTCCATGGCTTCGGGGCCACCGGGGAATTTGGACGGTAAGGAGGCTTCCAGTTCGGCGATCTTTACGGACCGCGCCTTCTCTTGCTCTTCGATAGCAGGTGTGGGAATGAAGTAAGTCGGCTCGCTGGCATTATTCAGCAGTGCGAGGGTGCTGTAGTAGTCTTTATGAAGGATGGGGTCATATTTGTGAGTGTGGCACTGACAGCAGTTCATGGTCAGGCCCATCCAGGTGGTGCCGGTGACACTGACGCGATCGACCATGGCATAAAACCGATACTCATTTGGGTCGATGCCACCTTCTTCATTGAGCATGGTATTGCGATGGAAGCCAGTGGCGATGAGGTCCTCGGGTGTCGCCTGGGGCAGCATGTCGCCAGCGATCTGTTTGATGCTGAACTGATCAAACGGCATGTCGTCATTCAGCGCTTTGACCACCCAATCTCGGAACGGCCAGATGCTGCGGGGACGATCTTTTTCAAAGCCATTGGTGTCGGCGTAACGGGCGAGGTCTAGCCAGCGGCGCGCCCAGCGCTCGCCGTATTGGGGGGCGGCGAGGAGTTTGTCCACGAGTTTGTCGTAAGCATCGGGTGCCTTGTCGTTCACGAAGGCATCGGCTTCCGCCGTTGTGGGCGGTAGGCCGATGAGGTCGAGGTAAAGCCGACGAACAAGCGTGTAGCGGTCTGCTTCAGGTGATGGCTTGAGTCTCTCTTTCGTCAGGCGTTCATGAATGAAGCTGTCGATGCTGGCTTTGGGGTCATTTGTCGCTTTCGGGGGTGTGTAGGCCCAATGTGTGGCGTACTCGGATCCTTCCGCGATCCATTGTTTGAGGATGGCTTTGTCTTTGTCGGAAACGACTTTTTTCGTGTGAGGAGGCGGCATTTGCTCATCTTCATCCGAAGAGAGCAGGCGCTTGATGATCTCGCTGGCCTCAGGCTTGCCGGGGACGATGGCAAGCTCTCCTGATTTTCCACCGCGGAGCGCGGAGTCTCGCAGATCCAGTCTTAGCTTGCCTTTTCGTCCATGGTCGTCCATGCCGTGACACGCAAAGCATTGCTGAGCCAGGATGGGACGCACTTCGCGATTGAAATCAACGGCGTGTGCGCTGCTCGCGAGGAGGACGGCCAGTGAGATAGCATGAAAAGTGGGGGGCATCATTATATCCTCATTTACGATGCAGATCCGCTCTTTTCACTCTTTGGGTTTGATGAAAAGCACTTCGGCACGGTCGATCCAGCCTTTGCGAAGGTCCATGCGGAACCAGCCGTCGCTATTCTTCCGATGGATGCGGCAGCCTGAGCGGGGACCGAACTCTTTCAGATCGTATTGCGCCCATGTCTTGCCCATATCGGGAGAGTAGATGATGCCGCAGGCGTAGGTGGAAGCTGGGGCGCAGTGGGTGGCTAGCATGACTCCGTCTTGAATGAGCATGTTGGCAGACTCAAACATGGGATTAAAAAGCAAGGTGTGCTTGGCTGGGTCGGTGATGTCTTTCGGGTCACACACAAAGATGCCGCGGTCATACCGATTGGCGATTGAGGGGCCGTTTGCATCGGCGATCCAGTAGCATTTGCCATCCACGAAGTTGATGCCACCGGACTTGAAGCGTGAGTTTGAATTCACGCTCATAATCACCTTCCAGTCCCACTCGTCGTCCAGTCCGCTGTATTGACCCCTCAGCCAGTGACATTCATTGCCGTGCCCACGATCAATGTCACCGGTGCAGGCATAAAAGGCGTTTTCGGCAGGGTTGAACGTCACGTTGTGGATGTGACGGGCAATCGAAGCATTTTTGGGGTTGCCAAGCATTGGTGGAACCTTCTGTTGGAATTTCGGATTTTGGCCGAACGAGTAAGCGATTTTGACGGTCTCGCCGCTATCGGTGGAGTAATAGATGTTCACGGGCACAGGGCCGCCAATCACGTTGCAGTAGTTCCCCCAAATCAGCATTTCAATGCCATCCACGACGAAACAGTGCTCGCCATCGAGAGGGTGGAAGTACCATCCGGGTTGCTGGGGATTCGCGGGTGAGTGCGGGAGGTAGTCCTCGCCATTCAATCCCTTGACGATGATTTCCCGGTGTGTTTGAAGATTATCGGTGCTCAGAAATAGCTTTGTCTCCGTGGCGAAAACGATGTTTCCGTTTTTCAGGATGACGCTGAAAGTGATATGGTCCGCCTGCTCGAAGGCGGCGCTGTGCGGCCAGGACTTGCCACAGTCCTCAGACAGGAAAACTTTTCCTTCTCCAAATCCGAAGGCCTTGTGGTCTCGCTGGGAATCGATGTAGGGGCCAGTTGGCATCGGTCGATACCAGAAGTGCTCGGTGGATGCACAATCAGGGGAGGCCGCTTTGGCTTTGGCATCATTCGAGAGCAAGAGGCTGCTGAGACTCGCAGCTGTCGCACTCAGAAAATGGCGACGATCTTGAAGGGATGATGAATTCATGGGTATTCATCGAACGCTCTGAGAAGCGCCAATCAAGCGAAGGAATGAGGAATGCTAAAACCTCAGTTTTTTGTTCGGGAGGCTGGGGTTTTGAGTCCCAAGAAGGCGACTGTGATACCTATCAAAAAGTGGATGCCCAAGATGCCGAATGCCATGCCTGCCTGCTGAAGTTGCGTTCCATTGATTTTCGCGAAAGCCTCGGCGAAGCCGGATTGCTGAAGGGTGCTGAGACTTCCTGACCAGCAGGAGTGCAGGGAAATCAAGGGATGCATGACACCACCCAATTGAGCGGGCCAAGCGAGCAGGGCACCGGAAAGGGGGATCTGGAGAAGCGCCAGCCAGAGGCAAAATTTCTGAGCCGAGTCTGCATTCTTTGACTGAGCTGAGATCCCCAAACAAAGAGCCGAAAAGGAGATGGCTGAGACGATCAGCAAGCCAAGACGAACCAGGGCGTGGCCAGGGAGCCCACCTGTCGACATGTCGACAAAAAGAGAAAGCCACGCTCCGTGGGCCAGGAGAATGGGAATCAAGAACAAGAACTTCCCGAGCAGGTAACTCGATTCCCTCAAGCCGCCCTGCCTTTCGCGCTCGAAGATGGCCCGCTCACGGGCAATCTCAGCCGAGGAGGTAAGGGTGGCTACGAGGATGACCCAAATGGAAAGAACCAGCACAGCCATGGAAACAGAATGGGCGCTCAGAATCGGGTTGGTCTCGGGCGAGGCGATCCAATGACTTTTGGTTCTCCACATGAGCAGCACGGCTAGAAGGGGAAGTCCGACCAGAAGAAGGGCTTGGGATACCCATTCTGAACGATTTCGTCTGAAGGTCGTCCACCTCCGACGGAACAGGTGTTTCACTTGGGCAGAGAAGGAGGGAAGATGCGGGGCCGCTCGAACCGAGTCGCTTCCAGATGTCGTAAAACTGCGTGGAATCGTATCGTCATCGGAGTCTTCAGAAGTCTTCGGCGCGATATCGTCTTCATCCGTCGGAGCGGCCAGCGTCTCTGTGTCACCTCCCAATTTGAAGGCGGTGTAGTAGGTGTCGCGGTGCTTGTGCCAAGATTCACCCCAGCGGCTCGCTGGTCTTTTGGCCATGCGGGAGTACACCTCATCGAGCTGTTTGACACTAAAGTAGTGCGGCAATGCGCGTGCCGGGCCGTGGAAGCAGACATTCCCTTCATTCATGACGAGAACGGCATCGTAAGCACTGAGGCTCGACATATTCTGCGTCGCGTTGATGACGATTCGTTTGGGGTTCTCCCGGGAAATGCTTTGAAGAAGGGCGACCAACTCGCGCTCTGATTTGGTATCTAGGCCGTCGGTGAACTCGTCGCAGATCAACAGAAGGGGATCAGAGACCAGGGCGAGAGCGAGTTTCAGCCGGCGAATCTGCGGACGTGAGAGAGTTGAGGCGCGTTGACTGGAGATCAGTTCAATTCCGGTTAGAATCATGAGACGAGACACCCGATTGATGATGTCCTCTTTGGTGAGGTCCCGAAGTCGGAGCAGCATGGCGCTGACAATGTTTTCCTGAACGGTCAATGACCCATGAAGCACATCGTCTTCTCGGGGCACGAAGCCGACGTCATTGATGTGAAGAGGGTTTTTGGTGATGTCCCTGCCGTGCCAGACGATCACTCCGCGGGTTGCAGTTTGGGTGCCGGATAAAATTGAAAGGAGGGTGGACTTTCCGCTTTGCGTGGGGCCGAGAACAGCCATCAGGTGCCCGGCGGGAGCGATGAATCCGACATGGTTCAGAATGGCAAGCGGATCGCTTTTGGGGCGGGCTATTTCCAGAGAGATTCCTACGAGTTCGAGCATAGTGAGGACTCTGAAGCGACTGTTCGCTGTGTAAAGGCGTTTCGGCGCAGCTTCGGGGCTTGCATTGCGCGTCTCCTGTGTCAGAAAAAGAGATGCAACAAACGATTGTTACCCTGGACCTTGAAGGCGTGTTGGTGCCTGAGATTTGGATCGCCGTGGCTGAAAAGACCGGCATTGATGCGCTCCGGCGGACTACCCGCGACGAGCCGGATTACGACGTTTTGATGAAGGGGCGGTTGGACATCTTACGGGCGCACGGACTGAAGTTAGCGGATATCCAAGCGGTGATCGACACCCTTGCTCCGCTCGATGGCGCAAAGGCGTTTTTGGATGAATTGCGGAAGGTGACGCAGGTGGTTCTGCTCTCGGATACGTTTGAGGAATTCGCGCAGCCTCTCATGAAGCAGTTGGGCTGGCCGACCATTCTTTGCCACCAGCTTGAGGTCGCAAGTGACGGCTCCATCGCCAATTACAAGCTGAGGCAATCCAACCAAAAACAGCATGCGGTATCGGCGTTCAAGTCGCTGAACTACCGGGTGATCGCGGCGGGGGACTCCTTCAATGACACGACGATGCTGGGTGAAGCGGATGTGGGTTTCTTTTTCCATGCGCCTGAGAGCATCAAGAAGCAGTTTCCCCAGTTCGAAGCGTTCGACGAGTATGCAGAACTGACTGCGGCCATCAAAGGAGCCTTGGTTTGAGCTCGCAGATGTCTGATGCGGCGCTGTTTGCGGCACGAGCGTAGTGTCTTTCTCTCCCCATGCGAACGGTCCTCCGAGTTTTCTCCTATTTGAAGCGCTATCCCCTCATGGCGGCTGCGCAGTTGGGCTGCGCCATCGTGGGGACGTTGATGGTGGTCGTGTTTCCTGCGGTCACCCGGGAAGTGTTGGATGTGGTCGTGCCGAAGGGGCAATGGGAAAGATTAACGCCTCTCTTGCTGACAGCGCTGGGTGCCTATTTCGCCCAGCATTTGTTCAATTCGCTGCGGATTCAGCTCAACAATACCTTTGAGCAGAAAGTCATTTTTGATCTGCGCAGTGACCTTTACGAAAGGCTGCAGACGCTTCCTCTTCGTTGGTTCGATAACCGGCCAACTGGCGATATCATGACCACGGTGTCGGAGGATATTCCATCGGTCGAGCGGGTGCTTATTGATGGTGTCGAGCAGGGACTGATGTCGGTGCTTCAGATCGTGATTGTGGGCGGATTCATGTTTCAGGCGGATGCGAAATTGGCTGCCTTTGCTTTGATTCCTGTTCCTTTCCTGATCATGGGTGCCTTGTCTTACACGATGACCTCGAGGGATCGACATCGGAAAGTGAGAAAGGCGAGCAGTGCGATGAACTCGCTTCTCCACGACAATGTGGGCGGAATGAGGCAGATCAAGGCCTACGCCATCGAAGCGCAGGAGCATGCTCGATTCAACGAGGTCAGCGGAGCTCTCCGGCAGGCGACTCTGCATGTGATGCGGATCTGGGCGATCTATCGGCCGGGCATGAACTTTCTGACCAGTCTCGGGTTGATTTTAGTCTTGTGGGTGGGCGCGCGCGATCTTTTGGAGACGGTTTCAGCAGGTGGGCAGGCTGAGATTGGCAAACTGTCGGCCTTCCTACTCCTGCTGAAGTTTTTCTACGATCCGATCGAGAGCTTGCATCAGTTGAATCAAATTCTGCAATCAGGCCGAGCTGCGGGCGAACGCGTTTTTGATGTTCTTGATGCCGAAGCAGAAGCTGATACGGAGGGTGGAAAGACTCTTCCTTCTCTCGCAGGACATGTGATTTATCAGGATGTCGGATTTTCATATTCAGCCTCAAGTCCGACGGTGAAGCACATCCATCTAGAAGCGAGACCGGGCGAGACGATTGCTCTTGTAGGCCCCACGGGTGCCGGGAAGTCGACGCTCATCAATCTGCTGACCCGATTTTACGAGTATGATCAGGGCGTCATCACAATCGATGGTGTGCCCGTGCATGAATTGAACAAAAGCTTTTTGCGCAGGAATATCGGCTATGTCACGCAGGAGAGCTTTCTCTTCAATGGCAGCGTGCGGGATAACATGTTGATCGGGCGGAAGGATGCCACCGATGAACAGATCTGGGATGCACTCACGAGTGCGAATGCAGATGCGTTTGTGAAGAGGCTCCCCAAGGGGCTCGATACTCACGTCGGAGAGCGCGGAGTGAAGCTGAGCGTGGGTGAGAAGCAGCGGGTGTCGATTGCGCGGGCGCTTTTGAGGAATCCGCCCATTCTTCTGCTCGACGAGGCGACGGCGAGTGTGGATACGGAAACGGAGCGGCAGATTCAGGAGGCTCTGGATCGTCTGATGCAGCAGCGCACCAGTTTTGTGATCGCTCATCGACTGTCGACCGTTCGTCATGCAGATCGAATCTATGTCCTCGAGCACGGAGAGATTGTGGAGAGCGGGACCCATGAGGAATTGATTCTCCGAGGCGGGCTCTACGCCGCGCTTTGCAGGACCTCGCTGATGGCGATGGATAGTCCGTGAGTCGCTTGGAATCAATAATTGACCCGAGTGAAGGGTTTTGGATAGCAAGGAGAACCCCTTTGGATCCTAATTTAGACTAGGGGTTGTGAACTTTTTATTGCAATCTGGTTTCGAGAGCCTCAAGTTTAATTTTCATGAAATTCATTCGAAAATACGGGGGAAATTCAATTTTTTGGGTGTTTGCTTTTAGCCCAATTTGGCTGATTTCAGCTGAGACTCTATCATTGGTGCCTGATACAGCAGAGGCCCTAAGCCAAGCGGGGGGGCGATATGCCAATTTGAGCGATGCGTCAGTGGTGAGAGTTTCACCAGGTAACATGTTAGATTTTTCGGAGCCAGAGGTGCTGGTTAATGCTTCAATCTGGAAGGCTGATATCGATTTTAAGTCAGTTTCGGGAGCCCAGTTAGATGTTCAGAATCCGTGGCGCTATCCTGTTAGCCTTTACGGTGTTGTTCCTCTTCGGGAGAAGAAACTTGCCTTCGGGATGGGGGTCTCAACGCCCTATGGGTTGGGTTCCGAGTACGGGAGAGGGAATGATTTGAAGTATGTCGTGCCGTATGAGTCGGAACTTCTCACGCTGAGTTTCACTCCTGCGATAGCAATGCAAGTCACGGACAGTTTGAGGGTTGGAATCGGTCTCGACGTCATGTATTCACGTCTCCAAATTTCTCAGGTTTATCCATGGGGTGTTGCTCTGGGAGGGATGGTGCCTGATGGCGAAGTTAAAATGGATGGAGATGGTTGGGGTGTCGGTGGATACATGGGGATTAACTGGGAAATCGCAAAGGGGCATCGATTGGCTCTGGTTGGAAGGTTGCCCATCAAGGTGAATTATGAAGGCAGTTTTGAAGGGCAGGGGATGCCGCGCGCCCTCCAAGCTGTGGGCTTCAGCGAAACGAGCAAATTTGAATCTGATATGACATTTCCCGGCTCTGTTGCTCTCGGTTACGGAGTTGATGTGTCGGACCGACTGACGTTGGGTTTTGATTTCAAATGGTCAGCCAATTCCTCCCATAACGATATTCCGCTGGAGGTAGGCGGAAATCAGGCATTGCTTCCGACTCGTTCGCTCGAACTCGATTGGAGGAATTCGATTGATCTTGGTGCAGCGGCGACCTGGAAACTCTCCGATTATTGGGTGCTCCGGGCTGGTTACTTGTTCTCGGAGAACTCGCAGCCCGATCGCTCCTATACACCTTCGATTCCAGCTAACGACCGGCATATCTCGGCTGTAGGTCTGGGGTGGCGAGGCGCGAAAAACAGCGTAGATCTTGCTTACGCCTTCGTTTTTAACCCCGATCGAGAAGTAAATGGTGCTTCCCAACCTCTGTTTGATGGCAGGTACCGACATCAGTGGCACGTGTTGACGGTCAGCATAGCCCACAGGTTTTGATTTCTCGTCTTTTAGAATCCAGTTAAATGGAAAATATTGAATCCCCGCTGGTACCTGAAGGCACGATAGGCGAGCGCATGAGTTTCATTGTGTGCCGCACGAGCCAGGGAGCTGACGTCCGTGGAACTCTTCACCGACTGACTCGATTTACGGCGGTTTTCGAGGTGTACAACCCATACAGCATTCTGCAACTGTCTGAGGTTCTAACGAGTTTTCGGATTTTGATGAGTGAGCGGATTGTTTACTCCGGTCGCGCAGTGATCGCTAACTTGGTGAACACCGGCATCATTCTCATCTGCGAGGTTTCAATTGCAGAGGAAGGTTGGGTGGACGTCGATATCTTCTCACCGATCCATCAGAAAGATCGATTACTCGGTGAGTTTTCAGATTTTTTAAAGGAAACAGAGAAAGTCTATCGAGTCCAGCCTGCGTTTTAAGTGGTCGTCGCTGACATGCAAACGATGCTGGTCGATATGAAGCGATGGATGGAGCAGGTGGAACTCGGCGTCCGTTCTTTGCCGACTCCAGATCGGCTTTCAGCAGAGCGGGATATCCTGGCTCAATTGATCAAGCCTGTCGTTCCTGCGATCATGCCATTAATCAATCGCATTGAGGCGGCTGCGGCCGAGATCCCTCTTGATGTGCAACCTGTGCACAAAAGCTACATCAAAAAGCAACTCCACCCGATTATCATGTGCTCTCCATTTGTCTATCGCACTTACCAAAAGCCATTGGGATATGCGGGTGACTATGAGATGGTCAGCATGATGCTTCGGGATCCCTATGAGGGGAGTTCGCTTTTCGCAAAGATCCTCAACCGTCTTTGCCTGGAGATTCCTCCAGTGATCGCTCATCGAAACCGAATCGACTACCTCTGTGATTCCCTGAAGAGAGAAGTTCAACGGAATCGGATCGCTGGTAAACCCTGTAAGATTTACAATTTGGGATGTGGACCGGCGCAGGAAGTTCAAAGGTTTCTGGGAACCGGTGATCTGGCAGACAATGCCGATTTCCTCCTCCTCGATTTTAACGATGAGACCGTCGCTTACACGACTCAAGTACTCCGTGAGACACGTGCACGACACGGTAGATCGACGCCGGTGCAGGTAGTGAAAAGATCTGTCCAACAGGTATTGAAGGAAAACTTCAGGTCGGGCGGGGGCGAAGGTGAGCAGTATGACGTCGTTTACTGTGCAGGTCTTTTTGATTATCTGTCTGACCGGGTTTGCAAAAGGTTACTCAGCATTTTCTATGACAAGCTTGCACCCGGAGGGTTACTCATGGCGACCAATGTGCATCCCAGTAATCCTTGGCGGAACTGGATGGAGTATTTGGGGGAGTGGCACTTGGTCTATCGCACGCAGGAGGAGTTTCTGAGATTGGCTCCAGACGGGGCGCAGCCAGGGCAAACAAGTGTGCTGGCGGATGTCACTGGAGTGAATATTTTCCTAGAGATCAGAAAACCCGACAATGCCTGAGTTAGGAACAGCATCTGTAAAAACTCGTAGCATGGAGGAAACCTTCCAAGACTACGAGTGGAAGGTGCGTGTGAAGAACTACAGGACTCGCCTTGGTTATACGATTGTATTCATGCTGGCCGGAAGCACTTTGGACTACATCGTTTACGGCAATGATGGGGTCCTGAGGTTCTTCCCCATCCGCCTAGTTTCGGCCCTGTTACTTGCCCTAGGCTATATGGTTTTGGGAACATCGCTTGGACAGAGGATTCACCGTCCGCTCGGCTTGTTATTAGCGATGCCGCTCATTGGCGGAATTTCTTGGATGATCGGCACCACTGAGGGGGCTGAGTCCCCATACTACGCAGGCTTAAATTTGGTTCTCCTTGGCGCTGCGATTTTGATGCGCTGGCCGTTGATTGACAGCGTGATCTTAGTGTTCATGACTCTGGCTTTCTACTTGGCTGTTTGCTATTTTCATGGACCGATTCGGAACTGGCCACTATTCTTTAATAACTGCTATTTTCTAGTGGTCACGGGAGTGCTGACAGTAGCCGGTACTTGGATGTACAATCGAATTCGTTTCTCTGAGTTTTGCCTCCGCCACGATTTGGACATCAACCGGATCAAGTTACAAGGAGTGAATGAAAAGCTCGAGCTCAAGAATCGCCAGTTGAGAGAGCTCGATCAAGCCAAAGGCCGTTTTTTCGCGAATATCAGTCACGAACTTCGGACTCCTCTCACGCTCTTGATTGCGCCTTTGGAGTCGATGATGAAGTCAGAGTCCAACCGGTCTTCAGACCAAGCGGAGTTTATTTCCTCGATGCATGCGAATGCCATGAGATTGCTCGCGATGATCAACGACTTGCTCGATCTGGTCCGACTCGAATCGGGTAAAATTCCGATTCGTTTAAAGGCGGTGAGTCTTCCCGAGTTTGTGAGGGGGCAAGTCAATGCGGTCAATAAACTGGCTGAAGATAAAGGAATCCATGTTTCTGGGGATTGCGACCCGGCACTAACCCACCTCATGTTAGACGAAGAGAAGTTGGAGCGTATTTGCCTGAATCTCCTCTTCAACGGAATCAAATTTACGCCGAAGGGTGGCCGTCTGTCATTGATTGTGCTCAAGGAAGGGGACTCGGTTGTTTTCGAAGTTCAAGATACAGGAATCGGGATTGAGGCCAAACATGTGCCTCACGTTTTTGACCGTTTTTGGCAGGCTGATGACTCGTCAATGCGGTCGCACAAGGGACTTGGCGTCGGATTGTCTTTGGTTAAGGATATCACTGAGGCAATGGGAGGAAGCGTTTTTGTCCAGAGTGAGTTGGGCGTGGGCACGACGATGTCGATTAGGCTTCCTTTGATTTTTGCGGGAGAGGGAGAGCAGATTGAGGTTCGGGAACTGAGCGAAAACCGCCCGGCTCACCCCACGGGTTTTGTCCGCGAGATCGAGAAGCAAACGGATGTTGCTGAATTGTCTCCGATCGTTTCAAATTGGGTTATTCAAAAAGCAGGTGCTCGAAAACCTAATCTTTTGATTGTTGATGATGAGGTGGGCATACGCCGTTTCTTGGCCGTGGAATTGAATGCAGAGTACGTGATTTCCGAGGCTGAGAACGGTCTTGAGGCCGTTGAAATCGCGATGCGCCGCCCGCCTGACATCATTTTGTGTGACATGATGATGCCGGAGATGGACGGTCTTGAAGTCTGCCGTCATCTCAGGGCTAATTCTGAAACACGAGATGTGCCCGTGATCATGCTAACAGCCCGCAATGACGAAAAGACTAAACTCAGCTGCCTGGCTGCCGGAGCCAATGATTTTTTAGTTAAACCCTTTTCTCTCGCAGAGGTCACAGTGAGGCTGCGTAATTTGGCGGCAAATCACCTGGCTAAGCAGAAGATAGCGGAGCAAAATGAAACGCTCGAGGATGCACTTTCGAAGCTCAAGGAGGCGGAGGTCATGATGGTGCGAAACGAAAAACTTGCATCGCTTGGTCGTTTGAGTGCGGGTCTCATTCATGAGGTGAACAACCCCCTCAATTGCTCCAAGCAAGCTCTCTTTGTGCTGCGTCGTTTTGCAAAACTAATGGGCGACAGTGAAAAGGCGGGATTTTTGGAAAACGTCAAAGACATTGAAGATGGGATAGACCGCGTCTCCTCCATCATTTCAGATCTCCGGGATTTTGTTTCCACGGGTCTTCCGGGTAAGCAAGTTCTGGATCTGAAACTAATCGTGGAGACTGCGGTTAAGTTTTCGAGTCTTTCAAGAGATCCGCACGTGTCGATTCGTGTTGATATCCCCCACATGATAGAGATCAGAGGACATCGAAACCATTTGCTTCAGGTGGTGATCAACCTTGTGCAGAACTCGTTGGATGCGCTGAAGGAAAAAGTGTTCCCCGAAGGTGAGGAGGCGTTAATTACTCTTTCGGCGCAAAAAACCTCTGAGACGGTTTTAATGAGTGTTTGTGATAACGGAATTGGAATTGACCCTGAAAACGAGTCGCTAATTTTTGATCCCTTCTTTACGACGAAAGATGTCGGACAAGGTATGGGGCTGGGACTCTCGATCACTCACAGAATCGTTGTCGAACATGGGGGCTACATTTCGGTGCGCAGTGCGCCGGGGCAATTTTGCGAGATTGTGATTGAGTTCCCCCTCTTTGAAAAGTAAGCCTACTCACAAAAAAGTGAACCTCTAGCCCATTAAAGCTTATGCAAACCACGATTGACTACAAACGCTATGCCGTCCTCTACGTCGATGATGAGGAAATGTCATTGAAGTATTTTGAGAAATCCTTTGAGAAGGAGTTTCGAATTTTTTCAGCCGTCAATGCCGAGGAGGGTTTGAAGATATTGGCAAATCCAGAGAATCAGATTGGCGTGATTATGTCCGATCAAAGGATGCCCGGGCAAAAAGGCGTACAACTGCTGGAGCAGGCTCGGATCAGGTATCCTCAGGTGATTCGGATTCTGATTACTGCCTACGCCGACTATGGAGTTACAGTGGACGCAGTGAACATCGGAAATGTTTTCCGTTATGTGACGAAACCTTTCCAAGTGCAGGATATGCTCAACACGTTGAAGCGTGCCATTGAGTTTCATTCAATACAGCGGGAGCGTGATGATCTGATGCGAGAAAAGCTGTCCGTGCTTCAGCAGGTTGTAATCGTAGATCGGGTGATTAGCTTGGGGGTCTTGGCCGCTGGGTTGGGGAGCCGTCTGAGAAACCCGATGCAGGCAGTTCAAGCGTTTCTCGGATTGATGCGGAGCACCCTTGCGATGGAACCTTCCGGCTCGGTGCGTCTCCACGATCCGGTGATTTGGGCGGAGCTCCATTCTCATGTGATCAAACAGGCCGCTCAGGTATCTGAAATGCTGGGTTCCGACGCGAATGTCGTGATTCCTTCTGCGGACGATAAAGTTGATTTATTGGAGGTCGTTCAGTCTGCGCTAGCAGCGTTTGCGGACGAATTGGATCGTAAGTCGATTCGGCCAAGGATCACAATGCCCCCCGTTTCTGTGACAATGCAGACGAATCGAGAGCGATTGAAAAAAGTGATCGACCTTTTAATACAAGGGGAACTTTCCACATTGCCTCAGGGCGGTGCCTTTTCATTGCGAGGTGAAGTGATTTCATTTGGGAAAACTCCAATCGGAATTTCATTGGATGTCTCGGATGAGGGGCCGGGTTTGCCTTGGAGTGAACTACGATCTGTCATTGACCCGTCTGTCCCCCAGACCGCAGACTCTCATGAGATTGGATTGCGTCTGATGGTCCTGTTCCTTTTGGTTCACGATTTGGGCGGAGGAATCAGGGTAAACAATAACCAGGGAAAGGGGACTTCCTTGCGCCTAGAACTTCCCCTTCAGAGCAAGGGAGCCTCGTCCCTCGAGCAAAGTAGCCGTGACTTCATCGCTCAGGTTTTGAGCAACGATCTGCTCTGGGATCGTCTCTTGACGAGCGGCTAGACCAGGGCGTCGAGGGTAATTGGTTTCCAAGTGCCACTCGTCCAGTCGAAGAACTCAGCTGGCGAGAGGCGTTTTTTATAGTCGTAGGCACTGGGCTCTCGTGTGGAGTAGCCGGGGTAATAGTGCTGGCGCTGGGTGGAGCGGGTGAATTCGATTTCTTTGAGGAGAGTCAGGATCCCGAGGCTGCGGGAAACTTCCGTGGGGTCAAAAATGCCGTAGACCCCCGAGGTGGAGTTTTCACCGACCGCCATGAAACTCACGGCGACCAGTCGCTCTCCGAGGAAGGCTCGAAATTCGAGGCAAGGGCAGGGGACGGATGCTGGATCGGATTCTGAAAGGAAGCAAAAAATGGAGTCAGGAACATTCGAGCTGAATCGGGACTTGTGGGATTGAAAGAGCGATTGAACCTCAGGGCTGACTGTTGCGGGTTCGATCTCCCACCGGATGTCCAGATTCCTTTTTAGAACACGACGCTGGTTTTTTGATAGCGCGAACTCGGTTGCAGGGATTCGCAGGGGTTGGATCAATTGGTGACTCGCGGTCAACTCATCCCATTGAAGACTGTAGCGGAAAAAGGTGCTGCCAAAATTTCGCCAACCGTTGGCCCAGAGGAAGTCCATGACCGCAAGCGGGACGTTGTCGGCCTCGAATTGTTCCAGAATGTCGGGAGCTTGGTCCAATGCCGTTTTCAGGGCTTTCGTTTGAAGATGGAGGGCGTCGGAAGGCCTTTTCCTGACTTGCCTGGGCTCAGTTCAAGAGTGGCATCATCAAGGGCATACATAAAGTCAGCCTGATGAGCAGGGTGGGGGCTGTCGAAAGTGAAGAGTCTGAGGGTGCCCGTGACGGTAATGGATTTTGGGGCAAATGGGGGTGTTCCTCGAATTGGGTTAGCCTTTTGTTTCACGAGAATCACCTGGGTGACGGGAGGCGGATTGCAAAAAGTACATCCAATTTCGAAAGGGATGAGCATGAACTCGGAGAGATCGGTTAGTTTCTCCCACGGTGCCATGAATCCGATGATTCGAACACGCTTTCCATCCAGCGCTTTGATCTCGGCGGGATATCGAATGTCTGCATCTTTGACTCCGTCTGAAACAGTGACCTCGGTGCGATCCAAGAATTTCCAATCCACCGTGACCGCTGTGTTTTCACGAGGAGGTGCAGGGTTGTAGAACGAGGCGGCAGTCTTGGCTTCGTCGGCTGCGACGGGTCGCTCGTGAGTGTGGGGAGGATCGGGAAAAGGAGGCTCACCCGCAGTCTGGGTGAAGCCCGAACAGGGGCCGAGCAGCGCCACCCAGAGGAAGCAGGCGGATGGGGAGAAGCGAAGTTTCATGATGGCAAATGGCATGACGGATAGCAGATAAACCCTTCGTGAACCAGTCAAAGCCTCGTCTTAGGATTTGGAACTGAACCTGCAACCCTTGTTGCACACAGCCTGATTTACGCCAGAATACGCCTCCCCCTCGGGTCTGGCTCGCAGCCTGCTCTCGGGACAGTCTTTTCTCTCAGGCTATTTTCGCATCATGTTTAACTGGATCATCAAAAAAATCATCGGAACCAAAAACCAGCGCACCGTCAAGCGCCTGTGGCCGGTGGTGGCTGAAATCAATCGCATCGAACAGGAACTCCAGCAAATGCCGGAGGAGGTACTTAGAGAGCGGACGCAGAAGTGGAAAGACCAGTTCCGCTGCTTTCACACCCCCAAGTTTTTGGGGGGTGTCTCGCTCCGCATTGCCGCTGAAGAAGAGTTGGATGCTTGCTTGGATCATTTGAGCGATGTGTTTACTCGTTTGAAGGTGCATTTCGGATCACTCGATGCCGAGCGTTTTGCGAAGGCAAAGGGCCAAACTGAAGATGCAAAAAGAGCGATCATTGATGGGGCGCGTGAAGAGTGGAATGAGATCCAACCCAAGTTTGCCGACATCGAGCAGGAGATGCTGGCTGAGATCTTGCCTGAGGTTTACGCCGTCGTGAAGAACGCTGCGCGTCGGCTCTGTGGGCGCGAGATCATGGTCTCGGATCAAATGCTGCGATGGGAAATGATTCACTTCGACGTTCAGCTCGTTGGAGGAACGGCTCTCCATCGCGGGATGATCGCGGAAATGGCGACGGGGGAAGGTAAAACGCTGGTGGCGACTCTGCCCGTGACGCTCAATGCGCTGACCGGGCGCGGTGTTCACGTCATCACGGTGAATGACTACCTCGCACGACGCGACTCTGACTGGATGGGGCACCTCTATAAGTTTCTCGGCCTCACAGTGGGCTGTATCCAAAATGACCAGCCTCCACACTTTCGGCGTGAGCAGTATGAGTGCGACATCACTTACGGAACGAATAGCGAGTTTGGCTTCGATTACCTGCGGGACAATGGAATGGCATCGAGTCGTGAGCAGCAGGTCCAGCACGGGCACTATTTCGCGGTGATTGACGAGGTGGACTCGGTCCTCATCGATGAAGCGCGGACTCCCCTTATCATCAGCGGTCCGGTGACCGTCTCGACTCACCAGTATGATCGTTACAAACCGTTGGTCGATCAATTGGTTCGACGTCAAAATGCACTTTGTGCGAGGCTGGTGACTGAGGCCAAGGAACATGCCGAAAAGGGTGAGATGGAAGAAGCGGGGAGAAAGCTTTACCAAACTCGTTTGGGAATGCCGAAAAATCGGGCGCTCCTCCGTGCGATGGAGGATACAGATCTCCGAAAGGCCATGGAAAAATCTGAGCTGACATTCCATGCCGACCAGCAGAAAATCGACCTCTTCAAACTCAAGGAAGAACTCTATTACTCAGTCGAAGAGAAGTCCCATGAAGCTGATCTTTCTGAAATGGGGCGCAGTTTCATCAATCCTGATGATCCCGATGCTTTCGTGCTTCCTGACCTTGCCACACTTTACTCTGAGATCGATGGCGACAGCGGTCTGACCGATCAGCAGAAGATGGACAAAAAATCCGAATTGGCGGATCGTCTCGATCATCAGGGACAGCGCATTCATCAGATCAGTCAGCTCCTCAGAGCTTACTGTCTTTACGAGAAGGATGTCGAATACGTGGTGGAAGAGAACAAGGTCGTGATCGTGGATGCGGGCACTGGCCGTAAAATGCCGGGTCGCCGCTGGAGCGATGGTCTCCACCAAGCTGTCGAAGCAAAAGAGGGGGTGCAGATCGATGCTGAGACTCAAACTCTGGCAACGATCACGATTCAGAATTACTTCCGTCTGTATCAGAAGCTTGGCGGCATGACGGGAACGGCCGAAACGGATGCCGCTGAGTTCCATGACATCTATGCACTCGATGTTCTGAACATCCCGACGAATCGCCCCATCAAACGGAAGGATCAGAATGACAGCATCTACAAGACGCGCCGTGAAAAGTACAATGCCTGCATTGAACTCATTAAAGAGCTTCACGCCAAGGGCCAACCGATTCTTGTCGGAACGGCGAGCGTGGACGCGTCTGAAACCGTTTCACGCATGCTGAAGCGTGAGAGGATTCCGCACGCCGTTTTGAATGCAAAGTATCACCGCCAAGAAGCCGAGATCGTGGCCCGCGCGGGTCATAATGGGGCCGTGACCATCTCGACCAACATGGCGGGTCGTGGCACGGATATTAAGCTGGCGCCAGGAGTTGCGGAGCTAGGCGGTCTGTTTGTGCTAGCGACTGAAAGGCATGAGTCGCGCCGCGTTGACAGGCAGCTACGGGGTCGCTGCGCACGACAGGGCGATCCAGGTGAGAGTAAGTTTTTCCTCAGCTTTGAGGATGATCTCATGCGGAACTTTGGTGCCGCAGATCGCATGACCAAGATCATGGACCGTTTCGGCATGAAGGAAGGGGAAGAACTTCAGCATCCGTGGCTGAACCGCAGTGTCGAAACCGCTCAAAAGCGCGTGGAGCAGCGGAACTACACCTGGCGTAAACGCGTCCTCGAGTACGATGACGTGATGAATCAGCAGCGCGAGGTTATTTATGAATGGCGCAACGATGTACTGAACAGTCTCGATCCCCGTTTGTTGATCAATGACTCGGTGGACAAATCCATCCGCGAGCGTTTGACGGATTTCATTCCGAGTGAAAAAACCGATGAGCAGCCTGATTACAAAGCGCTTCTCAGTTGGGTGAATGTCACGTTTCCGATCGGCCTCAGTGAAAAAGACGCTCAGTTCGAGACTCGTGACTTTGAAGGAAATGCCGTTTTCCTCAGAGATCGTATCCTGCACGCCTATGATCTGAAAACGCAGGGTGCTGCCCCGGTTGCCTTGCAGGAGATCGAAAAGATGATTTTGCTGAACGCCATCGATAGGCTTTGGCAGGAGCATCTCTATGCATTGGATGCCTTGAAGGAGGGTGTTGGATTACGCTCTTATGGACAGAAGGATCCGCTGATTGAGTTCAAGCAAGAAGCCTTCAATATCTTCTCGGAACTGATGCAAAACATCAATGGTGAGGTTCTTGGGAATTTGTTCCGCAGCACTCAACAGCTAGCCGCTTTCGAGCAGTTTCTGGCCCATGTTGCGCAGGCTCGGCAACGTCCGGCCGGGGAGGAGAACTCGACACCCGCTTTGAACTCGAGTTCCACGGCCAACTCAAGTGCTGCTGCTCCTGCGGCAGAGCCGCAGCCGACTGGCCCCCGACTCATCATTCCAAGCGCAGTGAAAAAGGAACTGCCAAAGGTGGGACGAAACGATCCATGCCCTTGCGGATCAGGCAAGAAGTACAAATCCTGCTGCGGCCGGATGGCTTAACGTTTGATTGAAGACTTCCGAGTGGCGGCCGTCGAGCCGCCACTCAGTCTGATTCTCAGGTGAGGAATGTGATTTTTCCTTCCTTAGCTGCAGCAGTGATGGCGTCCCCATCTTTGAAGCTACCTGTTAGGACGGCGAGGGAGAGAGGATCGAGGAGGTGCTTCTGGATCGCTCTCTTCAGCGGGCGGGCTCCATAAACGGGATCGAATCCAACATCGGCGAGGAATCGTGTGGCTTCATCCGTCACGGTGAGGTGAATGTTTTGTTTCGATAGCCTTTCGGTGACGCGTTGGAGTTGCAGCTTCACAATGTGATCCAGTTGCTCGGCATTGAGACGATCAAAGATCACGATTTCGTCGATGCGATTAAGGAATTCAGGTCGGAAGAACTGCTTCAGCGACTCGCGCACAAGTGCATCCCGCTGCTCGGGATTCGACACATCTTGGATGGCGCTGCTGCCGATGTTGCTGGTGAGGATGATGACCGTGTTTTTAAAGTCAACCGTCCGCCCCTGACCATCTGTGATCCGGCCATCATCGAGCACCTGAAGTAGGGAGTTGAACACATCGGGGTGCGCTTTTTCCACTTCATCAAAGAGAACCACACTGTAGGGCCTCCGTCTGACGGCCTCGGTTAGTTGTCCCCCTTCGTCGTAACCGACGTAACCGGGAGGAGCTCCGATGAGGCGGCTCACGCTGTGTTTCTCCATGTATTCAGACATGTCGATACGGGTCATCGCGCCCTCATCATCGAACAGAAACTCCGCTAGGGCTTTGCACAGTTCCGTTTTACCCACACCTGTTGGGCCCAGAAAGAGAAAGCTGCCGATGGGTCGGTTTTCATCCTGAATCCCTGCTCGTGCGCGGCGGACGGCATTGCTCACCGCGGCGATGGCCTCTTTCTGACCGACGACTCGATCGCCCAGACGATCTTCCATTTTGACGAGTTTTGCACGTTCACCCTCCTGGAGGCGAGAGACGGGGATGCCGGTCCAATTGGCAACGACGCGTGCGATGTCCTCCTCCGTGACCTCTTCACGCAAAAGGGAGCCAGCTTTTCCAGTGTTGGGTTCAGG